>JAZSGE010000136.1:0-20899 GCA_045532575.1 Eubacteriales bacterium | reverse complement strand
CGCACGCCTCGCGGCCGCCGTCCTTTTGGGGCGTTTTTTCGCCGTGGGGGCGGTCGCGGTCTCTTTGGGTCGGGCCTTCGCCGTAGGGGCGGTCGGCTTCCTTCCGGGGTGGGGGATTGCTGTGGGGACGGTCGCAGTCGTCCTCCCCGTGGCGTCGCGCGCTGAGGGCGGTGCCGCCGTATTGGGGCGGCACGCGGTGGCGGTCGGCTCTGTCGGAAAAGTCACGGCTATACATGTCGCTCTCCCTCCCTTCCGTCACGAAATAGCTCGATGATCTCGAGGAGGCGGAGGGCGCCGTCCAGCGTCCGCCGCCGCCGTGGGGACAGATACGGGCCGAGTGCCGAGAGCAGGACACGCCGCTCCCGATGGGGGGCGGACGGCAGGAGCGTGGGGAGTGAGGTCTCGGCTGCCGGCGCCCCACTCGAGGATATCGCGGATGCCCCGGCCGATACTGCGGCGAGAGCCTCGGTCAGGGGGGGCGCGGATGTCCCGGCAGAGGATGTCGCGGACGCTCCGCTTGCTATTGCGGCGAGAGCCTCGATGGGGGATGCCGCGGATGCTCCTGTCGTGGATGCTCCTGTCGTGGATGCCGCGGACACTCCCGGCGATGCGGGAGCACCGGCCGCGGCTGCCTCGGTGGAGGTGGGAGCGGCCGCTCCCTTGAGGCTGTCGCCTTCCGAGGGAGAGGCGGACGGGCGGGCCGTGCGCAGACTGCCGAGCAGCTCGGCGATCCCCGCAAGGGCGGCGGGATTGGACAGAAGCGAGCCGAGAATGCCCGAAAGATCGGGCGCCTCGCCTGCCATCAGCGCTCCTTACGGGCGCGGCGGAGCGTGGCTAAGGCTTCGTCCACGTCGCGGCTCGACTTGGTGGCAAGAATGGCGCGCAGGCGTGCCATATCTCCCGGCGACGGCTCCCCTTCGGGGAGTGAGATGCCGCTCCCTGCGGCGACGGTCCGTATGAGCTGCCAGAGCTCGGCATCGCTTTTCCCGAGGACGGTCTTCATTTTGTCAGCATCGAATTGCATCGCGTTCACCTCGCTACTTGAAATGTATTAGCAGTATATGCGAAGAAAGGGGCCCTTGACAGAGCGGTATGCTGAAATTCCTCGTGATCTCGGATACACACGGGCGCACCGACCGCCTTAGGCGCGTGCTTTCACGCCATAGGGATGCCGACGGCATCCTCTGCCTTGGGGACGGGCTCGGTGAGGTCGAGGAGGCGGTGCTCCTTGGCGGTTACCCCACGCTCTTTTCGGTGCGGGGGAATTGCGATCCTGCCGTCTCGCCCTACGGATGCCTGCGTGACGAGGAGCTGACGGTGACGCTTGGCGGCCACAGGATCCTTTTGCTCCACGGGCATACCGTGTCGGTCAAGAGCGGGCTCGGTGGGGCGATCGCGCTGGCAAGGCGACGTGAGGCCTCGATCCTCCTCTTTGGACACTCGCACATCCCCCTTGCGACCTATCTCCCCGAGGAGGAGGGAGGCCCCCTTTGGATCCTGAATCCCGGCAGCCTCGGGCATCCCGCCGACGGGAGCCCCTCGTATGGCCTCCTGACTCTCGATGGGCGCTCCGGCGTCCTCCTATCCCACGGAAAGGAAGAATAAATGCAGATCCTCCCCTCGATCGGCGCCTTTATCGGCCGTGTGAACGGCCGCGACCCCGGGGCTTTTCTCGGTGTTTATGACTCTCTTTGCGCCGAGGCCTATGAATTTCTGATGTACGAGAGCTTTTACGGGCGCATCGATGCCATCCTTGACGACTACCTGGCGACAGGCCTCGCCTTCCCTGTTTTCCATGTGGAAAAGCGGATCGGTGAGCTGCTTGCCGACGGGGAGGAGGGATGGCGCGAGGCCATGCGCCGCTTTCATATAAATTGCCGCGCCGCGTGCCGCCTGGGAGCCGGAAAGCTCGTGCTCCATCTCTGGAACGGCCTGCCGAGCGACAACGATTTCGGGCGGCACCTTGAGGCCTACCTCGCCTTCCGTCGGATCGCCGAGGAGGTGGGGCTCCTCCTGACGGTCGAGAACGTGGTGTGTGCCGTCAGCGATCCGCTGACCCGCTTTGAAGAGATCCTTGCGGCCGATCCCGAGGCCGCCTTTACCTACGACACCAAAATGGCGGCGCATCACCGCCAGGAGGAGTGCGTATTTTCGCCTCCCTATCGCCACCTGTTCGGCAGGGAGGGCGGCATCCGCCATATCCACCTGAACGATTACGGCGGCACGCCCGGTGATTTTTCCGGCCTTGCCACTCTCCATCTCGGGGAGGGGCACCTCGATATCCCCGGCATTGCGCACTCGCTCCTCGGTGTCGGGTACGATTCGACCGTGACGCTTGAGTGCGGCTGTATGCGCCAAGACGGCACCCTCCTCCCCGATAAGATGAACGCCTCCCTGGCAATGGCCCGCCGCCTCCTCGGCGGAGAAAGGAGTCCCCTATGAGAATACCGGATGGCCCTCCGCCGCGCCGCAACGAGGGACCGCGACGCCCCGAGCGCCTGCGCGACTACCCCCGTTGGATCGCCCGCATGGTCGCTTCCTTCTTTTCGCATCTCTTTTATATCGTGCGCCTTGTGCACGAAACGCGGCCGTGGCTCCTCCTCCTGATGGCCTTTTTCTGCCTCCTTGGCGGTGTTATGCCCGTCCTCGGTGCCTGGATCTCACGCGATCTTCTGAACGCGGTGGCCGCGCTCTTAGCCGAGGGGCCCCTTGAGGATACCGGCTTTTCCGCCTTTGTGCGGACCGAGCTCCTTGGGCGCTTCCGCTCGCTCACCTTCCTTGTCCTGTTTCAATTTATCTTCCATCTGCTCGTCCGCATCGTCAATCGCTTTTCTGCCCTCACCAACAACCTCGCCGGTGAGCTTGTGGCCAATCACATCAAGGAAAAGATCATGATGCAGGCGAGGAGCGTCGATATGGCCTCCTTTGACCGCCCCGAGTTTTATGAAAAGCTCGAGAACGCCAACCGTGAGGCAGGCATGCGCCCCCTGATGATCCTGCGCGCGACCTTTGATATGGTCTCGGCGGCGATCAGCGCCTTGAGCTTTGTGGTGATCCTTGGCCGCCTGCATCCCCTCGCCCCCCTCTTTATCGTGGTGATGGCCGTGCCTACCGCCATCGTCAACTGCGTGTATCGCAACAAGAGCTTCTTCTATATGCGCCGCCGCTCCAAGGAGCGCCGCCAGATGGAATATTTCTCGGGTCAGCTGGTCGATAAGGATAAGGCCAAGGAGGTCCGCATCATGGGGCTCTCCGAGACCTTTATCGAGCGCTACCGCGCCGCCTTCCATGTGTATTTCCGCGGGATCCGCCGCCTTTCCTTCCATGAGACGTGGTGGCAGCTCCTGGCCGCCTCCCTCTCTCTCCTCGGGAGCTCGCTCCTTCTGCTGTACGTAGCCTTCGGCGTTGTGAGCGGCGCGGGGGCGATCGGCGATTGGGCGCTCTACGAGGGGGCGCTCTCCTCGATCTCCTCCTCGGTCGGTACGGTGATCGCCTCGGTCGCCTCGATCTACGAGGGAACCCTTTTCATCGACAATATGATGGTCTTTATGCGTGAGCGCCCGACCGTCGTTGCTGTGGCAGAGCCGCCCCGTATCCCGGGCGAGGGCCCTCATACCATCGAATTCCGGAACGTCAGCTTCGCCTATCCCGGCGGACGCGGTAACGTTATCAAGGATGTCAGCTTCACCCTCCGCACGGGCGAGACGATGGTGCTTGTCGGTCTCAACGGGGCGGGGAAAACCACCCTCATCAAGCTCCTCACCCGTCTTTACGATCCCACCGAGGGCGTGATCCTTCTCGACGGTCACGATCTGCGCGAGTACGACGTCCCCTCGCTCTATGCGCTTTACGGTGTGATCTTCCAGGATTTTGGCCGCTATGCCGTGACCGCCGCCGAGAATATCGGCTTCGGTGATATCGCACGCACCCCCGAGGAGGGCGAGATCGAGCATGCCGCCGTCCGCGCGGGCGCCGATGCCTACCTCCACACGCTCCCCCTCGGGTACGATACCCCCCTGCAACGCTTTTTTGAGGAGACCGGTGCCGAGCTCTCGGGCGGACAATGGCAAAAGCTGGCCATTGCGCGCGCCTTCTATAAGCGCTCGTCGATCCTGATCCTCGATGAGCCCACCGCCTCGCTGGATCCTCTGGCGGAGGCCTCGGTCTTCGAGAGCTTTGCCAAGGAGGGCGACGACAAGATCACCATTCTTGTCTCGCACCGCCTCTCGGGGGCGACCGTTGCCAACATGATCGCGGTGATGGAGAACGGCTGCCTTGTCGAGTGCGGCACTCATGCCGAGCTGATGGAGAAGAAGGAACGCTATCACACGCTCTTCTCGGTGCAGGCCAAGAACTACGTGGAGGGCGCACGCGAGCATGAGACGACGGGCGAGAGCACTGTGGACCAAGAGTAATGTAATGTTTACAAAAAGCAAAAAGCACACGCTTTGCGTGTGCTTTTTGCTTTTTTGCTCCCGATTAGAGCGTTTTGCCCAGCATGGCGGCACCCACGATGCCGGCATCGTTGCCGAGCTCGGCAATGCGGATCTTTGTTTTGTGGTCGGCATCGCGCGTGAATTGCTCACGGTCGATCTTCGCAAGGAAGTCGGGGGAGAGCAGATGCTCACCCTCGTTGCAGATGCCGCCGCCGATCGAGAGGACCTCGGGCTGGAAGGTGTTGATGAGGTCAATGATCCCGTCGGCAAGGAACTCGCGATACTCCTCCACCACGCGACGGGCGTACACGTCACCGCGCTTCATGGCGTTGAAGGCGACGCGCGCATTGACCTTGCCGTACCTCTCGGCCTCCTCGGTCATCAGGGTGTCGTACTTCAGGCGCCGGCACTCCTCCATCATCTCCTTGGTGGATTGGATGAGGCCGGTGGCCGAGCAGTAGGCCTCAAAGCAGCCGCGGCGGCCGCAGTTGCAAAGGCGCCCGCCCTTTTTGACAAGGACGTGGCCGAGCTCGGCGGCGGCGCCGTTGTGACCGACGTAGATCTTCCCGTCAAGGACAAGACCGCCGCCAAGGCCGGTGCCGAGGGTGATCATCACCGAGTCGCGCGTGCCGCGGGCGGCCCCGGCAACGGCCTCGGCCCATGCGGCGGCGTTGGCATCGTTCTCAAGGTAGACCGTCATCCCGGGCAGAAGGGCACGGAGCTTATCGACGATGGGGAAGCGATAGAAGTTCAGATTGTCGGAGCGCTCGATCATCCCCTCCTTGTAGAGGACGGTGCCGGGGCTCGCGATCCCGACCGAGGAGATCTTAGAGAGCGGGATCCCCGCCTCCTCACAGAGCGAGCGGCAGAGCGCCGCCATATCGGCCATGATGGCATCGCCGCCGCGCTCGGCACGGGTCGGCACGCTCGCTTTTTTGACGATCTGCATGTGGTCATTGACGATACCGGCGGCAATGTTGGTGCCACCAAGGTCAACGCCGATGGTATAGATAGACATGGGCAAAACTCCTTTTGGGGACGGCTGTTGCCGCCCGGTATTTATACTACTTTGATTATAAAAGACCCTTTGCGAATTGTCAAGAGGAGAGCCGCTTTTTATGGTAAGGAGCCCGAAATAAGGCAAAAATGACCCTCTTGTCGCATTTTTGTGGAAAAAATCAACGTGTAGAAAAAGAAAACGAAAAATTGTGCAGATTTTACAACTCGGTTTTCTTTGAAATACCGCAAAAATAATTAAATTAAATTTAATAACCGAAAAACGGTGCGCGAAAAAACCAACGAAATCAAGGGATTTTCAATTAAAAACAAATTAAAAATTGAGAAAAGCCAATCAATGCCAAAGCTAAAGATGGAAGAAAAAGGAAAAATGAACCCGAGGAGAGCGGGGTGAAAATGGAAAAAGTGCAAAAAACATAGGCAACACGGGGGAGGAGCGGCTCTTCGCGGTTCTTGACAACTTAAAATAAATATGGTATCATACGCATATGCGAATGTGCGAGCGCCCCCTGTGCCTACGTGTGGGGAGCGTCAGCGCAGCTTAATACAACCCCAAGGAGGAACAACCATGAAAAAATCAAGGAGTGTCAGAGCGCTTTCGTTGGTACTCGCTCTCGTCACGGTGGTCGGTGTACTTGCTACGCTGGCACCCGTGGGCGCTGTCACGGCCTCGGCCGCGGCAACGTCGGATGAGATCGCCGACATCCTGGGCGCAGAGTCGTACGGCTCTTACTACGAGCGCTACACGCAGATCCTTGCGACGCAGAGGGGGAAGACGATGGCCGACATCGAGCTTCCGCTCTTCGACTTCGTAAGCGATTCCGGCAAGGACGATGCGGAGGGCAACGCCGTGGCGATGCCCGGCCTTACCGGTGTTGCTGCGGGCGAAGCCGCGCCTGCCGGGAATGCCGCCTTCACTCTGACTTACTACGAGGGCTGGAGACCGGCCGTCGCAGGCGCGCTTTACAAGCTCGAGGGCCTTGGCGGCTCGCAGGAGCCCGCGCTCTTCACGCCTGACGCCGGTACCCTGACCTGGGAGTTCGAGGTGCCTCAGCTCCGGCTGAAGACGAATGCCGACGGGACTCCCGCCGACGACCTCGGCTACCTTTATATGCTGCAGATCGAGTATTACCCGATCAATGCGGCCGATAACGTAGCGACGGTCGAGCGTTCGCTCTCCATCGACTCCTCGGTTCCCTTTGCCGAGGCGCGTGCCCTGTCCTTCTCGAAGAACTGGATCTACGGCTACGAGGAGGAGAAGACCGAGGGCGGCACGACGGTCAAGATCCCGAAGTACGAGTATAAGACGCACAACACGAAGGGCAATCAGTTCTTCATGGGCCCGACCTCGGAGTTCTTCTATAACCGTGACCTCGGCGAGAACGACCTCCGCTACACGGCGTATCAGCGCCCCGAGTGGCGCACCTACTCCGCGCAGGACGTCGACGGCTTCCATCACGGTAGCTTCTACTTCTTCCTTGAAGCGGGGAAGACGCACACGCTCTCGCTCTCCGGCTCGCGCGAGAACCTGGCGATCCGCTCGATCAAGCTGGTTCCCGCTCAGAAGGACGGCACCCTTACCTATCAGGAATATCTTGCGAAGTACGCCGGCAAGGCCGACAATGCGGCGAACGGCCAGCTGACGCGCATTGAGGCAGAATTCCCGACCAGTGTTTCGGACACCTCGGTATACTCCTCGAACGATCGTTCCTCCGCGATCACCTCGCCCTCCTCGCCCTCCTCGCAGTACCTCAACACCATCGGTGCCGAGAGCTACAATACGGCAGGGCAGTGGGCCGCTTATAGATTCAAGGTCACCGAAAGCGGTTGGTACGACCTGACCATGCGCTTCCGCCAGAATATTCTTGACGGTCTGTTCGTATCGCGCGCCATTAAGCTGTCGGGCGGCGATTACGGCATGACCGACGGAACGCCCACCGTTCCCTTTGCGGAGGCCTATAACACTCGCTTTGACTATTCGAAGAGCTGGCAGGTGTCCTCCCTCGGCGACGGCGAGACGCCCTTCAAGTTCTACTTCGAGAAGGATGTGGAATACACCCTGTACCTCGAGGTCAGCCTTGGCACGCTTTCCGATATTATTAAAACGGTTGAGGAGTCGCTCAGCGAGATCAACCGTGCCTACCTTGAGATCATCAAGCTGACGGGCGCGTCCCCCGATAAGTACCGCGACTACAACTTCACCGAGCTGATGCCCGACACCATCCGCACGCTGCGCAAGCAGGCCAAGGTCCTTGAAGGGGTCTCCGCCAAGTTTGTGGAGCTTTGCGGCTCGAAGGGCTCGCAGGTAGCCACCCTCGACCAGATCGCCATCCTTCTTGATAAGATGGGGAACGACGAGGATGAGATCGCGGCCAACCTCTCCAACCTGAAGTCCTACATCGGTACCCTCGGTACCTGGCTCAACACCTGTAAGCAGCAGGGCCTGCTCATTGACTATCTCAATGTCCAGGCGGTGGATGCCACCGAGCCGAAGGAGAATGCAAACTTCTTCCAGTCGGCCTGGTTTGAGATCCGCGCCTTCTTCTGGAGCTTCTTCGTTGACTATGACGCGATGGGCGTTCTGGAGGAGGAGACCCTTGACGATTCGATCGACGTCTGGCTGGCCTACGGCCGTGACCAGTCGCTCATCTGGCGTAACCTGATCGACTCGAGCTTCACTCCCGTTGAGCAGGTCGCCGTCAACCTGAAGCTGGTTGCCGCCGGTACCCTGCTCCCCTCGGTCCTTTCGGGCAAGGGCCCCGATGTCTACATCGGTCTTGGTGCCGCCGACACCATCAACTACGCGATCCGCGGTGCCATTGAGCCTGTTGACTCGCGTGCCGGCTACATCAGCACCTACGGCTATGACATCGAGCTGACCGAGCAGGCAGAGAGCAGCTATAAGCGTACTTATTATGTCGATCCCACCGCTCCCTCTCTCGATTCGAACGGAAACGGGAAGATCGATGCCGATGAGGCGGTCGATCCGAATTCCTACGATCCCACCAGCGGCAAGACCTACACCGATGAAAACGGGATCGAGCGCATCAAGTATGCCGTGAAGGAAGACTACGTGGTCTTCAACTACGCCAACACCATCCCGATCTCGCTCCTTGGCAAGACCTACGGTGTTCCCGAAACTACCAACTTCCCGATGATGTTCTACCGTCTCGACGTTCTTGCCGACCTTGGCATTGACATCCCCGAGACGTGGGATGACCTCCTTGAGGCGATCACCGTCTTCCAGTCGAACAATATGCAGGTCGGTCTGACCTACACCTCGGCCATGACGCTCTTCGTTTATCAGATGGGCGGAAGCCAGTGGATGTACGAGAGTGACGCCAACTACTACGACAAGTCGAAATACGATCCCGAATACGCCGGTGCGCAGATCGGCCTTGGCGAGGACATTGCTCTTGATGCCTTCCAGCGCTGCTGCCGACTCTACACTGACTATTCCTTCCCCGTTGCCTTTGATGCGGCGAACCGCTTCCGTACCGGTGAAATGCCGATCATCATTACCGACTATTGCTCGCTTTACAACACCCTGACGGTCTTTGCGACCGAGATCCGCGGGCTGTGGGCCTTCACCCGCTTGCCCGGTATGGAGCGCGACGACGGCACGATCAACAACTGCTCGATCGCCACGCTGACGGCCACCATCATGCTGTACAAGGAGGATGCCGATAAGCAGGAATCCGCTTGGAAATACATGAAGTGGCAGGCGAACAAGGATGCCCAGGCCGATTACGGTAACCAGATGGTCGCCCTCGTCGGTCCTGCCGCCAAGTACGCCACCGCGAACACGCAGGCGCTCCGCAACCTCTCCTGGACCTCGTCCGAGCTTGAGAGCCTCCTTGAGCAGTTTGAAAACCTTGCCGCGATCCCGAACTTCCCGGGCTCGTACATCATTGCGCGTTACATTCAGTTCGCGTTCCTTGCCGCCGTTAACGAAGGCGCCGACCCTGTGGACCAGATGTACAACTACGTCACGACCATCAACAAGGAGCTGACACGAAAGCGTCAGGAATTTGAAATGGTAACGCTGGAGCCGGGTGAATTCCCTCCCGGCTACAAGGCTCCCGCGAATTGAGCGTCATAAGGAGAATGATCTATGTCAGATAATTACAATAAGGAGGAAACCGAAATGACGGAACGTGAGAACGACGCCGTGATGCCGGCGGCTGACGAGAAGCGCGAAGCGGCCGAGGCGGCACCGGCGGAAGTGACCGAGGCCCCCGAGGCTGAGGCCGTCGTGACCGAGGACGTTACACCGGTTTCCGAGACTGCAGCTGCCGCGGCGCCCGCAGAGGGCGATGCCGCTCCCGTGCTCGTCGCCAAGCGCCCTGTGTCGCGCAGTGAGATGACACGCGCGCAATGGATATGGAAGGAAATGAAGCGCAACAAGGTGGCCTACCTCATGGTCGCACCCTTTATGCTCCTCTTCCTCCTCTTCACCGTATTCCCCGTATTCCTGTCGATCCTGCTCAGCTTCACCGACTTCAACATGCTGGAGATGCCGAACTGGGTGGGCTTTGACAACTACATCCGTCTGTTCCTTGATGACGATATCTTCATCATTGCGGCCGGTAACACGCTCGTGTTTGCGGCGATCACCGGTCCTACCTCGTACCTTCTGTCCTTCCTCGTGGCGTGGTTCATCAACGAGCTCGGGCCGAAGATCCGTGCGGTCGTTACCCTGATCTTCTACGCGCCCTCGATCTCGGGCGGCGTTTACATGATCTGGAAGACCCTCTTCTCGTCGGATGCCTACGGCTGGGTCAACGGTATCCTGATGGAGCTTGGCATTATCAGCGTCCCGATCCTCTGGTTTGAAAACGCCAAGTGGGTCATGCCGCTTTGTATCGTCGTTGCCCTTTGGACGTCGCTCGGTACGACCTTCCTCGCGTTCATCGCCGGTCTTCAGGGCGTTGACAAGAGCCAGTACGAGGCCGCGGCGGTGGACGGTATCCGCAACCGCTGGCAGGAGCTCTGGTACGTCACCCTGCCGAACATGAAGCCTCAGCTGATGTTCGGTGCGGTCCTGGCGATCACCCAGTCCTTCGGCTTCGGTGCGATCGTTACAGCGCTTTGCGGTATGCCGTCGGTCGACTATGCCGCACACACCATTATGCACCATCTTGACGACTACGGCGGCGCCCGTTACGAGGTCGGTTATTCCTCGGCGATCGCGGTGGTCCTGTTCGTGATCATGTACGGCTCGAACTACATCGTCAAGAAGGCTCTTTCGAAAGTGGGGCAGTAAGATGGCAAAGAAATTAAGAACCAGAGGCCATAAGGTCGTACTGAACCGTTCGCGCGGCGGTGATGCCGGTATCACCGTGATGCTGACTCTGATGGGTGCCTTCATGGTCCTGCCTATGATCTATGTTGTCATGCAGGCTCTGAAGCCTCTTGACGAATTGTGGATGTTCCCCCCGCGCTTTTACGTAGTTAACCCGACGCTCACGAACTTCTCGGATCTGTTCTCTCTGATGAGCGACTCCTGGGTCCCCTTCTCGCGTTACATTTTCAACACCGTGTTTATCACGGCGGCAGGTACCGTTGGTAACCTCCTGTTTGCCTCGATGGCTGCCTACGCGCTTTCCAAGCTGAAGTTCCCCGGTCGTAACATTATGTTCTCGATGGTCGTTACCTCGCTGATGTTCCACTCGACCGTCAACCAGGTGACCCACTTCATCATCCTCTCGACCCTTGGCTGGATCGATACCTATCTTGCGATCATCATGCCTGCCCTTGCCGGTACCCTGGGTCTTTACCTGATGAAGCAGTTCATGGAAAGCTCGGTCTCGGATGCTGTCCTTGAGAGTGCCCGTCTTGACGGTGCCTCGGAGTTCCGCACCTTCTGGGTCATTGCGATGCCGATGGTCAAGCCTGCGTGGCTGACCCTGATCATCGAGACCTTCAAGGGTCTTTGGAACACCGGTGCCTCGATCTACATCCACTCGGAGCAGCTGAAGACCTTCAACTACGCGATCCAGCAGATCGTTAGCGGCGGTGTTGCCCGTGCCGGTGCCGGTGCGGCGGCTACGGTCGTTATGATGATCGTTCCTATCACGGTGTTCGTTCTCAACCAGAGTAAGATCATCGAGACGATGGGTACGAGTGGTATGAAAGACTAAGGAAAGGAGACGTATCGATGAAAAGAAAACTGTCCACGGTAGCGCTCCTGCTCCTGACTCTCCTGATGCTCGTCCCCTCCTTTGCGGTGTCGGCCAAGGCCTCCGAGCCCTATCAGACCTACACCTATTCGATCGACGGCTATGCCCTGTATTCCCCTGCCGCGTATTCTCCTGTCATGGTGGTGGATTCGGACTACATGGGTCTTTTGCATGACGGTGGGGTAGCGTTTGACGAGCCCTCCGACGTTTTCGCCGACAAGAACGGCAATATCTACATTGCCGATACCAAGAACAACCGTATCATCGTTCTCGATGAATACTACAAGCTGAAGTTCACCCTGAAGGACTTCGCCAACGAGTTCGGTGCTACCTCCTCGCTCCTCGCGCCCCGCGGTGTCTTCGTCACCGACGAATACATCTACATCTGCGACACGGGGAACAGCCGCCTTGTCCTTTGCGACCTTGACGGTAACTTCGTCAAGGACATCGAGGCGCCGAAGTCCAAGCTCTTCGGTAACACCTCGGGCTACCGTCCCGTGGCCGTTGCCGTTGACCAGTACGGCCGTATCTTCGTCATTTCCTCGACGACCTACCAGGGCGTTATCGTGATGACCGAGGAGGGCGACTTCACCGGCTTTATCGGTGCTCAGAAGGTTACCTACAGCCTGATCGACATCATCTGGCGCCGCTTTATGTCGGACGAGATGCGTGAGAATTCGGTCGACTATGTGTCTACCGAGTTCAACAACATCACGGTCGACGACGAGGGCTTCATCTACGTGACGACCGACGCCATCGAGGCAGAGGATCAGATCGCCTCGATCGAGAGCAAGAGTTCCGACTACTCGCCGATCAAGAAGCTGAACTCGGCCGGTAGCGAGATCATGAAGCGTAACGGCTTCTTTGACCCGGGCGGAGAAGTGGATATCAACGCCGCCGTCGATGCGACGGGTGCCACCGGTCCCTCGAAGATCAAGGACGTTGCGATCGGCGAGGAGTACATCTGGTCGATCATTGACGCCTCGCGTAACAAGATCTTCACCTACGATCAGAACGGTAACCTGCTCTTCGCCTTTGGCGATACGGGTGAGATGCTCGGCCAGCTGAACAGCATTGCCGGTATCACCTACCAGGGCGACCGCATGATCGTCCTTGACAACACCGCCGATACCCTGACGGTCTATCGCCGTACTCCCTACGGGAACCTCCTTGTGGATGCCATTCGCCAGGAGAACGACCGTAACTACAGCGGCGCCGTTGAGGCCTGGCGGAACGTCCTGAAGTACAACAGCAACTTCGATACCGCCTACATCGGCGTTGGTAAGTCGCTCTTCCGTGAGGGCAGATACACCGAGTCGATGGACTACTTCAAGGCGGCCTACGACGAGACGAACTACTCGAACTCTTACCGCGAGGTGAGAAAGGCGTGGATCTCGAAGTACCTGATCGTGATCCCGATTGTGGTGGGTCTGTTCTGCTTCGCTCTCCTCAAGATCATGGGCTATGCCTCGCGGCTGAATGCGGCGGTGGCTGTACGGCAGAACCGTACGAGGACCACGTATTGGGAGGAGCTCATTTACAGCTTCCACGTTGCCTTCCACCCATTTGACGGCTTCTGGGATCTCAAGCATGAGAAGCGCGGCTCGCTCCGTGCCTCGCTTACCTTCGTCGGTCTTGTGGTCCTGGCCTTCTACTACCAGTCGGTGGGTACGGGCTACATCATGAATCCGACGAATGAGTATTCGACGATCTTTGTGCAGATCATCTCGGTCTTTGTGCCGATCATTCTGTGGATCATCGCCAACTGGTGTCTGACCACCCTCTTTGACGGCGAGGGCTCCTTCCGCGATATCACGATCGCTGTCGGCTATGCCATCTCCCCCTTGCCCTTCATCCTCATCCTTTCGACGCTGCTTTCGAACATCGTCACGCTGGATGAGGCGATGATCGTAACGCTGATCACTGCCATCGGCTTTGTCTGGTGCGGTGCGCTCCTGTTCTTCGGTCTGATGGTCACGCACGACTATTCGATGGGCAAGAACCTTCTGATCGTCATTTGCACCATTCTCGGTATGGCGATCATCATCTTCATGGCGCTCCTGTTCTCGGGTCTGATCGGTAAGATCATTTCCTTCATTTCGTCGCTGATCACCGAGATCGCATACCGCGCATAACGAGCAAAGGAGGAATAAGATATGATAAAAAGAATACTGTCTGCCTTGCTCGTTGCGGTGATGCTCTTCGGTGCTTGTGCCGGGCTGATCCCCATGACGGCGGTGAATGTCCAGGCGGCCGAGATCCAGACGAGTGATGCGACCTATGAGCGGGTAACCGCAGAGGCCCTGAAGCAGAGCTATGATTCTCTGAAGGAAAAGCTCTTCGGGTTCAATAAGGACCCCTATATGCAGAAGGTGCTGACCGTCAATCTGCCGAACGGCGGTGACACCTATCAGCTCTACTGCAGTCCCTTTACGGGTGAGGTCATTTACTACAATGCGACCAAGGAAACCGGTATCTCCACCAACCCCTATGACCTCGGTAGCGAGGAGACCGGTGAGATTTCCGACGTCGTTAAGGCACAGCTCCTTTCGCAGGTCGTCGTCTCCTACAAGGGGAAGGACGGCAACCTGAAGTACATGTACAGCTTTACCGAGGCGGCCCAGCGCGGTCAGATCCAGGTCAAGTCGATCAAGAACGGTATCCGCGTCCAGTATTCCATTGGCCGTGAGAATGCTACCTACCTGATGCCCGGCTGGATCACCAAGCAGGCCTTCGAGGAAAAGATCGTGGCTCCTCTCGATGCCTATAAGGAAGAGATCAGCGCGTTGTACGACGGTCAGCTCCGCTATACGAGCGGTGCGCAGAGGGGTGCCTACACTCCTTACGGTATCTTCATGGAGGAGATCTACAATAAGATCGTTCCCGACGGTGTTACGTATACCCTCCAGGATCCGAACAAGCCCGGTGCCGTCAAGGAGACGATGTTCAAGAACTACCCCATTACGGCGAAGATCGATGACGAGACCGGCACGAACTATGCCATCTACGTTGTCTCCGAGTCGCTGACTGCCGCGCAGAAGAGCAGAATTGAGGCTCTCATTAAGACCTACTGCCCGAACTACACCTACGAGGACGTGCAGGAGGACAACGATCTTACCGGCTATGTCTCAAAGGCGGAGACGCCTCCCTTCTTCAAGCTCGCCCTCGAGTATACCATCAATCCTACCGACGGCGCGCTGGATATCCGTCTCCCCGCGAACGGTATCCTCTATGACGAGACCCTCTTTGAGCTTGAGTACATCAGCACGCTGAACTATCTCGGTGCCGGCAAGATGGACACCACCACCTACGGTGACTATCTCATGGGCAACGGGGTCTACGGCGGCGATGCCCACGAGGAAATGCTCTACGACGGGTATGTCTTCTATCCCGACGGTAGCGGTGCTCTGTTTGAGTACAGTGATCTTTACACCGATACCAAGAAGACCTCGGTCGCCTGGAGCGGCAAGGTCTACGGTCAGGACTACGCCTACTATACCGTGTCCGGCCAGCACCAGGAGCCGGTCCGCCTGCCCGTTTACGGTGTTGTCAGCACCGAGGACGTGGTGGAGGTCCCGATGACCGATGCCGAAGGCAACCAGCTCTATGACGAGCGTAATAACGCGCTTTATGACATCGTTCCCGTGAAGTCGGGCTTCCTCGCCATCCTTGAGGAGGGCGATGCGATGACCAGCCTTTCGGTCTCCTTCGGTGCGGCGCGTCATAACTACGCGTCTGTTTATCCGACCTACTACCCCCGTCCTAAGGACACCTACGACCTTGCCGACTCGGTCTCGGTCAGCGGTAATACCGAGTGGACGGTCGTGGCTGACCGTAAGTATACGGGCAGCTACCGCACGCGCATCGAGCTCCTCTCGGGGAGCGAGGCCAGCTGGGTGGGGATGGCCACGGCCTACCGTGACTACCTCAAGGAATGCGGCACGCTGAAGCCCCTTGCGGAGGGTGCCTCGCAGATCCCGCTGTACATCGAGGCCTTCGGTGCCCTCGAGACCACCAAGCAGATCCTCTCCTTCCCTGTGGATGTCAAGGTTCCGTTGACCACCTTTGACGATGTTGCGCTGATCTATGACGACCTCAAGGGTGTTGGGATCTCCAACATCAACTTCAAGCTGACCGGCTTTGCCAACGGCGGTATGGCGGCGAATTATCCCGCCAAGCTCAAGTGGGAAAGAGCGGTTGGCGGCAAGCGCGGCTTCCGCGAGCTGATCGAAAAGGCCGCGGACGAGAGCTTTGGTGTATATCCCGAGTTTGACTTCACATACCTCAGCAATCAGAGCTCGGGCGACGGTGTTTCGCTCAAGAAGATCGGCTCCCGTACGGTTGATAACCGCTACTGCTCGAAGCAGATCTACGATGCTGTCTATCAGCAGTTCACGAGCTTCTTTGATATGTGTGTGGCGACGAATCTCATCAACACCTACTATGAGAAGCTCGCCTCGAAGCTCGAGAAGTACGAGGATGACGGCGTCTTCGGTCTGTCGCTCTCGACCCTCGGCTCGGATCTCAACTCGAACTTTGATGAGGATAATCCCATCAACCGTGAGCAGGCCAAGGAGGACGTCCGCCAGCTCCTTGAGAACGTTGCCTCCTCCTACTCGGTCATGCTTTCGGGCGGTAACCGCTATACGCTCGACTACGCCGACCACATCCTTTCGATGCCTCTTGACAGCAGTAAGTACCGCTATGCCAGTGCCTCGGTTCCCTTCATGGCCATGGTCCTCCACGGCTATGTGAACTACACCGGCGCGGCGCTGAACATGTCGGGCGACTCGGAGTACAATGTCCTGAAGTCGATCGAAAACGGCGCGTACCCCTACTTCCTCCTCTCGTACAACACCGAGAACACCATGCTTCTCAAGAAGGATGAGTCTCTCAACAAGTACTACTCGATCCGCTACGATATCTGGCGCTGGAAGGATCCCGACGAAAAGACCGGCGACGGTACGATCGTTGAGCAGTACAGAACCCTGAACGCCGCTCTTGCCGACCTCCAGACGGCCGAGCTTGTGGATCACATCTTCATCCGCGGCGAGCGCAATCTGAAGGACTATGAGAAGGAAGAGAACAAGCAGGCCCTCCGCGAGGCTGTCCTCTCGGGCGTTATGGCCGAGATCGCTGCCCGTGAGACGGCACTCTTCAATGCGATGAAGACGGAACGAGACATCTTCCTCAGCGCAGAGAAGAACGACGGTGACTTCTGTAGCTTTATTGAGGCCTATGTGACCGGTGGCTACAACATCACCGTGGATCCTACGCATAAAGATTGGGCCAAGCACTTCGAGGGCATGGAGGATCCTGCCGAGATCGCTGCCAAGAAGGCAGAGCTTGAGGCTGAGGCTGCTCTTCAGGCCGTTTTGAAGGACTTTGAGGATGCTCTCGCTGCCGACGGCGTTGCCAAGAGCTATGCTGCGCAGGTCTTTGCGGCCTACCTTGACGGTGACGGCCTTGAGGATCTCGGTGTTAAGCTTGGCCTTAAGGTCAAGGTCAATGCCGATGTCGATGCGATCATCGCAAAGGCGGATGCCTTCATCGGTACCGCTCTTTCGGATGCGGAGAAGGCCGCGCTCTGGACCGATGTCCGCGCGCTCATCGCCGCCAATACCGATACCGATGCCGGCGAGGCCATCTTTGATGCCTTGAAGGTGATCCTCGGTAAGGCTCCCACCGATGCCGATGCCGCCCTCTTCAACAAGCTCGTCTACGCCGGGTACGGCAATGATAAGATCATCGCCAAGGCGGCCGGCTTCTCGGCAACGCTCACCGATGCCAAGAAGACCGAGCTTGCAGCTCTTGTCACGCTCTGCCGTGACACCTACGGCTACATCGTGGCGCTTGTCAACGATGTCACCGTGGACTTCGACTTCAACAAGACGAATTCCGAGGCGACCGACGGTACGAACTATGTCGATACCGACTACACGCTCAAGGATGAGCGCCTTGTGATGGTCACCTACCGCAAGGCCGACGGCAAGCTTGTCCGCTTCGTCCTGAACTACAACCTGTTTGATGTCACTGTCCGTATCGACGGCGAGGAGCACGTGATTCCCTCGTACAGCTTCAAGCGCCTCGATCCGGCAACCAATTCGTGAAGGGAGGCTAACGCATGTCTAAGTTTACAGATTTCTTCAAGACCGTAAAAGACAAGACGGTAGCCGCCGGCGGTTTTCTGAAAGAGAAGACCGCCCCCGTCACGGGGCCGATCGGCAAGGGGCTGAAGACGGCGGGCGCCGCTGTCCGCCGCTTCGGCGATAAGACGGGGATCTCGAAGTTCATCGTCCCCTCCTCGCTCGATAAGCGCAAGGCGCGAGCCGGCTGGATCTTCGTTATGCCCTTTGTTCTCGGCATCCTGCTCCTGTACCTGCCGATGATCATTGACTCGCTCGCCTTCTCGTTCTCGGTGTTCATCCGGAACAAGGGCGGCGGTATGGCGCTCTCCTTTGTCGGCTTCCAGCATTACCGCGATGCCCTGATGACCGACGTCACCTTTACCGAAAAGCTGGTAGAGGGCATCAAGCAGCTCCTCTTTGACGTTCCTGCGATCGTTATCTTCTCGCTTTTCGTTGCCGTTGTTCTGAACCAGAAGATGCTGGGCCGCGCTGCGTTCCGTGCGATCTTCTTCGTTCCCGTTATTCTTTCGACGGGCCTTATGGACTCGATCAACGCGAACGACATCCTCGGCGACAACATGGGCGCTGAGGGCGGCATTGATACCGGTGGCGGAACCGATGCCACGACCGAGATCGTATCGGCGCTCGATATTCAGGCGCTGTTTGCGAACATGAAGGTCGGTACCGAGCTCGTGACCTACGTTACGACGCTGGTCAATAACATTTACGATATCATCAACCGCTCCGGCGTTCAGATGCTGATCTTCCTTGCCGGTCTGCAGGGGATCTCGCCCGCCATTTATGAGGCGTGTAAGATCGAGGGCGCTACCGCATGGGAGACCTTCTGGAAGGTCACCTTCCCGATGATCAGCCCGATGATCCTCGTAAACGCGATCTACACGATCATCGACTCGTTCACGAGTAAATCGAATGTCGTTATGACCTACATCGCAGAGAAGAATGAGCAGGGTAACGTCGCCACGGCGATGGCCTGGATCTACTTCCTGATCATCATGCTGATCATTGCGGTGTTCGTCGGTATCGCATCGGCATTCGTGTTCTATCAAAAACGGGATTAAGGAGGTGGAAAGATGAACGTACAACCCGAAGTACAGAAAACGCGCGTAATGAAAGAAACCAAGAATCGCATTCGCGTGGACTACGAGGGCAAAATGTCCTTTTGGCAGCGCTTCAAGCAGAAGGTCTTTTCCACCTACTTCCTGACACAGGTCGTTTGGTACATCTTCCGCCTGCTCCTGATGATCGGTATCTCCTATGTTATCCTGTTTCCCTTCTTCTCGAAGATCGCCGGCTCCTTCATGGGCTATGAGGACTTCGTTGACGTGACGGTCCGTGTCATTCCGAAGCACTTTACCATTACCACGTACAAGGCGATCTTCCTTGAGAACAATTACCTGGATGCGTTTTTGAACACCACGCTTCTCTCGGTCGGTGCGGCTCTTCTGCAGACCTTTGTCTGTATGCTGATCGGCTACGGCCTTGCGAAGTTCAAGTTCCGTGGCAACGGCCTTGTGATGCTGCTTGTGGTCCTGACGATGATCATCCCCCACGAGACCATCCGCCTTGCCCTGACACAGCGCTTCCGGTATTTCGACCTTGGCGGTATCCTGACCGATGGTAACGGGCGTATTGTTCCCGGTCTCCTCGAGCTCCTCGGCATTGATGCGAACTCGAAGGCGGCAGGGCAGCAGCTCCCGATCCTCCTGGATACCTTCTGGCCTCTCTTCATCATCTCGGCGACCGGTCTCGCCTTTAAGAACGGCCTTTACATCTTCATGATGCGCCAGTTTTTCCGTGGCGTCCCGGATGAGCTTGAGGAATCGGCCTATGTTGACGGTGCCGGCACGATGCGCACCTTCTTCTCGATCATCATTCCGCTGTCTGTGCCTATGATGATCACGATCTTCCTCTTTGCCTTCTCCTGGCAGTGGACCGATGAGTTCTATACGACACTCTTCTTTACCACAGGGAGCGAGATGACCCTGATGCCCGACATTGTGGAGATCCCGCCCTCGCTCGAGATCAGCTACGCAGGACAGAGCCTCTTCTACTCTGCGATCCGTAATACCGCCGGTATTATGATCATCCTGCCTCTGGTTGTTGTATACCTCTTCTGCCAGAAGTATCTGGTGCAGGGGATAGAGCGGTCCGGTATCGTCGGTTAATTTCTCGCGGGTGAATTCCGCGCTCTGCCGCGGATACGAACACAACCATGCTCGCTGTACGCATTGTACAGCTTCGCAGTGTCCGTCTCCACGACATAGCATCAGAATTCCCTCCGCGAGTAACCGCGGTCCCCACAAAGAAAAGCACCCCTTGGGGTGCTTTTCTCTATCTTGGGCCGCGCTCTGCCGCGGATACGAACACAACCATGCTCGTTGTACGCATTGTACAGCTTCGCAGTGTCCGTCTCCACGACATAGCATCAGAATTCCCTCCGCGAGAAACCGCGGTCCCGACAAAGAAAAGCACCCCGAGGGGTTCCTACCATAAAGCAGATTTTGACCTGCCGAAAAAGCAAAAGGAGTACGAGCAACATTGCTCGTACTCCTTTTCGCACACCTTGCCTGCAAGGTATAGTGTGTTACACCTCTTAGGTGTACTGTCGGGTGGTAATTGTTGAGAAGTGATATGCCTCGCACGGCTCGGCGTGATATTTTTGCTCCGCAAAAGTGATATTGCTCCCGCTGGTCGCAGTGATATTCTATTCGCCTCTTTCTTCCAACGCGCGTAGCGCATATCACGTCCAAAGGACATATCACGCACGAAGTGCATATCACTCGCCGTAGGCGAATAGAGTTGGCTCACCTGCTTTATCGCAGGTGCGCCGACGGTAGCCTTTTTTTACTCAAAACCTACACAAATCTATTGACAAAAATTTTATGCAAGCGTATAATGAACTCAAGAAGCTCGCCGCAAAATGCGAGTAAAAAGGACGGTGCAGATTATGAAACACACAAGACGTGCGAGGATAGGTCTTATCGGCATGGGTCATTTTATATACTGGCCCCAGTTTGACGGGCTTAAGGACGAGCTTATGCGTAAGCAGAATGACTTCAAGCAGTATTTCTCCGGTGAGAGCGACGTTATTGACATCGGCTACGCGGACGACGTA
>JAZSGE010000006.1:0-49630 GCA_045532575.1 Eubacteriales bacterium | reverse complement strand
CCCCTTCGATTCCCGTACGGGTCACATTAAATCACAAAAAAACAGGAGCACCGAAGTGCTCCTGTTTTTTGTGGTGACCCGTACGGGAATCGAACCCATGTTTTCGCCGTGAGAGGGCGATGTCTTAGCCTCTTGACCAACGGGCCTGGTAGCGGAAGTCGGATTTGAACCAACGACCTGTCGGGTATGAACCGAATGCTCTAGCCAGCTGAGCTATTCCGCCATTAACCAAACGCTCTAACATTATAGCAGAGGTTCTTCGGTTTGTCAACACCTTTTTGCTTTATTTTTTCGATTTTTTTATTTTTCTCTCGGGAACCGAGCGTTTCCCTCACCTCTCTTGTGAAAACATCACAAAGAGTACCCCGCTTTTTTACAAAAACTTTCAGTTTTCGCCGTCAAAACCGATTGACTAAATTCAGTTTTTGTTATATAATGTGAACATATACATATCGCGTGCACCGTGCACGTGCGCGTAATAAATTTTGAGAAAGGACGCGTCTTTGACGCACAGCACAATGGAAAGAGTCTTTAACTTCTCTGCCGGCCCCTCCATGCTCCCTCTCGAGGTTCTTGAGAAGGCCAAGGCCGAGCTCACAAACTACGGAGATGCCGGGATGTCGGTGATGGAGATGAGCCATCGCTCGCCCGACTTCGAGCCCATCATCCAGGGGGCCGAGGCCGCTCTCCGCCGCCTGATGAACATTCCCGAGAACTACAAGGTCCTCTTCCTCCAGGGCGGTGCCTCCACCCAGTTCGCGATGGTTCCGATGAACCTCCTTTCCGATCATAAGTGCGCCGACTACATCGTGTCGGGCCAGTTCTCGAAGAAGGCCTACCAGGAGGCCAAGAAGTACGGCGATATCGCCTGCGCCGCCTCCTCGGCCGGTGCTAACTTCACCGCCGTCCCCGAGGTGAAGCCGAGCGACATCCGCCCCGATGCCGACTACGTGCATATGTGCTTCAACAACACCATCTACGGCACGAAGTTCTACTACATCCCCGAGACCGGTAACGTGCCGCTCGTCGCCGATATGTCCTCCTGCATCTGCTCGGAGCCTGTCGATGTCACGAAGTTCGGCGTCATCTACGCCGGCGCACAGAAGAACGTCGCCCCCGCGGGTGTCACCATCGTCATCATCCGTGACGATCTGATCGGCCACGCCGGTGAGACGGTTCCCGCCATGCTCGACTACAAGCTGATGGCCGACAACGATTCGATGTACAACACGCCTCCCTGCTGGTGCATCTATATGGCGAAGCTCGTCTTCGAGTGGCTCGAGAGCATCGGCGGTCTCGAGGAGATCAAGCGCCGCAACGAGTACAAGGCGGCCCTCCTCTACGACTACCTTGACAGCCAGGATTACTTCATTGCCCCCGTCGACAAGAAGAGCCGTTCGATGATGAACGTCGTCTTCGTCACCGGCAACGAGGACCTTGACAAGAAGTTTGCGAAAGAGGCCTCCGCGGCCGGCCTGAAGAACCTCAAGGGTCACCGCTCGGTCGGCGGTATGCGCGCCTCGATCTACAACGCGATGCCCGTCGAGGGTGTCGAAGCCCTTATCAAATTTATGAAGGAGTTTGCGGCCGCGAATCCGAAGACCGCAGAGTAATGCCATGAAGATCAAGCTGATGAACAAGATCGCATCGGTCGGTACCGATGTGTTTGACAAGAGCCGCTATACCGTCAGCGCCGACGAGGTCGGTGCCGAGGCGATCATGGTGCGCTCGGCCGCGATGCATGAGGTGGCCTTTGAGCCCGAGCTGCTCGCCATCGCCCGCTGCGGCGCCGGCGTCAACAACATTCCCGTTGACCGCTGTGCCGAGGAGGGGATCGTGGTCTTCAATACCCCCGGCGCCAACGCCAACGGCGTGAAGGAGCTGGCCATCCTCGCCCTCATCCTCGCCTCGCGTGACGTTGTGGGCGGCATCAATTGGGCGAACACCCTCGAGGGCTCGGAGGACGTTGCCAAGGCCGTCGAGAAGGGCAAGAGCGCCTTTGTCGGCTGTGAGGTGATGGGCAAGACCCTCGGCGTGATCGGCCTCGGTGCCATCGGCGGCATGGTCGCCAACGCCGGCGTCAACCTCGGGATGAACGTCATCGGCTGCGACCCCTTCCTCTCGGTCGCCGGTGCCTGGAGCCTCTCGCGCGCCGTCAGCCGCGCCGCCACCTTTGAGGACATCTACAAGAACGCCGATTACATCACCCTGCACGTTCCCGCCACCCCCGATACCAAGAAGATGATCAACCGCGAGACCATCGCCAAGATGAAGGACGGCGTCCGCATCCTGAACCTCGCCCGTGCCGACCTTGTCGATGCCGAGGCCGTGAAGGAGGCCCTTGCCAGCGGTAAGATCGCCTCGTACGTCACCGACTTCCCCACCGCCGAGACCATCAACCAGAAGGGCATCGTCGCGATCCCTCACCTCGGCGCCTCGACGAACGAGTCGGAGGACAACTGCGCCGCGATGGCCGCCGAGGAGCTCATCGAGTACCTCGAGTGCGGTAACATCCGCAACAGCGTGAACTACCCCGCCGTTTCGATCCCCCACAACGGGGCGGCGCGCATCTGCGTCCTGCACAAGAACATCCCGAACGTGCTGAACAGCATCACGGGCTACGTTTCCGAGCACGGCATCAACATCGCCAATATGTCGAACGGCTCGAAGGGCAACTACGCCTACACCATCCTCGAGCTCGACGAGGCGGTTCCCGCCGGCACCGAGGAGGCCCTCTTGAAGATCGAGGGCGTCATCCGCGTGCGTACTCTGTGATTTCCTGCCGAATGAATGCGGGAGATACGCTTTGACAGCGTATCTCCCGCATTTTTTATCCGCATAAGAAAAGAGGAAGGGATATCATACTAAAGAATATAAAGAAAAATGGATACAAAAAAGGAGGATCTTATGAAGTATCTGAGGATCAGTACCGGTGCACTGAAACGGTTTGCTCTGTTCTTGAGGCAAGAGGAACGGAGCGCGGCCACGATCGCCAAATATCTGCACGACGTTGGCCACTTTGCCGCCTTTGCCAAGAACAGAGAGGTCAACAAGGATACCCTGCTCGAATATAAGCAGCGTCTTGGCGAGCGCTATGCGGTAACGAGTGCCAATTCCATGATCGCCGCCACCAACGCCTTCCTGCGTTTTTTCGGCCGTCACGAGCTTTGCATCAAGCAGTTCCGCGTCCAGCGTGACGCCTTCTGCCCACAGGAGCGTGAGCTGACGCGCGCCGAGTATCTGCGGCTGCTTGAGGCCGCGAGGAGCCGGAAAAACGAACGGCTGCATCTCATCATACAGACCATTTGCGGCACCGGCATCCGCGTCAGCGAGCTATGCTATATCACCGTTGCCGCCGTGCGTCGGGGAGAGGCCACGGTCAACTGCAAGGGGAAGCGCCGCCGCATCTTCCTTGTGCGCGAGCTGCAGCGCCGCCTTCTGCGCTATGCCGAGGGGCAGGGCATCCGTGAAGGGGCCGTCTTCATCACAAAAAGAGGCGCGCCCGTCAGCCGATATATTATATGGAAGGAAATGAAGGGGCTTTGCCGGGAGGCCGGCGTGTCACCCGAGAAGGTCTTCCCCCATAATCTCCGCCACCTTTTTGCCAGAAGCTTTTACCAAATTGAGAAAGACATTGCCAAGCTTGCCGATATCCTGGGACATGCTAACATCAACACCACACGCATCTATATCACCACTACCTGCGACGAGCATCGCCGCAAAATGGAGCGCCTGCGGCTCATCGTATAAAAAAAGCCCGACGCCAAAGCATCGGGGACGTAAACATCACATAATGAGAATTATGTGGTCATGCGGCCTCGGGGGCCTTGGTACATAGCGGAACTTTTGAGGTTATAATACCATACTTACAGGGAAAAGTCAATACCTTTTTTTAAGTTTTCGGATCAATCAGAACGACAAAGGACCTTCCGTTTTTTCGATTTGAAAAAAGTGCACGGAAGGTTTTTTCGTTGCGCTTATTTTTTTGTAAAAAACGCCAAAAGGGACGAGCCCATCTCAAAGAAGACCACATAATTCTCATTATGTTTCTTTTGAAAGTCCACATAATTCTCATTATGTTTCATTTCAAAAGAAGAACCGAAAAAGAACAAATTCAAAAGATCGAGAGCTGCGCTCTCGCCGAGCAACCGAAGGAAGAGCCCCCAAGGCCCGATGATACCACCTGCGTGATTTGCGGCAGTGTGATACCCGAGGGGCGCCACGTGTGCTCCGCCTGTGAGCTTGAGATCACGGGTGGGCCCACCCGGCGGTAATGTCGGTGGCGCCCCCCGGAGGAGGCATACCTATGACAAAGAAGCGGGCAAAGCGGATCGCATCCATCCTCCTCAATGCCTTCTTTTTCACCTTTCTCGCCATTTGCACCTTAGCCTCAATTCTCCTTGTATCCGCGAAAAAGGATCCCTACGGCGCCGCCGAGATCCTCGACCACCGTCTCTTTATCGTGACCTCAGATTCGATGCAGCGTTGCGAAGCAACCCCCACCGAAGGCTTCGAGATCGGGCCTATCCCCAGGCGCTCTATGGTGCTTGTCGAATCGGTTCCCGAGGGCAGCGCCGCGGCAGATGCGTGGTACGCCTCTCTCAAGGTCGGTGACGTTCTTACCTTCCGCTATGTCTATGATACGCAGGTGACCATCACGCATCGCCTGGTTTCTATCCGGAAGGGGAAGGACGGCGGCTACATTTTACAGCTTGCCGGCGACAACAAAGCGGCCGAGGCCGATACCCTGTATCAAACCATCGACACCTCCAAAAAGACGGGGGGCAATTACGTCATCGGGCGCGTGAGGGGACAGTGCTATCCCCTCGGCATCCTCATTTCTATTTTGCAGACCAAGGCAGGCACCGTGGGGATCGTGATCGTCCCCTGTGCCATTATCATTCTCCTCGAGGTGATCAAGCTGGCCGGCCTGCGAGCAGCAGCAAAGCAGGAAAGCACAAATGCCGAGCTCCGGGACCTGCGTCGCCGCCTGGCCGAGCTCGAAGCCGGAAAAAGCACCGAGAGGACCGACCAAGACGCACCACATGAAACTGAGAAGAAGGAGACGATTCCGTGAAGCAATGGATCATTAGTATAACAATTTCCCTCCTCCTCGCCTGTGCCGTCGTGATTGCGACCTACAGCATCCTCGGCAAGCCGGAGGACGGCACCACCTATCTCCGTGCAGGATCGCTCGAGCTCGAGCTGGTAAGAACCGGGCTTGACTACTGCGTCCCCAACGACAGCGGCTATCTTGAATGCGTCGTGCTGAGCGAGGAGACCGATTTCACCGACAGCACCGAGGAAGGAATCTTTGGCAAGGGTGGGAGTACCGCCCTTGTGCCGGGGAGCTACCTTGACGCCACCATGGAGCTGCGGAACCGGGGAACGGTTGCCGTGGCTTACCGCATTGAGCTCCGGGCGACAGGGGAGAGGAACGCCCTGGCGGAGCAGCTGACCGTGACCCTGAGGAGCGCTGACGGCACCGTAACAAGCTTCCCCCTTGCCGAGCTTCCCGACGGCGCGATCCTGCTCGAGGGGAGCATGGGAGCGAACGAAAGCAGCCAGAGCTTCGGTCTGCGCATTGAGTTCCCCGACCGAAGCGACAACAACGCCGCCAAGGGAGCAATGGCCGGGCTTGATTTCCTTATCACAGCCACGCAAGCAACGGCAGAGAAAAAGGACCTGCCTTTATATATACAGTAGCCTGCAAAATCTCTGCTTCTCTTGTAGGCCAAAGCTATCACTCAGAAAGGGTTTTATTATGAAAAAGAAAGCACTTCTCTCCTCGGTTCTGACGATCGCCCTCTGCCTCTCTCTGATCGCCGGCTCGACCTTTGCGCTCTTTACGAGCGAGAATAAGGTCAACATTGCCGTCAATGCGGGTACCGTGCAGATGACCGCCGACCTTGAAGATATCCGCACCCGTTCTCTCGATACTCCGGACGGCGAATGGTACACCGACGGTAGCTTTACGGCCGGCGGCTCCGCCTCCTTCACGGATGGCAAGCTGGCGCTTGACCGTATCGTCCCCGGCGACGAGGTCAGCTTCCGCATTGTCGGAACCAACGAAAGCAACGTCAACATCAAGTACCGTGTCAGGATCGCCTGCACCGATGGCACCGCGCTGATGTCCGGCCTTGTCGTAACGGTGGGTGACACCGAGTATCGCTCGATCTCCCGCTACACCTCGGCATGGGCAAGCCTCAAAACCAACGAAACCATGCCTGCCGTTGCGGTTTCTATCGCGCTCCCCAAGGAGGCCGGGAATGCCTACCAGGGGCTCTCTGCCGCCATCAGCATCACGGTGGAAGCGGTACAGGGCAACTCCGACGTGACGGGCGGCGAGGAGATCATTCTTTGGGACGGCACCGCCGATACCACCTGGTACGACGAAACCAAAACCGAGTTCACGCTCTCCTCGGAGGAGCAGTTTGCCGGCCTTACAGCACTCGTCGAGGAGGGCAACACCTTTGAGGGTAAGACTATCCTTCTTGAGGGGGATCTTGACCTTAGGTCCTACGACGAAAACGGCAATCCCGTAAGCTTTACCCCTATCGGAAGCAGCAAGACCGTCCCCTTCAAGGGTACCTTCGACGGTCAGGGACACACCGTCAAGAACGTCTATCAAAGCGGCTGGGATTTCGGCTATGAATGGGGCAAATACGGCTCTGTCGGCCTTTTTGGCGCCATCGAGGATGCCACCGTCAAGAACGTCACCATCAAGGGCGCCGAGTGCTTTGTTGAGGGCGGCGACGTCGGCGGTATTACCGGCAGCGCTGAGGGTGACTGCGTGTTTGAGAACATTACGATCGCCGACACCGATCTTGCAACCTACAACAACGGCCTTGGCGGCATCATCGGCTGGTCGGGTGCCGGTACTTACACCTTCAAAAACATCACGATCGACGAGGATACCGTGCTTGGCGGTCTTTGGGGCTCCTTCGACAGCAGCATTGGCGGTATCGTCGGACAGGGTGAGCCGGGTGCCACCTACAATTTTGAAAACGTCACGATCGCCTGCCGCCTGGATGCTTATAACGATGTGACGGCCTCCTACGACTACTATAACTACCGCATGTCCGGCATGATCATTGGCCGCCTTGCAAAGACCGCCACCGTGAACGGTGTGAACTACCCGGATATGACGCAGTACAACATTACCTGTACCAACGTTGAGGTCATTTACGGCGATTGGGCCAACTACCATTATTGCCGTCCCGTGGGCGGTCGGGGCATCCGCGTGGAGCCCGGGTATCAGTATGGCGGTATCGCTACCGACTACGACCACTCCACCTGCACTCTGCATCATATGGAGCTTATCCCCTTTGACCAGCTCTTTGGTGGGGATCAGTACGGTGTTAAGGGGCTCCCGTCCTACGAGGGCGTTGAGGTTACCTACGAGATCAGCTCCGCCGAGTCGCTTGTAGAATTCGGGCAGCTGGTCAACGCCGGCAAAAGCTATGGGGGTACCAAGGTCGTCCTTGCCGATGACATTGACCTTGCGGGCATTGCCTGGACTCCCGTCAACGGCTTTGGCGGAACCTTCGACGGTCAGGGCCACACCATCTCCAACCTGACCGTTACCGGCGAAAGTAATGTGGGCTTCTTCTCGGGCCTCCAAACCACCGCCGTAGTCAAGGATATCGTGTTTGACGGCGCCCATGTGTCCGGCACCCACTTTGTCGGTGTTGTCGTGGGCTGGGAGGGCAACGAGACCGCCAATGCCACCATCGACGGCATCACCGTCAAGAACTCCACGGTGGTGTGTGACACCGATGCCACCGGCGATAACGGTGACAAGGCAGGCGGCATCGCCGGCTACGCCGTTTCCTTGAACATCCTTAACTGCACCGTCATGGATAGCAGCATTACGGCCTACCGCGACTTCGGCGGCATCCTCGGCTATGCCAACACCTCGGTGAATGCCGCAGGCAACACCGTCAAGAACGTGACGCTTACGATCGACAACGACGTCAATTATAAGAATTATACGACCGATGACGAGCATGACGGGAACCCCATCGTCGGCGAGGCAGTTGACAGCGCTATACTTGAAAATAACACGTTTAACTAAGCTTTTCATTTCCCTTTTCCCTGCCGGGTATGCCTTGTGCATATCCGGCTTTTTTATTAAAAATCGTGCCGCCCTCTGCAATCAATGCCCGATTCCTCCAAAAGCAGTACGATCTCCTCTATTCTATCGAAGCAGTCAGAGTCTTTGAGATTCTCATCGCGAATGATATTCCTTATCTTTTCCAAAATTCTAAAGCATTCCTTTTCCGCCATACCTGCAATATCAAATGTTTCAACAACCGTTTTTCTAAAATCATCGCTTGTCAAAACGCCGCCAATCAATTCCAAAATTAAGTCCATATGTCTATCTCCTTCAATATGGGGATTATATCCCCTTAATAAATAGGATTATAACCCCCATAATAATAAATGTCAATAGGGAGGTTATACAAATGATCGTTTTTGATAAGCTTTGGGAAACGATGGAGAAAAAGGGCTTCAGCACCTACCGTCTTCGCGAGGATTGCGGGATCGACAGCAAAACGATCCGCAGATTAAAGGCCAACGACAATATCGAGAGCAAAACTCTCAACAAGCTTTGCGCCGCGCTGGATTGCAAAATCGAAGATATTATGGAATATATCCCTGACAAGAACAGTTAAAAAGGGAGTGTCTCATTAAGAATTCGGGAAAATCAATGTATAAACGAGAAATAGAGCGCAAGAACATAGAAAATAGCGAATTCTTAATGAGAGCTCACTTTTTGGGGGCGTGCAGATTTAGAGCAGAAATTGCCGATTGCGCCCCGAAGGCGTACTGACGTACGTCGAGAGGAAGCGAGCGGCGATAGAAAAGGAAGTATAATGTATTGGCTGAAAAACCTTGGTTTTTCAACCCTAAATCAAATCAAACTATGAAGATGACAAGAGGGAGCTACACTGTAAAAACAGTATAACTCCCTTTTCCTTTTCGGTTATGCCTAAATGTGACAGCCCCTTTTTTATTCCGCCTTCGCTAAGATCTCATCACGCAGGCGCATCACGGTGCGGGTCTCCTCGCGCTCAAAGGGCGGCGTGTGATCGAAGAAGAAGCGCACCACATCGGTGATCAGGCGCGGGAAGAACTTCGAGGCGATCGGCACGCGGGTGCCGTCGATCCCGATGGCAAAGCCCGAGATCGAAGGATCATAATGCATCGTAGCCGTACGGCCGTCGGGATAGGCGAGGATCGCCTCACAGCCGCTTTCGGTCTTGGTCACCTCACGAAGAGTCGCGTCACACCCCATCACCTTCACGATCATCTCGAGCTGATGCACGATATACCCGGAAAGCTCGGGGCCGCCGCCGTAGGTATCAAAGCAACGGGGCGCGATCGCGTCAAGCTCGGTCGCATAACGGAGGGGCGAGGTCGAATACATCGGGGCGCCGTGCTTGGCGGCGAGAGAGAGGATCTCCTCGGCCACGGCAAGGCTCGGGGCAAAGGTCTTATCAATGTAGGTCGGCTTCCCAAAGGGGAGCGCCGCCTTGGCATAGCCAAGATGCTTCTCGGGGCTGTCGGGCGCTAAGATGAAGATAAAATCAACGTCCCGGCAAAGCTCCTCGATGCTGTCGTATTGCTTCGTCCCGTAGGCCTCACACCATGCGGCGGTCGTGCGACCGTCCACCGGCGAGACGTCCTCCTCGGCATACACGCCGGTGACCACCAGCTCCTCCCCGATGGCCTCCCCGGTCTCCCGGAGCCAGGCGGGGTACTTGTTCGCATGCCACTCGCTGATGTAGTGGTCGATAAATCCGATGCGCTTCATTCGAAGGTGATCTCCTTCCCCGCCTCGGCCGAGGCGTAAAGACCGTCAAGGAGACGGGCGCTGTTCAGGATGTTTTCGATATGGTTCCGCTCACGGGCACCGCTGTCGATGGCATCAAGGAAGGCGCGGTCCTCCGCCGCGAAGGAATTGCGCTTCGGGCATTCGGGGCTTTCGGCCTCCAGGGTCTCACCGTCATAGAAGGTGAAGGTCTTTTTACTGTAATCAAAGCGGATGCCGCCCTTGTCGCCAAGGAAGTCGACGTACTGCTCGATGCCGCCGATGTTCTGCGCCCACGCACCGTTGAAGGTGATCGAGGCCGCCGAGGTACGGAGGAAGCCGGTGACGAAATCATCAACGTCGTTCGTGCCGTTCTCCTTGTCTGCGGTGTCCTCGGCCCACATGGTCTTATAGCGGTAGGCCGTCATATCCTTTGCCATCTCACAGTAGGTGTTGCAGGAGGCGGTGTAAAGGGTCGGGTGATCGAGGGCGTACAGGATCAGGTCAAAGAGGTGGATGCCCCAGTCGATCAGAACGCCGCCGCCCGAGATCGCCTTGGTGGTGAAGGCACCGCCAAGCCCCGGGATATTGCGATGAGCGCGGAAGGAGCAGTAGACGTGGTAGATCTTACCGAGACGCCCTGCGGCGATCATATCGCGCACGGTGTTGACCGTGAGATCGTAGCGGTTGCAAACGCCGATGTGAAGGAGTCTCCCCTGCCGCTCGGCCTCCTCGGCCATCTCGCAGGAAAGCGCGTAATTGACCGTGATGGGCTTTTCGCACATAACGTGCTTACCGGCGCGGAGGGCATCCATCGTTATCGTGTAATGCAGATAGTTCGGCGTCAGGACCCATACGGCCTCGACCTCGGGATCGTTGAGTGCGATACGGTAATCGGTGATCGCCTGCTCGATCCTCGGCCACTTTTCCTTGGCGGCCTCGGCCTTCTCGGGAAGGATATCACAGGCATATTTGATGCGCACGTCCTCCATCCCGGTCAGGGCGGGGAAATGTGCGTGATTTGCGATACGGCCACAGCCGATCACAGCAACAGTTTTCATAGCGTACTCCTTTCGCTTTTCTGCCTCCATTATAGCAGAAGCGGTACTGCCCGGAAATAGCGTGAGTTTCGGCAAATTTAGCAATCCTTTGGATTTTGGCGTTTTTTGCCCTACATACATTTAACATTCCGTTGACTTTCGCTCACGGTCGGAGTATAATACGATTGAGGTGACAAAGATGGAGACAGGCTACCGCATCCAAAAAAACTATATCACGGCGCCCCGCTCCTTCGGGAGCATTGACCTATTCCAGATCGGGCGCTTCTTTTTCCGTGGCGAGGGACGGGTGCGTGAGCATCTCCACCGCCGCTGGTTTGAGCTGACCGTCATCACCGAGGGGGCGGGGAGCGTCACCGCAGGCACCGACACGGTCACCGTGCGGAGCGGGGACATCTTTCTCTCCTTCCCTGCCGAGGTGCACGCCATCACCTCCTCAGCCGAGGCCCCCCTACATTACGACTTCCTCGCCTTCTATACCGAGGAGCCCTCCCTCCTTGAGGGGCTTGAGCGCCTGATGCATGAGGTCGCCGCCCCTGCCGCCCGCCGCTTCTCGGACGAGGGTATCCGCTCGCTCGTCGCTACCTTGATCGCCGAGCTTGAGAACGAGGCGGCCCCCCACGCCGAGCGCATGACCGCCCTCCTCCTTGAGGAGGTCGTCATTCGCCTGCTCCGTGTCCCCGGCAAGGAGGAGGCCGTCGTCGCAGGGCCCGAGGGCCTCGCCTTCCGTCTGATGCAGTATATTGATGCCCACGTCTTCACCCTGCGGGAAACGCGCGAGCTTGGCGAGATCTTCGGCTACAATTACAGCTATCTCTCGACCCTCTTCCGCAAAACGACGGGCGGCACCCTCTCGGATTACCTGCGTGCGGCGCGCTGGCGCGTGGCCCGTCTCCTCCTCTCCGAGGGGAGCTCCACCGTCACCGAGATCGCCGCCATGGTCGGCTATTCCTCGGTCTATGTCTTCAGTCGCGCCTACCGCCAGCACTTCGGCCGTCCGCCGAGCCTTGACCGTGGGGAATAGTCTTGCATTTTGAGCCGGGCTGTGCTATACTGAATATGGAAGAGATCTACCGATTGAGAGGAACGATTTGTGGAACAAAAATATCTGAGCTTTCTTTACCCCGACCAAGCGAGCGAGCAGCGCGACCATGACGAGGGGGCCGTCTCGATCCCGAACGAGGTGACCGAGGAGCTGGGGCTTGCCTCGCTCCTTTCCCTGAAGAACACCTCGCTCGCCTCCTTCTTCACGGCCGATCCTGCCGTCATCGCCTACCGCCAGGCCGTCTTTGCCGACCTTGCGAAATTCCCGGCCCTCGGAAAAACGCTCCGTGACATCCTTCCTCTCCTCTTTGATATCCGGGAGCTGCGCCGCCTTGAGGCCGACTACGATCCCTCGGGCGAATCCTACCTGTACAGCATCACCGAGGTCGAGCTCTATGTCAGCTGCATCACCCAGCTCAACGAGGGCCTCTCGGCCATCGGCGAGTCCTTTGGGAGTGAGGCCTTCCGCCGCTTTGCCGACACCGTCGAGACCCTCGCCGTGAGTGACTATTATAAGACCCTGAACGAGGATCTCGCCGCCCTTTCCTCGCGCATCCGCGAGGTCAAGAGCATCACCGTGGGTGTCAACCTCGATCAGACGATGCGCCCCATTGAGGCCGGCGTCATCTCGGTCAACTCCACTCCCTTCAAATCGGGGCGTGTCCTCGATAAGATCCTCCGTCTCAGCTTCAAGAACGATGCCATGACGACCATCGCCCCCCTCGTCCCCTTCGATAAGGGTCAGAACGAGAACCGGCGCGATGCCCTCAGGACCGCCTTCCACGGCGCCCTCGACGACATCTTCCGCTCCTCGGTGCGCGCCTGGCGCTCGATCGTTGGCGAATACGTCCTCGAGAACACCGATTTTCTCCTCCGCATCCTCCCCGAGATCGAGTTCATCACCCGTGCCTCCGACCTTTGCCGCCGCCTTACCGAGCGCGGCTATCCGCTCACCGAGCCGAAGGTCGCCCCGATGGCCGAAAAGGCCTTCTCGGCGAAGGGACTCTACAATCCCGATGTCGCCATGCGGATCGAGGAGCGCGTGGTCGAGAACGACCTCACCTTTGACGACCGTGGCCGTGTCTATATTCTGACAGGGCCGAACCGCGGCGGCAAATCGGTCATCACCTGCGCCCTCGGCATCGCCCAGGCGATGTTCCAGCTCGGCCTCCCCGTCCCTGCCGAGGAGGCGGTGATCAGCCCGGTCAGCGCCATCTTCACGCATTTTCCGACCGGCGCCGAGGACACCCTCGACAAGGGCCGTCTTGGTGAGGAATGCGCGCGCCTGCGCGAGATCTTCGATGCGGCCGATGCCGATGCCCTCGTCCTGCTTGACGAGTCACTCTCCTCGACCGGCTCCTACGAGGCCTCCTTCATCGCCGCCGAGATCCTGACCGCCTTTGCGGCACTCGGTGCGCGTGTCCTCTTCTCCACCCACCTGCACGAGCTCGGCGACCGCGTCGATGAGATCAACGAGCGCTCACGGGCGGCGGGCGGTGTCGCGGTCGATACGCTGGTCGCAGGGATCGAGGAGGGGCGCCGTTCCTTCCGCATCTACCGCAAAAAGCCGGACGGCAAGAGCTACGCGCGCGATATCGCCGAGCGCTACGGTCTTTCCTTTGACGCCCTCAAAAAATAATTTTTTGAAATTTCCCCCGTATTCCTTAGGAAAACCGACGCTTGCCGCGCGCCAACGAAAAAAATAAATAAAAAAGGGTTGACTTTTCAGGTCTCATTTCGTATAATATATCTATGAAAGTATATTTTGAGAGCAAGGTGATTATTATATGAAGGAATTGTACAGCACTCCCGAATTCACTGTTATTCGTTTTGCTACCGAAGATAATATCACGTCGTCCAAGGATTACGAGAGCAATGTTGACGATTTCCTGAAGGGAAACGCCAACAGCTGATACGCTTTCCAAAATAACAAAAGAGAGGCTTAGGGCCTCTCTTTTGTTATTTCATATCCTCAGCAAGGTTCAGGACGGGAATACCGCGGCGGCGCGCCATGGCCACCGTCCCCCCGGTACCGCTCGAGGGCACCGTCATATACGCAATGCAAAGGCCGGCCTCCTCCACGAGGGCGCGGTTGCGCGCCTGCATTGCCCCACTATAATAGGCATCAGCCAGCACCACCGTCCGATCGGCCGCACCGAGCATCGCCGCATAGCGCTCGCGATCCCGTGCCGACCAGCGGTCAGCCTGGTCGCGGCAGGGGAGGATCAGCTCAAGCCGCATCGCGGGGAATTCGCTGTCACGCAGGGAGCAGACAAGGGCCGCCGCCAGCATATCAAAGCCAAGCGCCCCCCCGGCAAGGAAGCGGCGATATCCTTCGTCATAGGCACGGCGGATCGCTCCCTCACACAGCGCGCGGAGGGTGTAATACCTCTCGCCGCCCGGTAAGCTCCGGTGCCCTGTAAAGCAACAGCCCTGCATCTCTTCCTCCTCGCCTATCGGCCCGATCTACACTCATTGTAGCCGATGGCGCCCTCCTTGTCAAGTGGCGGGGAGGGCTCTTTTTTTCTCTCCGCGGCCCGGGAATACAGATAAAGAAAAAGAAAAAGCAGCAAAAGATACAAAAGGAGCGCCAGGGCGATCCACACGACCAGCCGCCACACCGTTCCGCCGGAGGGGAGCCACAGCCGCAAAAGCGTCACCGAGGTAAGGAGCGCCGCCAACGGAAAGACCACCCCACGGAGGAGGGGAAAGCGAAAGGGGAGGGCGGCGTAGAGCCCCGCGATCGACAGCCCGAAGTTGAAGACCTCCGCGAGAAGAATAACAAGAACGTACCCGACCGCCCCAAGGCGCGGCAGAAGCAGAAGGACAAGCAGGATGCTGCCGACCGAGTCGAGGATGTTGACCCCCATGGCGTACACCTGGCGGCCAAGCCCCTTGAGCATCACGTCGGTCACGTGGTCGAGGTACATCACGGGGAGGATGGGCGCCAAAAGCGCAAGATAGAGCCCGGCCTCCTCGGTATGATAGACCGCCCGCGCCAGGAGGGGCGCCGTCACCGCCATCACGCCCCCCACCGCGATCCCGAACCAGAGCGCCGCCGCCAGCGTCCTCTCGGCGAGATGGCGGTTCTCCTCCCCTCGGCCACCTGCGGCGCGCTCGGCAAATTCGGGCACAAGGAGTCCCGCAAAGGCCGAAAGCACCGCCATCGGATAGAGGGCGATCGGGAGGGCCATGCCCGAAAGGACACCGTACGCCCCGAGCGCCTCCTCGCGCGTGGCCGTCCCCTTGGAGAGCGCCCGTGGGATAAGCATATGCTCGGCACTCAGGAGCCCCGAGCGGACGTAGGAGGAGGCCGCCACGGGGAGGGTGATGTGCAGGACCTGCCCGATGGGGAGCCGCCCGACCGCCACGCGCCGCAGGCGCCGCACGTCAAGGGCGTATAGGATCCCCGAAAACAGAGCCGAGAGCATCTCGGCGATCGCCGAGCCGAGGACGAGCGCAAGGCAGGCATAAGTCATCCCCGAGGGGAGGAGCGCCGTCAGCGCCATCACGGTCAGGGCAATGCGGATCCCCTGCTCGGTGACCGATACCACCGCCGTCCGTGACGGGCGGCGGACAGCGGTAAAATACCCCGCAAAGACCGAGGAGAGCGCCACAGGAACCAGTGCGACCGAGGCGAGGCGCAGCGCGGGCACCGTGCGCCCGTCCCCGAGGAGCACCTCGCCGAGGAAGGAGGAGCCGGCAAACAGAACGACCGAGGCCACAGCGCCAAAGGTGAAGGCATACAGGAGCGCCGTACGCAAAACGGCGCGCACCCCCTCGCGGTCGCCCCGCCCCTCGGCCTCGGCAACCAGACGTGTCACCGCCAAGTGCACCCCCGAGGTCGCAAAGGTAACAAAGAGGGTGTAGACGCTCATGATAAGCGAATACAGCCCCATCCCCTCCGCCCCCACCTTGCGGGTCACGTAGGCCCCAAAGGCCACCGAAACGGTGCGCATCAGGAGCGCCGCAAGAGCAAGAACAGACCCGTTACGGAAGAAGCGCCGCCAAGAGACCGTCATACCATCACCTCCTTCTTTATGTGTATGCAAAAGGGCGCCGAGGGTATGAGAAAAACCTTGACACGGGAAGGGAGGGCGAGTATAATAATGACATACGACACGATTCGGCACCGAGGACGGTGCAACTGCCAACAGCAGGGGTAAGGAAATGCGGGGAGGCTCCGCAGCAACAGCCATTGCCGTGATCGCCCGGGGAGGGGCGTCAGCCGGAATGCTTGAGCCGGGCGGAACCCGGACCGAACTCGCCTAAAAGCCGTAAAATCGGCCCTTTCCTTGCGCCGCTCGCTTGAAACGTCCCCACGTATCAGCGCTCGCATCACAAGAAAATCATCCGATTTTCCGTGCTTTTAGGTTCTTGCGAATGTTAAGGGAGCAGAGGCTGCGGTAGGCAAGGCTTCGGATTCGCAGTCATATACCATATCACAAGAAGCCGAAGCGAAGCATACCACGGCATCTGCCCCTTAAAACGGGTCCGTTCCGAGTTTCGCCCGGCTCCTCGTGCAGGGAAATCGCTCTTGGGCAAAGGGAGAAGCGACCGGGAACCTCGTGTTCTTTTCGCGCGCTCTCCTTGGAGAGCGCGTTTTCTTCGGGAAAGGAAAGTTTACAAAATGAACAAAAGATCAACACTCCTTCGCGTCGTTCCCCTTCTTCTCTGCCTGCTCGTCCTCCTTGGCGCCTGCACCCCCGTGCCCGCCTCCTGGGAGGATGCCCTCTACCAAAGGGATACCACGGTCGGTGACGGTGCCACCACGGTGACCGTCCGGGTCACGGCCGAGGAAAAGACCGTCACCCTGACCCTGAAGACCGACAAGGCGACCCTCGCCGAGGCCCTCCTTGCCGAGGAGCTCGTCAAGGGCGAGGACTCGCAGTTCGGTCTTATGATCAGCCACGTCAACGGCATCCGCGCCGACTACGATCTCGATAACGGCCACTATTGGAAGCTCGAGGTCAACGGCGAGGACTCCCCCGTCGGTGCCTCCTTCGTCACCGTCACCGAGGGCGCCGTCTACGACTTCATCCGCACGAATCAATGGTAAAGAGGCGCCGCGCGCACTCGGCGCGTGAGGTCGCGCTCTTCGGTATGTTCGGCGCCCTGATGTTCGCCTCGAAATACGTGATGGAGGTCCTCCCCAACATCCATCTGCTTGCGCTCTTCATCGGCACGCTCACCGTCGTCTACCGCCGCCGCGCCCTCATTCCTCTGTATGTCTACGTCTTCCTTGACGGGCTCATCCACGGCTTTTCGCTCTGGTGGATCCCCTACCTCTATATCTTTCTTCCGCTGTTTTTGGGCTTTCTCCTGATCCCACAGCGCGCCCCCCGCTGGCTACGGGCGATCCTCTATCCGACGGTCGCGGGCCTGCACGGCCTCCTCTTCGGCGTGCTGTACGCCCCGGCGCAGGCCATTTTCTTCGGTCTTGACAGCTGGGAAAAGATCCTGGCCTGGGTCTCGGCCGGTGCCCTCTTTGACGTCACGCACGCGATCTCCAACGTCATCTTCGGCACTCTGATCCTCCCCTGCTCTACCCTGCTCCTCCGTCTTGAAAAACGCACGGCATAAGAAAAACGACCTCTGTGAGGTCGTTTTTCTTATGCCCTTACAAGCTCGACGAGGAGAGACACCGCCGTCTCCATTCCCTCGACCGACACAAACTCAAAGGCCGAATGCATATTCTCGGTGCCGGTGCCGAGGTTCGGGCACGGGAGCCCTAAGAAGGACAGCCTCGCGCCGTCGGTACCGCCGCGGATCGGCTTCTCGGTGCAGGGGATGCCCAGGGCCGCCATCGCACGCCGTGCACGCTGCAGTGCCGCGGGCGAGGCCTCCAGCACACGCCGCATATTGTAGTAGCTGTCCGTGATCTCGACCGTCACCGTTCCCTCACCGTAGCGCGCGTTCAAGGCGGCGGCAAGGCGGAGAAAATCCTGCTTCTTACGGGCGAATTCGCCGTCATCGTGATCGCGGATCAGGTAGTCGAGCGCCGCCGCCTCGGTCGAGCCCTCGATCGAGAGCAGATGGTGGAAGCCCTCGTACCCCTCGGTGCACTCGGGAATCTCCTCGCGCGGCAGGAGGGAATCGAACTCGGCGGCGATGCGCGCGGCATTCGTCATCCGCCCCTTGGCCGCGCCGGGATGGATGGGCACACCGCGCACCGCGACCTTGGCACGGGCGGCATTGAAGTTCTCCCATTCAAGCTCGCCGACGGCTCCCCCGTCCACCGTATACGCGAACTCACACCCAAACCGTGCAAGGTCGAAGTGATCCGCCCCGCGCCCGATCTCCTCATCGGGGGTGAAGCAAAGCGAGATCCGTCCGTGTGGGATCCCCTCATGAAGGATCCGGGCGACAGCCTCCACGATCTCGGCGATCCCCGCCTTATCGTCACCGCCAAGCAGGGTGTGCCCGTCGGTCACCACAAGCCGCTGTCCGCAGTAGGCCGCAAGCTCGGGGTGCTCGGCCGCCGCCATCGTCACCTCGGGAGAGAGGACGATGTCCCCACCCTCATACTGAACCACACGGGGTCGGATCGGCGCATCGGGCATCTCGCGTGCCGTGTCCATGTGGGCGATCAGCCCGATAGACGGGGCACCCTCCACCGTTTTTTCGATGCTCGCGTAAACATAACCGTACATATCAACGCAGGCATTTTCGACCCCCACCGCGTGAAGGTCGTCAACCAGCCGCCGGGCAAGCGCCCATTGGCGCTCGGTGCTCGGGGTGGTCTCACTCCCCTCGTCCGACATCGTCGGATAAGAAACGTAAGCAAGAAAGCGTTCCAGTACCGTCATCCCTTACCCCCACAGCTCCTTGTTCTCATAGCAAAGGAGGGTGTCCTCCAGCCAATAGGTGAATTCGGTCGTCGGGAAGCGCCCCTCGCGCTCCTTAAAGCGCCGCCAGAGCGGTAGCCCGTCGCCCGCGTCGTGCCAGATGTCGGCAAAGGCGAAGTCAAAGTCACCGTCCTTCATCGTGGTGTCAAGATACTCGAAGGCGTCGGCGATCTCCACACGGATCTTCTCGCGGTGCGGGATCCTCGGCAGGATCGTCTCGGAGAAGAGCGCGGCGGCATCGCGTGAAAGCTCGACCACGGTCACGCTCTCCACCTCCGCCTTCTGCGCCGCATGGTAGGCGAAGTAGCCGAGCCCAAGGCCGAAGGTGACGACCCTCCCATGCGCCCGCGCGACCGCCGGCAGGATGGTGACCGTCTCGTTCGGCTGGAGGGTCATCCATTCCCTGCCCCCCTCAAGGACGGCGGGGTACGGGAACCTCTCCATAAAGAAGCCGATCGAGGGGAGCATCCGCCCGTCGGGCAGAACACGGAGATCATCGCGCACAAAGGCCTCGCAGGGCGCGAGCTCCTGCATGCGCAGCTCCCACCGCCCCCGCTGCCGATGCGGCACCGCGATCGCCTTGTAATAGGCATCCTCGAGGAAGGGCGCCGGCTCCACCTCGCGCACCATCGGCACAAAGTAGTTTTCAAAATACACGCGATCCTTCCCCGCGGTCTTGAGGCCGCACACCGTCGCAAGGATGGTCGCATAGGCATACTCGCGCGTCACGCCGAAGTCCCGCGCGATCTCAAGCACCGCCTCGGGCGTTACGATGTCCGATGACAGATTGAGGTAGAGCGAGAGGAGCCGCATCGTCTCGGAATTGTACCTTCGGATCTCCTCGGGCGAAAGCCCCGAGGCATTGGGTAAAAAGGACATAGGACCTCCAAAAGCAGGGCACGGAAGCAAAACGGAGTAAAAGCAAGCGCCGCTACTCCTTTTCGGTCACGCCGCCGTGCGCCGTCTTATCTGTCTTCGGGATTGTAATAGAGCTCGGTCCCGATGAAGCCCGCCTGGGCAAATTCCTCGGGGCGCGAGCGCACGATGTAGTCGATATAGCTCTCGATCACACGGGCATACAGCACGTACCCTGCCGGGGTCAGATGCCCACGGCGGAAAACGCTCCGGAACGCATCGTCGTTGACAGGCATGTAGGTAAAGAGGTCGATCACGTAGGTGAAATCGAACATCTCGGCCATCTTCACCAAAAGGTCGCGCTGATAGGCACGCTTTTCGTCGCGCTCGTCATCTCCCCGCGGTATCGTCACGAGGAAGATCCTGGCACGCGGCTGCAGCTCCTTGATGCGACCGATGATCGACCCCATATAGCCGGCAAAGGTGGTCGCATTGCGCTCGGGATTCGTAAGGTCGGCATCCTCCGCCCGTCCGAAATCGTAGCCACGGTAGATGTCATTGACGCCGAGGGCGATGATGTAGGCCTGCGCCAGCTTATCGCGTCCCCAATAGCCATGCTGATCGGCAAAGCTCTCGACATACTCCTTGGCCGTCATGCCTCCGCGCGAGAAGTTGTACACACGGCTGCCGCAGCTGCGACCCATGAACTGCCCCCAGGAATAGTCGTAAAAATCGTGATAGCCATGGGTGCCGTCCGCCCTTGTCGATTCCAGCTCGCCCGAGGCAAGCGAATCCCCAATGCAGGCGATCGTGCGGAAAATAGCGCAAAAGCCACCGTCGGTCACGATCCTGTCAAGCGGCTTTTCGCCGGGAGCCACGCTCATAAATTCACGGATGTTCATAAGGTTCCTCCTGCTTCATATACGAAAGAAAATGGCAGAGAGCCGAGCAAGGCGGCTCTCTGCCAACGAGAGAACGTGGAAATTGGCCTGCCTTACTTCTTGAGGGCGATCGCGGCCTTCGCCTTCTCGACGATCTTCGCCGCCGTCAGGCCGTACATCTCAAGGAGGGGCGGGACCTTGCCGCTGCGGCCGAAGGTATCGGCAACACCAACGCGCAGGACCGGCACAGGGTAGGTCTCGGAAAGCGCCGAGGCGACCGCCTCGCCAAGACCGCCGTTGATGCTGTGCTCCTCGGCCGTCACAACAGCCCCCGTCTTACGGGCGGCGGCGAGGAGGAGCTCGGTGTCAAGGGGCTTGACCGTGTGCATATCAATGACGGTCGCCGAGATCCCCTCGGCGGCCAGGGCGTCCTTCGCCTCCATCGCGAGGTGGACCATATAGCCGCAGGCCACGATGGTGACATCGCTGCCCTCGGCAAGGGTCACACCCTTCCCGATCTCGTACTTGAAGCCCTCGACTTCACCGGTGAGATCGGGGGTCGCAAAGCGCGAGAAGCGGAGGTACACGGGGCCCTCGTACTTGAGGGCGGCCTCAACAGCCGCAAAGCTCTCGGTCGCATCGGAGGGGTTGATGACCACCATCCCGGGGATCGAGCGCATCAGGGCGAGGTCCTCGTTGCACTGGTGGGTCGCCCCGTCCTCGCCGACCGTGATACCCGCATGGGTACCGACGATCTTGACGTTCAGATGAGGGTAGGCGATCGAGTTACGGACCTGCTCAAAGGCACGGCCGGCCGAGAACATCGCAAAGCTCGAAATGAAGGGGATCTGCCCGGCGGCGGCAAGACCGGCGGCGACCGAGGTCATGTTCGCCTCGGCAATGCCGCAGTCAAAGAAGCGCTCGGGGAACTTCTTCTTGAAGATGCTGGTCTTGGTGGCGGCGGCAAGGTCGGCATCAAGGACCACGAAATCGTACGTATCGCCAAGGGCGGCAAGAGCCTTACCGTAGGCTTCACGGGTTGCCATTTTTTCCATTCTACTTCACCTCACGCTTCTGCCGCGCCGAGATCGGCGAGGGCGATCTTATACTGCTCTTCCTTGGGGGCGGCGCCGTGCCACTCAACGGCATTCTCCATATAGGAAACGCCGCGGCCCTTCACGGTACGGGCAATGATGGCGGTGGGCTTGCCCTTCACGGTGCGCGCCTCACGGAGGGCGGCCTCGATCTCGTCAAACTCGTTGCCGTTGATCGAGATGACGTGCCAGCCAAAGGCACGGAGCTTCTCATCGTGGGGGGTCGGGTTCATGACCTCGGCCACAGGCCCGTCGATCTGCAGGCCGTTCCAGTCGATGATCGCCACGAGGTTGTCGAGCTTGTAGTGAGCGGCGAACATGGCGGCCTCCCAGACCTGGCCCTCCTCGCTCTCACCGTCGCCAACCACGGTGTAAACACGGTAATCGCTCTTCGCGATCTTCCCGGCCAGCGCCATACCGCACGCGGCCGAGATGCCCTGCCCGAGCGAGCCGGTCGACATATCGACACCGGGGATATGCTTCATATCGGGGTGGCCCTGCAGGCGGCTGTCGATCTGGCGCAGGGTCACAAGCTCCTCCTTCGGGAAGAAGCCGCGCTCGGCAAGCGTGGCATAGAGGGCGGGGGCGGTGTGCCCCTTGGAAAGAACGAAGCGATCGCGCGACTCCATCTTAGGGGCGGCGGGATCGACGTTCATCTCCTCGAAATAGAGGTAGGTGAGGATGTCGGCAATGCCGAGAGATCCACCGGGGTGACCGCACCCTGCGTGGTAGACGCTCTCAATGATGCCAACACGGATCTTGCGAGCCAGCTCGGCAAGAGCCTTCTTCTTTGCGTTTTCCATACTGTTTTCCCTTTCCGGCTTTCGCCAAGGCAATATATTCTTCTATATTATAAACGAACTCCGCCCTTTTGTCAATGAAAAACTGAAAAAAGCGCACACACGCATCCGCGCGTGTGTGCGCTTTTTGGCAGGAGAGGCATGTCACCCCTTGATTTTTTGTAAGGTTGCGTTTACAAACAGCGAGGTGTCGCCGCATTTCTCAGCCAAGGGGTCGATGAAATCGGGGTAAGTCCGCCCCACCGCCGCGTACTTCGCAGGGGCGAGGGTATTGTAGGGCAAGAGCTCAACGGGGCTGTCCCCCGCCACCTCCGCAAGCGCCGCAAGGTTCTCCCTTGTGTCGGTGATCCCGGGGATCAGCGGAATGCGGAAGACGTGCGGGATCCCCGAGCGCCGCAGGGCGGCGGCATTTTTCAGGATGCACGCATTGTCAACGCCCGTATAGCGGCGGTGCGCCTCCCCGTCGTACAGCTTGAGGTCAAAAAGCACGAGCTCGCACCGCCGGGCGACCGAAAGGAAGGTCGCCTCCTCGGCATAGCCCGAGGTCTCGATGGCCCGATGCACCGGGGAAAGCTCGGCAAGGAGCGCTCGGGCAAACTCGGCCTGGAGGAGGGGCTCACCGCCCGAGAGCGTGATGCCTCCCCCCTCGGCAAAAAGCTCGGCACCGCGTAGAAGATGCGCGGCGAGGGCGCGGCTCTCCCACACCGTCCCGACAGCGCGCACAAGGCCGCGCGGACAGACGTGCAGGCACCGCCCAAGCCCCTGGCACTCGGGATGCGTGCAGGGGGCACGGCAGGCACCGCACGCGGTACAGCCGCCCGTCGCGCGATAGACCTCGCGCTTTGGCGAGAGCCCCTCGGGATTGTGGCACCAGGCACAGCGCAGGGGACAGCCCTTCAGGAAGACGGTCGTGCGGATGCCGGGGCCGTCACGGAGCGCGAACTCCTTGATGTCAAAGATGATTCCGTCTGCCACGGTCTTCACCCAAGATCGCTGTATTCCTGGCGCGCCAGCACGTGATCCTGGAACTCGCCGTCAAGCTCAACGAAGTAGGCCGACCAGCCCCAAATACGCACAACAAGGCGCGGATAGCGCTCGGGGTGTGCCTTCGCATCCCGGAGGAGCGCGGCATTCACGGTGTTCAGCTGGAGCTGATGACCGCCCCGCGTGATGTAATAGCGGACGAGCGTTGCCACCTTCGAAAGGCTGTCCTCATCCCCGAACACGCTCGAGGAAAATTCCAGCGTCAAGGGGCCACCGTTGATGTTGTCGGTAAGATCGTTCGAGGTCGCCGCGCGGATCAGCGAGAGCGGTCCCGGGATCCTCGCCGCGAGCGAGGGCGAGAAGTTCGCACCATAGGCCTCTCCGCTATGGCGGCCGTCGGCCGTTGCCCCGTGCTCCTCGGGATGGCGCAGATAGTACATCGCCGTACCGGTGCCCGCGCGCCAGATGCCGCCAAAGCAGTTCCTGAGCGGACGGCAGGCCTCGGCCATCGCACCGAGAACAAAGCCGAGGAGCTCGTTCGTCAGAGCCTCGTCCTGGCCGAGCTTCGGCGCCTCGTAGCGCAGGCGGTGGCAGAGCTCCTCATGGCCCTCAAAGTCGGCGTCGATCGCCGCAAGGAGGGTCGTGGGGGCAACGTCCCCGTCGTACACCGCCGTCTTGACAGCGGCCAGCGCATCGACAGCGCCGTACATCCCCGACCCATGCACGCCGAAGTTGCGGTAGCGGCGCTCGGGGCGGAGGAGGTCGAGGAAGGGCGCCGGCACGAACTCCACGTCCGTGATCGCTCTGTTGATGTCCTCCATCTCGGTGCCAAGACGGGCGGCAAAGCGCGCCTTCAACGCCTCGAAGTCGTCGCCTGCGGCAAAGGCCTCGCGGATCACCTCGCCGGCAAGCCTCGGCAGGTTCAGGGCGGCAATGTTCGGGATATCGTCCCCCACCCCCGGGATGGTCGGCTCCCAGCAGGCCGCCATCACGTAGTTGGCGGCATCCTCGGGGCGGTAGCCGAGGCGGACAAGCCCCGGAATGATGACGTCGTCGTTTGAATACTGCGGGAAGCCGAGGCCGCACTCGGTAAGCTCGGTGCCCTTCTTGTAGACCTCGAGCGGCGTCGTCTTATCCACGCGCAGATTGATCTTCGGGTCAATGAGGCGGAGCTCGCGCGAGGCCATAAGGCAAAGCTCGGAAAGCTCGGAATAGACCGAATTCCCCTCGGCATCCCGACCGCCAAGCACAAGGCTCTGCCCGTTATCGCCCTGCTGCACCCCGACATAGAGATCGCTGTCCTTATTGAAGGAAAGGAAGAAATCCGAAAGCAGCCGGAGCGCCTCCTCGCGGCTCATCCCGGCCGCACGGTCGGCCTCGTAGTAGGGGCGCATAAGGAGATCAAAGCGCCCGATGTTGTTGTGGTATTCCCCCTCAAGCCAAAGCGCGTAATGCAGAATGCGGAAGGCCTGGAGCGCCTCACGGAAGGAGCGCGCCCCGAAGCGCGGCACGCGCGAAAGCGTTTTCGCAACCTCGGTCTTTCCGAGCCGCTCGGCCTCGGCGCGGTAGCGCTCGACAAGCTCAAGGAGGGCATCGATCTCACGCCTCTGGCAGGCATCCGCCCCCTCGTAGACCGAGGCAAGACCGCCTGCGATCAGGGCCGAATACTCGGGACAAATATTGGAAACATAGCCAAGCTCATGGATGTGCGTGCGCGCGCGCATCGCCTCCCACTCGGCCTCGGTCTGCACGTCGGGGAGCTCCGTCACCGTGCGTACGAAAACGATTTCCTCGTCAGCCGTCATATACGGCACCTCTTGGGCGGCGGCACGCGCAAAGCGGTCGGCCATCCGCTCACGGAGCGAAAGCCCCCGGGCGGCGTACTGCTCGGCTAAGACCGCCGGCAGAAAGGGATGCCGTTGCGCACGGTGGGCGCGCTCGACGATATAGTGGTCATAGAGTGTCTGATTCATGCGAACCTCCCGAACATTAACGGTAATGCTATCACTTATAGTATATCACAAACGCCCCTCGCTGTCAAGAGGAAGAAGGGGCGACCGATCGGCGATTTGGGATTGCACTTTCCCTCGGAGTATGCTACAATAAAGGAAGTAAGACAAAGGAGACAAAAAACGCCCTATGAAGGTACGACTGCGCGACATTGCCGAGGCAACAGGCTACTCGGTCAATACGGTGTCGCACGCCCTGCGCGACATGCCCGACATCTCGGAGGCGACCAAGCAAAAGATCCGCGAGGCCGCGAGGCGCCTCGATTACATCCCCGACCTGCGCGCCGGGAGCTTCAAATCGGGGCGGCGCGGCATCATTGCCGTCCTCCTGCCCGATATCATCAACCCCCACTTCACTCTGCTCTTTCACGAGATCGAGTGCTATTTCCGCGAGCGCGGCATCACCCCCCTCTTTATGAATACCGCCGAGGATGCCGCCACCGAGGAGGCCCTCACCCGTGTCGCCCTCGGCCAGAACGTGGACGGCGTGATCCTCTGCCCGACCGCGGGGAGCACCGCCTGCCCCCTCCTTGACCGCGCCGGGGTCCCGTACGTCCTTGTCGGCCGCCACCTCGGTGAGATCGCCGATGCCGTCGTCACCGACGATGCACGGGGCGGTGCGCTGGCGACCGCGCACCTCCTTGCAAGGGGCCACACAAGGATCGCCTGCGTGCGTGTCGATGACCGCCTCTCCTCCGACCGCGAGCGCTACGCCGGCTACCTCGCCGCCCATGCCGCAGCCGGCCTCACCCCCGATCCCGGCCTGACCCTCCACCTCGCCCTGCGCGGGGAAGGCAACGCCGAGGCCATCACCGCCTTCCTCGGCGCGCATCCCGAGTGCACCGCGATCTTCGCCTTCTCGGACCTTTTGGCCACCGAGATCATCGCCACCGCCACGTCGCTCGGCCTCCACGTGCCAAACGACCTTTCGGTCGTCGGCTACGACCGCATCGCCGATGCCTATCCCGAGCCCCTCCCCCTCGATACCGTCGGCGTCGAGGGCGAGACCATGGGCCACGCCGCCGCCGCCCTGCTCGATGCGCGCATGACCGCCGCAAGACCCGCCCAAAAAGCGCGGATTTCCCTTCCCGTCTGCCTGAAGGTAGGATCATCCTCAAGGAAATTCTGATTCCCCCAAAAATCCACCCGTTTTCCACCAAGAACCAAAAAATCACCAAGCAAAAAAGCAGGAGAAGCGTTTCTCCTGCTTTTGCTGTCTCTGACTCCCCTTGTGCGACCGACATCACGGACCGCACAAGGGGGGAGACTGTTCGGCTTTTGGCAGTGTCACTTAACAGCCTCAATGGTAACCGATCGATTTTTGAGATACCAGTTATCGTCGCCTTCGCCATGGCCGCGCCAATACAGCTTAAAGCTGCCGGAATCCGAAAGATTCTCAATATCCACCGTCTTCACTACGGTGTGCCACCATGCACTCGTTGCCTTGTATCCCGAGCCATGTTCTATCTGTTGGGAGGCGAATTCCGCATTGTCGGCGCTTCTACGCATATGAACATGCTGATATCCGTCGTTCTTTTCAGCCATTCACGACATCCACACCATCGATCAATACGGTATAGCCGGTAGCATACTCTACACTACTCCAGTGCAGACTGTCAGACTCTTCATCCGTATGTAGCCCCGTAGGCGTATCCAACCTCTTTCGGAGTGCTTCAGAAATCCGTGGCTCTCCAATTTTCAGTACCGTCCCAACAATATCAAGTATCTCCGTTACCATGCTGCACGAGGAAAGCGTGAGCATCGAAGCAAGCAGAAGGAGTGAGAGCGCAAGGATAGCGATCTTTTTCATATGATTCCTCCCATACAGCGCCCCGAGTGGGCTATTCATAGCCCATATTGTATCATATATAGCCTACTTTGTCAAGACTTCTACTCTACAATGGGATAGGAATAAGGACAGGAGGAATGGGCATGGATACCTATACCGCCGTAAAAAACCGTCTTCTCCAGCTGCTCGGAGAAAAAAAGATGTCGATCCATAAGCTCGCCATTGAATCTGCCGTGGCGCCCTCATCGATCAAAAACATCCTCTACGGCAAAAGCCGCAACCCGGGGGTCGTCACCATCAAAATGCTGTGTGACGGCTTCGGCATCACCGTGCAGGAATTCTTCGATACGCGCGAATTCCGCGAGCTTGAGCAGGAGATCCGCTGAGAATGCATAAGAAAAGGGCGAGGAATTTAAAATTCCTCGCCCTTTTCTTACGGCACAAGATAGATCCTGTCGATATTCGCGCCGGCGGCCTCGTCCTTCACCACCGGGAAGAAGACCCCGAGGCGCGCGACCGTCGTTCCGGCAGGCACGACCGGGGAGAAGACGTATTCGGCCCACGCACGGCCGACCTTCGCCTCGGTGCGGCGGCCGGGGAAGGTAAGCACGGCGCCGCTCGACAGCACAAGGCGCAGATGCGGGATCGCCGTCCGATCGGGGAAGACCGAGATCGCAAGACCGCGGTAATTCTCAAGATCGAGCGCGGCGCCGGCGCGCGGTGCCGTCTCAATGCCGAAGTGCTTCACAGCGCCCTTCGCATACACGCGGAGCGAGCGCCCGGTCACCGAGTAGAAGCTGTCATAGCAGAAGCCGCTCCCCGGCATGGCCTCATAAATGGCACGCGGATAGGCATCGATCCCCGAGCGGTACACGAAATCCCCGTCAAGCGACAGATCCGAGAAGGGGCGCGCCTGCACCCGGATCTCCCCCCACGTTGCTTTTTCGGCGGTAAAGAAGGGGAAGACCCCCATCCCGCCCCCCATCAGCGTGGCCTCAACGTCGGCCGCAAGGCAGGAATAGAGGGCCTCACGCGGCTTCGGGATCGCCGGGTGCGTCACGCGCAGGGTGTCGGGCGCCGTGATCTCGCCGTCGGCCGGCAGATACTTGCCGTCCGCCCCGGCGACGTACAGACCGCGGAGGCGCCCGCCCTTGACCCAAAGGCCGTCACCGACCGAAGCGAACCGGAGCATCAGCGCCCCCGCCGAGCGCTCGACCCCCGTGAGAACGGCGGCACTCTCCTGCCCGCCGCGACCGTAGACCCTCGCAAGGACCGCGTGAGCAAAGCGCGCACCAAGCTCGTACTTGTGCTTCGGATGCACGGGGTGGTTCTTCGTCGCCACCGCAAAGGCGGGCGACAGATCCTGCACCGTCACAAGCGAATAGGCCGCAGGGTCTTCGTCGTGAAGCGCACGGAGCGATTGATTGAAGCGCCCGGGCGCCACCGTCTCGCTCCCGTAGGGATGCGAATAAATGGTCGAAAGGAAGAAGGGGAAGGGCGCCCCCTCGGTCGAGAAGTCCTCCCGCCACGCGGCGCGGAGCGCCCGGAGGAGCGAGGCATACATCCCGTGCTGACATTCGTCACTGCAGTTCGAGCAGCCCTGGTACCACAAAACGCCGCGCACCGTCACACCGGCCGACGACGCCGCCATCCTGTTGTAGGAGGCCGCCAGCTGATTGAAATTCTTGTTAATGAAGAGCGGCGCGGCCGTGTAGGTGTTCCAGTTGTCCTCGGTCGGGAAGCGCCCGAGCGCACGCTCGTAGGCCTCGATCTCGGGAGTCACGGCGCGGCGCGGGAGCCAGCTCTCGATGCGCGTGGCCCCACGGTTCAGATTCAGAAAGCCGACGGGAACGCCAAGCGCCTCGGACAGAAGACAACAGCACTCGGTGGCAAGCGCCGAGGCATCCCCGAAATGCCCGTCCTCGGGGCAGGTCCATACCCCCTCCCCCAGGGTGTCGGGCTCGGCGAGCGCCGGCGCATCCATCTCAATGGGCGTCGGCTGATAGGCGCGGATGCCGCTAGCCGCATAGCGAGAGCGGCGCTCCTCGTAGTCGTCCTGCTCGCGGTTCTCCATCTCCATGTTCGACTGCCCCCCGGCGATCCAGAGCTCGCCGAAAAGGATATCGTCAAGCAGAAGGCGCTCATCCCCCGACGTCACCGTCATACGGCAAGGGTCAAACGATGCCGCCGGCGTCACGATGGAAACGGCAAAGCGGCCGCCCTCCCCCGGCATCCCGGAGGCCGAGGCCAGCACGTCGCCGCCGCGCGATACGGTCACCGTGACCTCACCGTCGGCCACACCGTGCACGGTAAGGGGCGAGGAATGCAAAAAAAGCGCGTGACTCGAAAATACAGAAGCTAAGCGAAGCATAACGCCACCTCAAGTTATAGATTTACACCTTAAGTATAACGCGAACTCCCCGGGAATGTATAGCGGATTTGTGTAGACTTTCGGCAATTTTGTTTTTTTGCCTGTGACCGCCAAAGGAAAAGGCAGAGGATCCGGGGATCCTCTGCCCCTTAAAACGAGCTTACAGCTCAGACTCCGCGACAGCGGCGTCGTAGATCGCCTCCACCTCGGCCGAAGGAGCCTTCGTGAGGAGCGTGGCGATCACAGCGGCGACAGCGCCGAGGATAAAGCCGGGGACGATCTCGTAAATGCCGGTCACCTTGGTCAGCGTGAAGAGCCAGACGAGATCGACGACAGCACCGGTCAGGATACCGGCAAGAGCGCCCGCATAGTTGAAGCGGCGCCAGAAGAGCGACAGGATCACCACAGGGCCGAAGGCGGCGCCGAAGAGGCCCCAGGCATTCTCGACCATCGCCATGATGTTCCCCGCCCAGGAATCGGCCTTGCCAATGCCCGAGGCGGCGATCGCAAAGGCAATCAGAGTAACGGCGGCGACCACGATACGGCCGACCCAAAGGGTCTCCTTCTTGCTCGCGCGGTTCTTGCGGATCAGGGGCTGATAGAGGTCACTCGTGAAGGAGGAGGAGGCGACGAGGAGCTGGGAGTCCGCCGTGCTCATCGAGGCGGCTACGATCGCGCTGAGCAGGATCCCCGCAAGGAAGCCGGGGAAGATCGTCGTGACGATCTCAATGAAGATGTTCTGCTGATTGCCGGGGAGGAGCTTGTCAGCCAGCGACACACCATCCTCCAGCAGGAAGGTGCGGCCGAGAACGGCGATCGCCACAGCAGCACCCAGCGAAAGCACGACCCACGTGCAGGCCACGATCGTCGATTTCTTGACCATCTTAGCATCATGGATCGCCATAAAACGAACGAGGATATGAGGCATACCGAAGTAGCCAAGTCCCCAGCCAAGACCGCTGACGATCTCGCCGAAGGTCGCCTTGAAGGGATTGCCGCTGAACGCGGTAACCCCCTCCTTGAAGACACCGCTGTAGGAATCGTCAAAGTCACCGCAAGCCATCACGATCGGGACGATGAGAAGGGCGCAGAGCATCATAAGGCCCTGGAAGAAGTCGGTCCAGCAAACCGCCTTGTAGCCACCGAGGAAGGTGTAAACGAGAACGATGGCGGCGAAGATAGCCATCGCCAGCATTTCCTTGCCCTCAAGGGCGGGGACCACCTTCACAAAGACCGCCGTACCGGCATTGAAGGCCGAGGCAACGTAGATCGTGAAGCTGATCAGGAAGATCACAGCACACGTGATCTTCAAAGCGGGATTCGAGGTAGCAAAGCGATTGGTCAGATACTGCGGCAGGGTGATCGAGTCCCCCGATGCCTCGGAGAAGCGACGCAGGCGACGCGCAACGATGACCCAGTTGGCAATGGTACCGATGGCAAGGCCGATACCGATCCAGGCCTGACCGAGACCAAAGGCAAGGATCGCACCGGGGAAGCCCATCAGGAGCCAGCCCGACATATCCGAGGCCTGCGCCGACATGGCCGTGACCCACGGTCCCATCGAACGGCCACCGAGGAAGTACTCCTTGTCACCGCCCGACCTCGAGCGAAGGAAGAACCAAAAGCCGATGCCGAGCATCGCAACAAAGTAGAGAATGAACGCTATAAGACGCCAGGTTTCCATGAAAATGTGTTTCCTTTCAGAAGTAATACTCCGTCAGTATACCATATTCCGCGCAAGAATGCAAGAGAGAACGATGTCCGAAATAAAAATAGAACGGCTGATGCAAAATCAGCCGTTTTCCCCTTAATATTCAGCGTTTTTTGATGTAGAACAGGACAAGAACAGAAAAATGTACGAAAAATTATTTTTGAAAAGGACGGATGGGCGCCAGCCACCCGGGCAGAAGGCGCGCCGCCATCTCGCGGAGCGACTGCTCGCCGTTTGAGAGGCACCAGTCGTAAAGGAGAGCACGCTCGGCCATCGCATACAGCTTCACGATCTCCCCCGCCGAGCGGTCGGTCGCAAGCTCGCCCCGCTCCTGTCCGCGGAGCACAATGCGGCGGAGGAGCTTGTAATAGTGGCGGTCGCGGTCAAGAAGCGAGCGCTCCCCCTTCGCCATCAGCTGGGAGGCGAGCAGGCGCGAAAGGAGCGCCACGTCAATACGGCTCTCGATCATGCCGAAAAGCTCGCGATTGAGGAAGAGCAGCACCTCAAAGGCATCCCCCTCGAGCCGCCCCTCGCCCTCAAGCTCGGTGTACTTGGCATCAAAAAGGTAGGCCAGCGACCCGAGGAGGGCATCCTTGCCTTCAAAGTAATGATAAAAGGAGCCCTTCGAGGTGCCCGAGGCCCGCACCACATCCTCAACCGTGGTCGCCTCGTAGCCGTGCTCATAGAACAACTGCCACGCCGCCTCGACGATCTTATCCTTGGTGTTTGTCCGTTTCATGGTGTCTCCTCCTGATGGCGGCTCCAGAAGCGCCGCAGATATTCCGCTAAGGACCGTTCATCCCCAACGTAGGACAGCCCGTGCCAATGCTCGGGCAGGGTCTCGCGATAGACGGGCGATGCAAAGCGGTCGTCGATCAGCACCACGACCCCGACGTCCCCCTCGTCACGGATGACACGCCCCGCCGCCTGTAGCACACGGTTCATGCCGGGATACACGTAGGCATACTCCACCCCGCGCTCGCACTTGTCGCGGAAGTAGCGGGCGATCTCGTCGCGGTACGGGTCGGGCGTGCCGAGCCCAACGCCGACGATCACCGTCCCAAGCAGCCGGCGGCCGAGGAGGTCGATCCCCTCGCCAAAAATGCCGCCCAGAACGCAAAAGGCCACAAGCGGCGCATCGGTCGTCTCGAACTCACCGAGGAAGGCGGCGCGCTCAGCAGGGGTCATCGACCGCCCCTGCAAAAGGGTCCGCATCCCGGGCGCCGCCGCGCGGAAGGCGGTCGCCAGCCGCTCGGCGTACGCAAAGGAGGGGCAAAAGACCATGTAATTGCCCGGCTGTGCCAGGACAGTCGTGCGTACCGCATGGCAGACCCTTGTGAGTGTCTCCTCGCGGTCGGTATAGCGCGTTGAGATCTTGTCCATCACCGCGACCGCAAGATTGTCTCTTTCAAAGGGCGAGGGCAGCTCAAGGGTCACATCATTCCCCTCCCCACCGAGCGTATCCCGGTAAAAGTCGATCGGTCGGAGCGTCGCCGAAAAGAGGACGGCGCTCCGCCCATCCCCGAGCGAGTGCGCGATCACCCCGGCGGGATCCAGGCAAAGCGTGCGGAGCCCGATCCCCTCCTCCCCACGGAAGACCAGGAGGCGGAAGCCCTCGTCATAAGCCGACAAAATGTCAAGTATGCTTTTCATTTCATAATAAAACGCGCGGATATGCTTGCGCAAAGCCGGGTCGCGCTCGGGTGAAGACTGCCGCATGAGCTTCCCGAGCGGCACAAGGAGCGCGCCGATCGACGGCACAAGCCACGCAGGGAGTGTGCGGAGGGTCTCCCCCTGACTTTTCCCCTCCTTCGCCGCCTCGGCGGCAAGGGGCGAGAGCTCACTCTCAAGGAGCGAGAGGAGGGCATCGCGCCGCTCTCGCACCTCGCAGCACAGCTCGCCTCCGCCCTCGGGGAGAGGGAGTGACGAGAGCATCCCCGCCGTCAGAGTCACGGTGTAGGTATCGCGGATGCGGTCGCCGAGGTTATGCGCCTCGTCAATGAGAAAGCAGTAGCGGCCGCCGAGTGCAAAATAGCGCGCAAGGCGGATCGCCGGGTCGAAAAGGTAGTTATAGTCGCAGATCACAACATCCGAGAGCATGCTGTATCGGAGCGAGAGCTCGTGGGCACACACCCCGTGGGTGGCGGCCACGCGCGCGATCTCCTCGGGGGTCATGAGCGGCTTCTCGAGCGCAAGGAGGGCGGCTGTCGCGCGATCCTCGGCGACGCCGCCCGCGCGGCGGCGGGGGCAGGGGATGCCCTCGCGGCAGGGGACACCGCGCTGGGGGCAGAGCCTCTCCTTGGAGGCGAGGAGCACGGCGCGCAAGGCGCCGTCACGCCCGAGGAGGGCGGCCGTTTCCCCGGCCATCCGCGCGGCTGTAGCCTTCGCGGTCAGATAAAAGATCTTGTCGCATCCCCCCTCGCCCATGGCGCGCACGGCGGGGTAGAGGGTCGATACCGTCTTCCCGATGCCGGTAGGCGCCGAGGCATAGAGGCGACGGCCGCGCTTAACGGCGCGATAGACCTCACCCATCAGCTCCTCCTGCCCGAGGCGGGTCTCGGGATAGGGGAAGCGCAGGCGCCGCATTGCCGGGAGGCGCTTTGTGACACGCGTGATCTCGGAGGCGGCGTACAGCGAAAGCGAGGCAGCCGCCCTCTCGAAAAAGGCCGAAAGCTTCCGCCCCGACAGTGTCTCGGTCACAACGGTGTGGGTGTCGAGGGTCTCGTTATAATAGGTGATCGACAGCGCCGTGGGAGACGGCGTGATCGCCGCCGCCAGAAGGAAGCCCTCGCCCCGGGCGGCGCGCACCGTGCCCGTCCCGAGGGCCGCGGGGTCATCCCCCGTCAGGAAGGCGAGTGAAAGCGTGCGCCGCCGCCCCTCCTGCACGAGGCTGTCCGCCGTTGCCAGGAGGCAAAAGCTGTGCCCGCCCGATACAAAGCGCTTCTCAAGGGGGAGCGCCTCCTCGGGGAAGCCGAGGCGCCGTCGGGTCGCCCCGTCAGCGCGGCGCACGGGGAGCAGCTCCTCGCCGGCGGCCGTACCGAGATAATGGAAAAGAGAAAAGGAGACCATCTCCTCGACCGTGACCGTGATCTCGCCGCTCGTCTCGGAATATTTCATGCGTCTTTCCCCTTCCTTTTTCTCCTTTCATTGTAGCATACCCCTCGCGGAGTGTCAAGGGAAAGCGGCACTCGCTCGCCCTTGACAAGCGATAGCCCACGTGATATAATCACTCTGTATTTTCAGCCTATGATCTTTGGGAAGTATACCACCATGAACAAATCTATGCGCGGGAGCCTTATGCTCCTTCTTTGTGCCGCCATCTGGGGCTTTGCCTTTGCGGCGCAGGACCTCGCCGCCGAGCACGTCGGGATCTTCACCTGTGGGGCGGTGCGCTCCTGGATCGCGACGGTCGTGCTGACCCTCGCCATCCTTCTTTTTGATACGCTTGACGGGAGCGGCCGCCGTCTCTTTTCCCGCACAAGGAACCCCCTTACGCGGCGCGAGCTGATCGGCGGCATCCTGTGCGGCCTCGCCCTCGGGACGGCCACCGCCTTCCAGCAGGCGGGCATCACCACCTCGGGCGCCAGCAAGGCCTCCTTTATCACCACCCTCTACGTCGTCCTCGTACCGGTCGTCGGTGCGCTTCTCTTCCGCCGCCGCATCGGCTGGCATCTGTGGGTTGCCGTCAGCATCTCGCTTGTGGGGCTTGGGCTCATCACCCTCGGGGAGGACCTTTCCCTCGCCGTCGGCGACCTGCTCCTCCTCGTCTGTGCCGGATGCTTCACCGCCCAGATCCTGCTTGTCGATGTCTTCCTCCCGGGCTCGGACGGCGTGCGCCTTTCCGCGGTGCAGTTTGCCACCTGCGCCGTCACCAATACCGTCCTCGCCCTGATCTTCGAGGAGATCTCCCTCGCCGCCATCCGCGAGGCGATCCTCCCCCTCCTCTTCCTCGGCGCCATGTCGAGCGGCTGTGCCTACACCCTCCAGATCCTCGGCCAGCGTGACTGCCCCCCGACCCCGGCCGCCATCCTGATGAGCACCGAGTCGCTCTTCGGCATCCTCGGCGCCCTCCTCTTCCTCGACAATGACGTCCTCGCCCCCCGGCAGTACCTCGGCTGTGCCGTCGTCTTCTCCGCCGTCATCCTCTCTCAGCTCCCCCTCGACCGTAGGGGATCCCCAAAAACCACCGCCGGGAGCTGATCCTTCGCCGTATCTCCCGAGCGCAGTCAAACTCCGAGCGGAGCGGGATCTCGGCGAAGCCCCCCTTCCCAAACTACAACGGGATGGCAAAGAAAGCTTTGCCATCCCGTTTATATGTATTTCAACTATCTGCTCTCTCTTTAGGTCTCATTTTTACGATCGGGTTTCACTTTTTCACTGCCTTCCTGTTATAAAACCGTTCTCCCTTGGTATGCGCGCACAGATCGCAGATAACAAACACTCCGAAATAGAGCGGTACTGCGATCAAAGAGATCACGGGATATGTCAAGAAGTCAAGCCCCTCAAACGGCGAGTGTATTAAGAACATGGAATTCACGTCGTACGCCGCCGCCTCGGATACAAGTGCGTGGAAAACAAGGTTGCAGTAACCACCGATCGCTGCCATTGCAAGGATCGAAATAACGATGCTTGTCATGTTTCTTTTCACGTCAATTTTTATGTAGCCGAAGAGCGGGAGCAAAAGAATGTTAAAGAGAAGCGTGGCGTGTGCCGTTATGCTCTTGAAATTCTCATAATCGGCAAGCGTTGGGTTGTTGATAAAATCCACGTTGGCGAACATTCCGACAAGCGTCGAAATGATACCGAACCAAAAGAGATAATCGGCGAAGAAGGAGCCGACCCTCGACGTCTTGTTCTTTAGAAAAGCAAAGATCAGAGCCGACCACATGACCACGTTGCAAGGATATATCGGCAGGATCAGATTAGGGGTTCCGCCCAGGTATTCGATCGCATTGCCGCCCGACAGCAGCTTGAAGATAAACGAGCTGTAATGAAATATGATCGTAAAGATCGCGGCAGCTACAAGGATGATAGCTTGCGTGCGCTCTTTCTTAACGTATTTTTTTATAAGCCATAAGCCAAGAGCAATGATGGCAATCAGTATAAAATTAAAGATCAGTAGTTTACCCATATCATTCCCTATCGTTATTTTCTTTCTTCGCAAATTTCCTTTTGCAGAGTATCGCGGCAATGAAGACCGCCACGCTCGGCAGAAGATACTCGAGAGCATCCACGAGCGCATACACGTACAGAGGTGCCGAGCCCAAATAACCGCCGGTATGGTATTTGTAGGCATCCACACCAAAGGCAACGGCAAAGCCCACGACCAACAAGGCAGCCACGATATATAGGAATTTATATATGTTTTCTTTTTTCATAACCTTTCTCCTTTCAGCTCGGATCAGCCGCAAGCCAAGTGCGAACATCACCTTCTTCGTGGTCGGTTGCCCAAGCAATCCCGAACACGACTATATCCGTTGGCTGAACTATGTTGTAGCCCATACCGTTCTCATAACGGACAGTTTCATACGCATCGTTTTCGTCCTCAGCACCGATTGTCAAAATGGTGTTTCCTCGTTCATATTCGGAGCATAAGAAACGCTCTCCCGAAGAACCCGTGTTTTCAAGCGGCTCACAGCTCCATTCAAGCTCACAACGGATATTATGATAATTCTCGGTCGGAATAGTTATTCTGTAACACCCTGCAAGCGGTTTTGCAACGATAGAACGGACTTTACTGCTGAACGGTATGGCTTCGTAGTCGAGCATTATGCCGTCAGCTATTATTTTGATTGATCCAAATGGCGTATTCAGCATAATGCTTCTCCTTAAAAGTTGTAGTGCGGATATTTCCGATATTCCTCCGGCACATCCCACTCGTCGTCCGCCGGGATCGTTTTGAGCTTTTTCGACGGCGTATCGGGATACAGCACCGTGTTCAGATATTCGATGAAATCGGTTTCATCAAACACCGCGCCGTACTGTTCTCCGCAGAGCTTTAAGAATTTACCGCTTTTCTCACCGTGCCACACGTAGTTAAATGCAAACTCATTTGCAACGGTGTTATACCTCTTTTCACTTTTTCTTGCTCCTTTCCGTTTCGGGCGATTCATCGTATGGAATCCCCCGATCGTATCACAAGCATGATTGTACCACGGCCCTCTCAGTACAAGGCCTCGGTGAGCTCCATATACCGCCGGAAGATCTCCTCCTCCCGGGCCGCATTGGCCACATAGTGCTCCATCTTAGTCTTGATGTACCCCGGCGCCTCGGTCTTCGCCCTCTCGGCAAAGAAGGCAATGCGCTCGGGGAGCGGGACCTCGCCGCAAAGATTCCTCTGATGCGGATAGACAAAGTGCAGATCACGCCAGGAGCCCTCTACCGCGAGTCGCTCCCCGACCACGGGCGAAAGAGGCGCCTCGCACCAGCCCGCGCACAGGAGCTCGGCGCTCGGGAGCGTGACGGGCAGCCCCTGCGCTCTGAGGAAAATGCGCGCCATCATGCTCTGTCCAAGGGGCGAGGGATGCGTGCGGTCGGGGACAAAGAGCGCAGGGCCGCCCATCGCCGCCACGCGCTCAAGGAGCGCCTGGAGGGGCGTCAGATAGTCCACCGTCGCCTTGATCGCCTCAGAGGGCACGGCGGCCAGATTGTCACGGTACATGGCAAGGAGGGCCTCGGTCGCGCCGTAGGTCATCGTCCCCTCCGACTCGCGCGTGTATTCGTCACGCCCGACCGCCGAGCAAAGGGTCACGGGGATCGAGAGCTCCCGGAGGCTCTTGACGAGCTTCACAACGGCCTCACGATGCACGCGGCGGCGCTCGGCGCGCAGGCGGAGGTGCTCCTCGGTGGGCGTCGTCTTCTCATAATAGCCGACCCCCATATCGTTCACACCGAACATCACGACCGCCTCGGTCGGATGCACGCTGAGGATCTCGTCCATGCGCTTGTTGGCACCGGAGGCCGAATCCCCCCCGATCCCAAGATTGTAGAGGCGCACCCGCCGTTCGGGCAGATGGGTGCGGTAGTAGTCCTGGATATGGGCGATCGCACGACCGTTGTGTGTGATCGAATCTCCGATAAAGGCAACGCGTGCGTCCTTGCTAAACAGTTTTTCCATAGTGACACTCCTTTTTCTGTGATCGTAGCCCCATTGTAGCACCCCACCCTCTCCGCCGTCAAGCCTTTTTCCCTCTTTCCCTTGCTTTTTTCGGCGCTTTGGTGTATCATGGAGAAAAACACAGGAGGTGCCGTATGCAGCCGCGCCCACTCTTTTTATCCATCCTGCTCTTTGCCCAGCTGGCACTCTCCCTGACGCTCGGCACCGTGGCGCCTCCGTGGCTTATCCCCCTCGCTATGCCCCTGTCGCTCCTTTTGCCCACCCTCCTCGTCCTGCGCGCCCCCCTCGGCACACCGCCCCTCGGGCTCAGGGTCAAAGATCGCCGCGCCTTCCTTTCGCTGGCCCTCCTCCCCGCCTTTGTCCTTCTGACGGCAGGCCTCTCGCTCGGCTGGAGCGCCCTCGCCCGCCGTATGGGTCTTCCCTTGACCCCCGTCACCCCGCGCGAGCCCTTCCTTTTGGCCCTCCTTCTGGATGCCCTCCTCCCGGCACTTGCCGAGGAGATCTTCTGCCGCGGCGCCCTCTTCTCGGTGCTCCGTCCGCTCGGTCGGCGCGCCGCCATCCTCGGCTCGGCGATCCTCTTCGCCATGATGCACGCGAATGCGGCGCAGATCCCCTACGCCCTTTTGGCCGGCCTCCTGCTCGCCCTTCTCTATGAGCTGACGGGCTCGCTCCTCTTCCCCTTCCTCTTTCATTTTGCGAACAACCTGACCTCGATCCTTCTCTATTTCGGCGCCACGCCCCTCCTCGTCTTTTCCCTGCTCGGCGGCGCCGCCCTCCTCGGCCTCCTTCTCCTTGGGCTTGTCCTTTGGAGAAAGCGCCCCGCTCTCCCCGGCCCCGATGCCCCCCTCTCCGCCTTCCTCCGCGAATTCTTCTCGCTCCCCATCCTTTGCTATCTTGCCGTGATGCTCGTCTTCACGGTCATGAGGTGACCTTCATGGATCAAGCCGAACTCGACCGTTTCTTTATACGCCGCACCCTCGAGCTGGCGCAAGCCGCCGCCGCCCTTGACGAGGTGCCGGTCGGCGCCCTCGTCGTCTATCGCGGCGAGATCATCGCCGAGGCGTGCAACCGCCGTGAGACCGACAAGCTCGCCACCCACCACGCCGAGATCCTCGCCATCGAGGAGGCCTGCCGCCGCCGTGGCGGATGGCGCCTCCCCGACTGCACGCTCTATGTCTCGCTTGAGCCCTGCCCGATGTGCGGCGGCGCCATCGTCAACGCCCGCATCCCGCGTGTCGTCTTCGGTGCCTATGACCGCCGCGCCGGCGTCTTCGGCTCGGCGATCGACTTCAACACCCTCCCCTTCAACCATCACCCCGAGGTCACGGGAGGCATCCTCGCCGAGGAGGCCGCCGCCATCCTGACCGACTATTTCAGAAAGAAGCGCTAACGCCCTGCGATTTCCTTGGAAACGCAAACAATACCTTACGATCCAACGGCACCGCCGACGGCGGCCGTTGGATTTCTTTTTGCCCCGGACTTTCCGAAAGGGGCTTGAATTTCTCGCGCGCCTGTGGTATAGTTATACTGTATGAGATTAGAATATTTGGAATGCGGAAAATTTCTGGCGCCGCACGGAGTCCGTGGAGCGCTGAAGGCCGAGACCTGGTGTGACTCTCCTGCCGTAGCCGCCGCCCTCCCCGCCGTCTATCTCGCTATGGGCGCCGGGAAATACAAGGGCCTGCGTCTTCTCGAGGCATCCCCCTATAAGGGAGGGCTGCTCCTCAAGGTCGAAGGCATCACCTCCCCCGAGGAGGCCGCCACCCTGCGCGGTCATATCTTCTATGCCAAGCGCTCCGACCTCGACCCTCGGGGCGAGCGTGTCTTTTATGCCGAGACCTACGGCCTCCCTGTCCGCGATGCCGACAGCGGTGCCCTCCTCGGCCATATCCGCGAGGTCGATACCTCGCGCCCCACCGTCCTCTATGTGATCGACACCGAGAGGGGCGAGGTGCTTCTGCCCGATGCCCCCGAATTTATAAAGGAGATCGATATCGAGCGCGGCCTTACCGTGCGCCCGATACCGGGGCTTTTCGATGAAATTTGAGATCATGACCCTCTTCCCCGAGTTTATCGATGCCTTCCTCTCGTACAGCATCCTCGGGCGCGCCGCACGTGCCGGCCACTTCGCCTACCAATGCCACAACATCCGCGACTTCTCGGAGAACAAGCACAGGAACGTGGACGACACCCCCTACGGCGGCGGTGCCGGCATGGTCATGGCTGCCCCTCCGATCGTCGCCTGCTACGAGAGCATCACACGCACGCTCGCCGAGGGCGAGCGCATCAGGACGGTCTATCTCTCACCGCGCGGCCGCCGCTTTGACCAGGCGATGGCCGAGGAGTTCGCCTCGCTCGACCGTCTCATCCTCCTCTGTGGCCACTACGAGGGCGTAGACGAGCGCGCCATCCTCGAGCTCGGCGCCGAGGAGATCTCGATCGGTGATTTCGTCCTCTCGGGTGGGGAAACGGCGGCCTGTGTCGTGGCCGATGCCGTCGCCCGTCTTTTGCCCGGCGTCCTCGCCGAGCCGATTTGCTATGAGGACGAGAGCATCGCCTCGGGCCTGCTCGAATACCCCCAATACACCCGTCCCCCCGTCTTCCGCGACCGCCCCGTCCCCGAGGTCCTTCTCTCGGGCAACCACAAAAAGATCGATGCCTGGCGCCATGAGGCCTCGCTCGCCTTGACGCGTGAGCGCCGTCCCGACCTCTATGAGGCCTACCTCGCCGCGCATCCCGCGCCCCCACCCAAGAAAAAACGCAAAAAAGCCACCCCCACCGGGGAATGACCCAAAAACCGCCGAGAAAGGAGACCGCCGTGACCCAGCCAGCCTCAGGGCATCGCCCCCTCTGCCGCTTGTTCGGCGCCCTTTCCTCGACCCGTCTTGCACGCTTCTTCACCGAGCGTGAGAGCCGCGTGTCGACACGCGCCTCCCTGCGCCGCAGCGAAAGTCGGCGTCTGCGGACGGTGCGCGCCCTCACCGTCCGTCGGCAAAACCCCCTCTTCCGCCCGCTCGACCTTCTGCGCCACACCCTCTTCATGACCGAATTCCGCGCCTTCGCAGCCCTGCTCCTCCCGCTCGGTCTTTCGGCCACCTTCCGCTGCCTTATCCTCCCCCTCCTGACCGACGACTTCCCTCTCCTGCTCCCCGATGGGATCGCCGGCCTCCTCGCTCTTTTGCTCTCGCTCTTCCTCCTCCCCTTCCGCGCGCCGATGTGCCGCACCGTCACGAGCGAGGGCTTCCTCTCACGCCTCTTCTTTGACTCACTCTCCCTGCCGCGTCCCTATCCGACAGAGGCGCACGGTATTCCGGCCTGGCTCCTCCTCTTCCCCGGCCTCGGCCTCGGCGTGGCGGCGGCCTTTGTCTCACCGCTCGCCCTCTTCGGCGGCTTTCTCGCGCTTGTCTTTCTGATCCTATCGCTGGCCTCCCCCGAGTTTTCGCTCATCCTTTCGGTGGTCATCGTTCCCTTTTTGCCGCTCTTACCGCACACCACCCTTCTCGTGCTCCTTGCGGTCTGCCCCGGTGCCCTGGCCTATCTCTTCAAGCTCCTCTTTGCCAAGCGCGAGCTCATCTTCCGTCCGCTTGACCTCTTCGTCCTGCTCTTTTCCCTCTGCTTCCTCGTCTTCGCGCTCCGGGCAGAGCCTGCCGGCGGTCTGCTCCTTGACGGCTTCCTTGCGGCGCTTCTCGCCATCGTCGGCTATATCCTCGCCGCCAACCTCCTCACCGCCGGCCGCACGCTCCATCTCTTTACCGATGCCCTCCTGGTCCTCGCCACCCTCCTCTCGCTCCTCGGGATCTACCGCAGCCTTACCGCTCTGATCGCTCCCGCATGGCGAACGAGCCGCACCGCCCTTCTGTTCGGCGAAGCGATCGACACCCTGCTCGGTGAGCCGCACTCGCTGGCCGCCCTCCTGCTCCTTGTCCTCCCCCTCGCCTTCGCAAGGGCCGAGGCGAAAAAGCTCTCGCCTTGGCGCGCCGCCCCCTCGCTCCTCCTTCCGCTCGCCGCCCTTGCGCTGACGCTTGAGGCCACGGCCCTGCTGGCGCTTGGCGCCGCCCTCATCCTTCTCTCGCTTCTCAAGGCGCACCGTCCCGTCCGCTTCTACCCCGCCCTTTGCCTGCTCGGTGCCCTCGTCCTCTTCCTCCTCCCGTCGGCGGCACACACCGCTATCGTCAACACCCTCGCCCTCCTCGGCGAGGCGCCCGCCGCCGGCGCCGCCGCCCTCTTCTCCGCCTGGCATGAGGCCCTCTCGCTTCTTTTGGCGCATCCCCTCGGCCTTAGGCCGGAGGCTGTCGGTCAGGCGGCCGCCCTCCCCCTCGGGATCGCACTGTACTTCGGGATCCCGGGGCTCATCCTTTTCCTCCTTCTGACCGTCTATCTCTGGCGCACGGCCCTCGCCTCGCGCACCCTCGCGGCGGCGAACCGCCACCGCCCCTTCGCCCATGCGGCCTCAGCCTCGCTCCTCGGCCTTCTCCTTTTCGGCTTTACCGCCCCCGTCCTCGAGCACAGGAGCACCCTCTACCTCTTCTTCCTGATGCTCGGTGTCCTCGCGGCCTCGGTCCGCGGCGCCCATACGGAGGAGCTCGGCACCCGTCGCGGCAAGGCCGGCAAGGTCGCCGATACCGCCACCGCCGAGGTGCGGCTCCGCCGCACGCGCGGGCGCGGCTGACGGCCCCGAAAAAAAACCGAAATATCCCTTGATTTTCCCTTCCACAACTGATATAATAAAAGTATCAAAAGCAAGTGAGGTGTATCGCATGGTATCTCGCAAGATCACGATCAAAAACAGCCAGGGCCTTCACGCCCCCCGTCCCGTCGCCTTTTTTATCCAGAAGGCCAATGCCTACAAGGCCTCCATCTGGGTGGAGAAGGGGGATCGCAGGGTGAACGCCAAGAGCCTGCTCGGTGTCCTGTCTCTTGCCGTCACGCAGGGGATGGAGATCACCCTCCTTGCTGACGGTGCCGATGAAAACACCGCCATCACGGGTCTTTCTGAGCTGCTCGAGACCGGCCTTGCCGAATTCGAGGCAAGCCAGAACGGCTGACCGATCCTAACATCAAAAAGGCAGTTTTGGAGCTTTTCAAAACTGCCTTTTTAAAACGAGGAGCGTATGAAGAACGAACGCCTTGCCGCCCTCCGCAAGAAGGCGGCCGCCCTGCCCGAGGCCCCCGGCATCTATATGATGAAGGACGAGGGGGGGCGCATTCTCTACGTGGGGAAATCCCGCAAGCTCAAGAACCGCGTCGGCTCCTACTTCACCGGCACCCACAACCGCAAGACCGAGCGGATGGTCGCGGCCGTCTTTGACTTTGATACCGTCCTCTGCCGCACCGAGATGGAGGCCCTGACGCTCGAAAACACCCTGATCAAAAAGCACAAGCCCCCCTTCAATATCAAGCTGAAGGATGCCAAATCCTACCCCTATCTCAAGCTGACGAACGAGGCCTACCCCCGTCTTATCGTCACCCGTGAGCGCGGGGGAGACGGCGATTTCTTCGGTCCCTATCCCGGCATCGGCGAGGCCTACGCCGCCCTCGATGCCGTCACACGCGCCTTCCGCCTCCCCACCTGCCGCCGCCGCTTTCCCGAGGATACGGGGCGCGAGCGTCCCTGCCTCTACGCCGCGATGGGGCGTTGCCTCGCCCCCTGCCGCACCCTTCCCCCGCGCGAGGAGTACGCCGCCCTGATCCGCGACGTGCGCCACGTCCTTTCGGGCCATATCGGTGACACCCTGGCCTCGGTCGAGGCCTCGATGCTGAGGGCCGCCGAGGAGGAGCGCTTCGAGGAGGCCGCACGCCTGCGCGATACCGCCGCGGCCCTGCGCCGCCTGCGGGAAAAGCAACGGGTCGTGTCGGACGGTGACGTGGAATGCGATGCCGTTGCCCTCTTCGGTGACGAGGGGGGCGGCGTGCTCTCGCTCCTCTCGATCCGCGAGGGAGCGCTGATCGCCAAGCACGACTACCCCTTCCTTGACGGTGAGCTGACCGACCCCGTCTCGGTCTTCACCTTTCTCGGCGGTCTCTACGGCAAGGACACCCTGCCGCGCGAGATCCTGCTCGACTTTGCGGCAGAGGAGGACGATATCGCCGACTTTGCCGAGGCCATGTCCGGGCTCGCCGGGCGGCGGGTCCATGTCCTTGTGCCCGAGCGCGGCAAGAAAAAGCAGCTCTGCGAGATGGCACGCGAGAACGCCCGCCTGACCCTCGAGCGCCGCGCCGCCGAGCGCGAGGTGCGCGACCGCACCGCCGTGCGCCTTGCCTCGCTCCTCGGCCTTGAGGTCGTCCCCGAGCGCATCGAGGCCTTCGATATCTCGGAGATCGGCAGCGAGGCGATCACCGCCTCCATGGTGGTCTTCCGCGAGGGCAAGCGCTCGCCCGCCGACTACCGCCTCTTCCGCATCAGGACCACAGGCGGCGTCGATGACTACGGCGCGATGCGCGAGGCGGTCGGCCGCCGCGCCGCCCATATCGGTGACGGCTCCCCCTCGCTCGGTACACCGCCCGATCTGATCCTTGTCGACGGCGGCCGCGGCCAGGTCCATGCCGCCAAGGAGGCGCTTTCCGCCCTTGGGATCGAGATTCCTGTCTTCGGCATGGTGAAGGACGACTACCACAAGACCCGTGCCCTCTCGGACGGCGAGGGTGATATCAGCATCGCCACCGACCGTGCATTGTATAGTCTTGTTTACTCAATTCAGGAAGAAGCCCACCGCTTTGCCGTTAACAGTGCCCACAAAAAGAAGCGGAAGTCACTCCGCCACTCCTCGCTTGAGACCATCAGCGGCATCGGCACCGTCAAGGCCAAGCTCCTGCTTTCGCACTACGGGAGCCTTTCTCGCATTGCCGAGGCGACGGTGGAGGAGCTGATGTCCCTGCCGAAGATCACACGGAGCGATGCCGTCGCCATCCGCGACCATTTTCAGAAAAGAAACGGAGATACACCGGAATGATGCGTATTATCACAGGGCGCGCACGCGGCGTCCGCCTGGATACCCTGCCGGGGGAGGCCACCCGCCCGACCAGCGAGCGCGTAAAGGGAGCGATCTTCTCCTCCCTGCAGTTTGAGCTCACCGGCCGCCGCGTGCTCGATCTCTTCGCGGGCTCAGGGCAGATGGGCCTTGAGGCCCTCTCGCGCGGCGCCGCCTCCTGCACCTTTGCCGATGCCTCGCCCGAGGCCATGGCCATTGTCAAGAAGAATGCCGAGCGCACCGGCTTTTTCGACGTCTGCCGCTACCTTGTCAGCGATTACCGCAACGTGATCCGCAAGGCCGGCGGGCGCGATCTCTACGATCTCGTCTTCATCGATCCCCCCTACGCCATGGGGGCCGCCGGGGATGCCATCGAGCGCCTGCTTGCGGCCGGCATCCTCGCCGAGGGGGCGATCCTCGTGGCCGAATCGGGCACCCCCGATCCCCTCTCCCCTCTCCGCGAGGGGCTCATCCTCCGCAAGGCCGCGCGCTACTCGGTCTCCTATGTCACGATCTACGAATGGGAGGGCAAGGCATGCGAGTCCTGATGCCGGGGAGCTACGATCCCTGCACACGCGGCCACCTCGCTCTCATCGAGCGTGCCGCCGCCCTCTATGACGAGGTCACGGTCGCCGTCTTTATCAACCCCGAGAAGCAGGGGCTCTTTTCCCACGAGGAGAGGGTCGCGCTCCTGCGCCTCGCCACCGCCCATCTTCCCACGGTCACGGTCGCCTTTTCGGACGGCATGGTGGCCGACTATGCCAGGGCCGGCGGCTACGATGCCATCGTCAAGGGCATCCGCAACGACAAGGACCGCGCCTACGAGGAGGCGATGGCCGCCTACAATCTCGAGCGGGGCGGTGTCCCCACCATCCTCCTTTCGGCCGAGGGCAACCTCCGGGAGATCTCCTCGACCGCCGTCCGCCTGGCACTGGCCGAGGGTGCCGATCTCTCCCTGCTCCTTCCCCCGGCAATTCTTGATCAAGTGCGCATTCTTTTTGAAAAAAAGATCAAAAAGTAACCGCCCCCCTTGCGAGACGGGTACTTCTGTGGTATAATAGATCTTATATTACGATCAAAGCGACAAGGAGTCGGCTATGTCGAAGGATTACACGAACGAGCTGCGCGAGGACTTCCTCTCGAGAGAGGAGATCTTCAACGGCGTGATCGTGCATCTCGTGCGCGATACCGTCACGCTTCCGAACGGCAAGACCGCCACACGGGAAACGATGCTGCACAACGGCGCCGTGGCCATCGTGCCCCTCTTTGAGGACGGCACCGTCCTTATGGAGCACCAATACCGCTACCCCCTCGGCCGTGTCATCTACGAGATCCCCGCCGGGAAGCTCGACGCCCCCGGGGAGGACCCCCGCGAGGCCGCCGCGCGCGAATTGCGCGAGGAGACCGGCTACACCGCCGACCGTCTCACCTCGCTCGGGTGGTACATCCCCTCCCCCGCCGTCCTTGGCGAGCGCATCGAGCTCTTCTTAGCCGAGGGGCTCCACCCCGGCACGACCGCGCTTGACGAGGACGAGTTCCTCTTGACCGAGCGCTGTCCGCTCGAGGAGCTGTGCCGCCGCGTGCTCGCCGGCGAGATCGAGGACGGCAAGACCCAAACGGCACTCCTGAAGACTTTACTTTTGAAACGAGGGCTTCCCCAATGAGAGAGTATCTCCTTCCCCGTACCGGGCAGTTTTACAAAGCCAATCTTCATTGCCACACCACGGTGTCGGACGGCAAAATGACGCCGGCCGAGGTCAAGGCGGCCTACAAGGCACGCGGCTATGCGATCGTGGCCTTTACCGATCATGACGTGATGGTGGACCAGTCCGCCCTCACCGACAGCGACTTTCTGGCGCTCAAGGGCTGGGAGCTGGCCATCAACGATACCCGCACCCCCTGGAGCCACTCCTCGCGCACCTACCACTTCTCGCTGATCGCCGAGACCCCCGAGATCGACAGCCAGGTCTTCTTCCTGCCGAAGGGCGACTTCCGTGGGAATGCCGGGCAGTACGCCGCCGCCGTCAAAACGGTGGGCGAGACGGTCTTTGCCTACAATTATTCCCCGATCTTTGCCAACCGCATGATCCGCGCCGCCCACGCCGCAGGCTTTCTCGTCTTCTATAACCATCCCCACTACTCGCTGCAGACCGGTGAGGACTTCTTGCCGCTCGAGGGGATCGACGGCATGGAGATCCACAACGGCGCCTCGCTCTCCTGGGGCTTTGGTGACGACGGGAACACGACCTACCTTGACCGCATGCTCCGCCACGGCCACAGGAATATCCTCCCGATCGCGGCGGACGACAACCATTCGAGCGACACCGAGGATCCCTCGAACGAGCTCTTCACCGGCTTTATGATGATCAAGGCCGATTCGCTCACCTATACCGCCATCACCGCCGCCCTGAAGGCGGGCAACGCCTACGCCTCGCAGGGGCCCGAGATCCACGAGCTCTCGGTCGAGAATGGCGTGGCCCACATCGCCTGCTCTGAGGCCTCCGAGATCCTCCTCCGCACCGAAAACCGCCGTGCCGAGCGCCGCTTCGGCACTCTGACCGAGGGCGACTTCCGCATCCGCCCCGATATGGGCTACTTCCGCTTTGAGATCGTGGACAAGACGGGCAAGCGTGCCGTCACCCGTGCCTACGATGCCGCCCTCTACGGGAGGTAAGCATGACCTTCGGTGAAAAGCTCCGCAAGGCTCGCGACGAGCGTGGCTACTCCCAGCGCGACATGGCCGATAAGATCCCGATGAACCAGTCGAACTACTCAAAGCTCGAGCGCAATATGCAGGAGCCGAGCCTCTCTCAGCTCCGCCGCCTTTGCGAGATCCTCTCGCTCGATCCGCACTATCTCCTTGACCTCCCCATGACCCCCACCGCCACCGACCCACGCTTTGACACGCTGCGTGCCGACCTTACGGCCCTTCTCGAGAAATATAATTAAAAAAGAGAGCACCCATGGTGCTCTCTTTTTGGATCATGCCCGTCGATCCCGACCCGAAGGCGTACACCCCCCGTACGTCGAGGGAAGCGAGCGATGAAAGAAAAGAGACCTGCCTTGGCAGGTCTCTTTTTGGTTATGCCCGAATTTGAAAGTCCTCACTCCTCGGTAGGGATCTCGATCTCCGCCGTCACGACAAAATTCTTGACGCTCTCGATCGAGCTTTCGCACTGCTTACGGGTGGTGTAGGACTCACCCATGAAGGCGGGGGCAACGCCGATATTCTTGAGGATGTAACGGAAGCGACCGAACTTATCCTGGTCGATCGAGAAGTTACCGACATAAACGGCGCGCTTGAAGGAGTTGATACCGGCAAGGCACTGACAGAGCTTCTGATAATTCTTGCCCGTGTAGAGGACCTGGCCGTTGTTCGCCACGAGATAGAAGCGGTATTCACGGTCCTCGCCGCGCGAGATCTCAAACTTGCCCATCTTGTTGGCGGCAGCCTCGTTCGCGGCCACGGCATCCCAGTCAACATCCGACACCTTACGGAGCGTCGCCTTCGCCGCTGTGAAGGCAGCGATCTGCTCCTCGGTGGGGCTGAACTCGGAGACCACGGCATCGGGCGCAAAGCGCTTGACCGACTCCACACACTTCTCGCACTGCGCGCGCGTCGAATAGTTTTCGCCGTAATATTTGCGGTTAAGTACGTAGCGGTAGCGGTTGTATTTATCGGAAATGACGGCGAAGTTGCCACCTTCAACGGCACGGCGGAAGGTATCAATACCAACAATGGCACCCTCCATCGTGGTGAAGCCAATGCTCTCGTACAGGAGCTGGCCGTTGTTAGCCACAAGATAGAAGCGATAGCCGTCGGGAGCAAGATCGAACTCATACTTGCCGTAGACCTTGGGACCGGTGGGTGCCGCAGGCTTCGGCTCCTCCTTGGCCGCGATCTCCTCGGCCGTCGGGGCAGGCTTCTCTACCTTCACCACACGCACGACGACGCTCTCATCCTTACCAACGATGGTCTTACCGCCAAGGGGAGCCTCGGCCGGGGCGGGAGCCGCCTCGGGAGCGGGTGCGGGAGCGGGCTCGGCCTTCGGGGCGGGAGCCGCCTCGGGAGCGGGCGCGGGAGCGGGCTCAGCCTTCGGGGCGGGAGCCGCCTCGGGAGCGGGCGCGGGAGCCGGCTCGGCCTTCGGGGCGGGAGCCGCCTTGGGCGCGGGTGCAGGCGCGGGCTCGGCCTTCGGGGCGGGAGCCGCCTTGGGCGCGGGTGCGGGGGCAGGCTCAGCCTTCGGGGCGGGAGCCGCAGGGGCAGGGGTGGGCTCCTCCTTTGCC
>JAZSGE010000107.1:0-9705 GCA_045532575.1 Eubacteriales bacterium | reverse complement strand
TGGTGGTGGCACTCGCACTCCTCGTCATGGTCATGGTGATGGCCGTGACAGCCGCATTCGCACTCTTCATCATGATCATGGTGATGGTGGTGGCACTCGCACTCCTCGTCATGGTCATGGTGATGACCGTGGCAGCCGCATTCGCACTCTTCATCGTGATCATGGTGATGGTGGTGGTGGTGATGGTGCGCCTCGGCGGCCAGCTCCTCAAGGACGGCGGCGAGGGTGTTCGTGCCGGCGGCGGCCTCCAGGATCTTGCGCCCGGTCAGCTTATCCCAGGGCGTTGTGACGATAACGGCAGAGGGGTTGTGCTCACGCAGGAGCGCGACGGCGGCGGCAATGGCCGCCTCGGTCATATCGCCGGTACGCGAGAGGACGATCGCCCCTGCGTGCTCGACCTGATCGTTGAAGAACTCGCCGAAGTTTTTCATATACATCCGGCACTTCTTGGCATCGACCACAACGGTAGCGCTACCGAGGGTAGCCCCCTCGAGCTCCAGCCCCTGCACGGCACGGATGACATCGCTGAGCTTGCCAACGCCCGCGGGCTCGATCAGGATGCGGTCGGGCGCGTAGTCACGCATGACCTGCTCGAGCGCCTTGCCGAAGTCACCGACAAGGCTACAGCAGATGCACCCCGAGTTCATCTCGTTGATGGTGACGCCCGCCTCCCGGAGGAAGCCGCCGTCAATACCGATCTCACCGAACTCATTCTCGATGAGAACCAGCTTTTCGCCGGCGTAGGCCTCGGCGATCAGTTTTTTGATAAGCGTGGTCTTCCCTGCTCCAAGGAAGCCCGAAAAAATATCGATCTTAGTCATGATTATTCCTTTTCCTTTTACGATCCGCCAACAATAGTGTCGAGACCGCCGATAATGGCATCAATGAAACCGTCAAGCTTATATCCCTGCCAGTCCGCGCTGATTGTAGGATCCGCCGCATGCAACATATCAAAATAGTCGGTCAGCGTGTCCTCGCTTCCCGAGAGATCCAAAATACCGGCATCCATATAATCCTGGATCGTGGCGTTTTCCTTGACATCATTGATCTTCCCGTCGATCTCATTGATCTTGCTCGTGGGACCGACGAGCTTCGTAAAGCCGGTGACCTCAACACACTTCGAGGGATCATCATCATCGTAGGTGACATACCAAATGCCACCATGCTCCTCGTACCCCATTACCTGTGCAAGGGTCAGGTCCTTGAGAACGCTGTCCATATTACCGACGGTATTGCCAATGACCGAGACAAGGAGCTTGTTTGTGACGGGGATGTTGGTCGTATCGTTGGTATAGGACTCGTACCACTTGCCGTTCTTTTCAACGTAGCCCATGGCATCGCCAACGCGGATACCCTTGACGCGCGTAGTGAAATTGGATTCGTTCTCGAGCTCCGAGACCTTCATATCGGCAAAGGCCCCCATCAGCGTGCCGGGCACGGTGCCATCGGACTTTTTGAAGACGATCACGGCGGGGGGATTTTCCTTATCGACGGGGTCGCCGGCTGTATCATACGCATCAAAGCCCATGATCTCGCCGAGGTAGAGCTTATTGATATCGGTATTCATATTGGCGACCGTGGTCCCCATCAGAGTACGGAGAACGCCGTCCGCCTCGGCGCCGTTCTTTTTCCAGACCTTGGCGGTCTCGTCATACTCATAGCCGAGAACGATACCGAGCTGAATCCCGTCCACCTTTTTGTCGAACGTCGTCTCGTCACGGAGCTCTTTGATCGTAAGATCGGCGAACTCACCGATCATACCGGAGGGCTCTTCGCCACCCTCCTTGCGGAAGACGGGAGCATAGCCCTCGGGAACCGCGTCACCGTTCCCGTACTTGAACGTGCCATCGTCTTGCCGATAGACGACGTTACCGTTTTTATCGAGGAAATTGCCGTTCGTATCCTTGACGACATCGTAGTCCATAAATTCGCCGAAGTAGAGAGAATCGAGCTTGGTGTCAATATCGGCGATCGTGCTGTCGGCAAGGAGTGCCATGATGCCGTCGGCCTCCACGTTGCCGCCATCCCCTTTTTCGATGTAGGTGGTATACCACTTGCCGTCGTGCTCCTCGTAGCCCATCGCATCGCCGACCTTGACCTTTTTGACACGCTCGCCGAAGGCCTTCTCGTTATTGGAAAGGTCGTCAAGCGTGAGATCGGCAAAGGCCTTCATCATCTCGGAGGGCTGGGTGCCATCGGGCTTTTTGAAGACGATCACAGCGGGGGGATTTTTCTTATCGACGGGGTTGTCGGCTTCATCGTAGGCATCGTAGCCCATGGCCTCACCGATGTAGAGATTATTGATATCGTCATTCATGTTGGCCACGGTGGTCCCCATCAGCGAACGGAGAACGCCGGTCGCCTCGGCGCCGTTCTTCTTCCAGACCTTGGCGGTCTCGTCGTATTCGTAGCCGAGGACGGTACCGATCGTGGTGCTGTCGATTTTCTCATTCAGAGTATCTTCGGTACGAAGGTCCTTGATCGTAAGATTGGCGAATTCGCCGATAAGACCGGAGGGCTCGGTATAACCGTCGTCGCCGTCCTCCTTGCGGAAGACAAGATTCGCTTTGGGGGTATTTTTGTCAGCCAACTTGCCTGTCGTCGTATCGTATGCATCATACCCCATAAATTCGCCGAAGTAGAGCTTGTCGATGTCGGAGTTCAGGTTGTCAATGGTGCTGTTCATGAGCAGCGCCATCACGCCATCGGCCTCGGTGGAGTAAGCCTCATCCTTGTACCACGTGCCGTAATAGAGATCCTCTCCGGGAATGTCGGGGTTCTCGGCATCGGGCTTATAGTAGTAGCCCATCGCATCGCCGACCTTGGTCGTGCTGATCTTGTCATCCAGCTTTGAGGGGTCGTCAAGGTCCGCCACCAGCATCGAAACGATCGAGGCGCTGGCGCCTGTGGGCACCTTGCCCTCGTCATTTTTGAAGAAGGGAGCGTCGCCCGCGGGAACCGGATCACCGTTCTCGTACTTGAACGTGCCATCGTCTTGCCGATAGACGACATTGCCGTTTTTATCGAGGAAATTGCCGTCCTTCTTTTGGAGGGTATAGCCCATCAGCTCACCGACGTAGAGATCGTCGATCCCCGTCGAGAGGTCGCCGACCTTGATCTCCATCAAGGCCGTCAGGGCACCCGACACAGGTCTGCCTGCGGTATCGTACCACTTGCCGTCGGTCTTCTTCTCATAGCCGAGGACCTCGTAGAGGGGGTGCTCGTTGAGGCCGAGGGTATCGGCATTCAGCTCCTCGTGCATCAGGACACGGACCTTGAGGTTGGCAAGGCTCAGGCGCATCCCCGTGATCTCGATGCCATCCTCGCTCCACTCATATTTGGCATCCGCTGTCTCGGTGGCGGGCGAGGTCTGTGCCCCCTGTTCAAGCTCCATCAGCTCGCCGACGTACATATCCTCGACGATGCCCATAAGATCGGTGTCGGCCAGCTCGTTGATCTTCAGGGGAACGAGCTTGGCATAAAGACCCGTAGCGAGATTGTTCTCGCTGTCCCTCCAGTTCCCCTCCTCGTCCAGCTCATAGCCGAGCGTATCGCCGAGCGTCATGCCCTCAAGGGCGTTATCGAGATCGAAGTAAAAGCCGCCCGCTTCAAGCTTCAGTATATCGCCGAGGTGCTTGTCGACCATGGCGTTGTAGATCGGGTTACCGCCGCTCCCCTCGACAAGAACGCTCATCGGGGTGCGGTCAAGCGTTGCCTGGAGGACGGCGTTCCGATCCTCGGCGGCAAAGTATTCGCCAAGATCAAGGGTTGCAAGATAGGAGGAGATAGTGAAGTCCTCGCCCTCCACGGGTACGGGCACAACCACACCGTCACTCCCCTTCTCCACCGCGATCCCCATAAGGTCACCGGCGTAGACACCCTCAAAGAGAAGGTCGAGCTTCTGCTCCACAAGGAGGTTCAGCGTGCGGTCCTCCATCTTGACACGCGCCGCCTCGGGCAGGACATCCTGCCCGGCGAGCGCGAGGGCGTGACCGACGGTAGCGGTCGAAAGATAGACGTTCAGGATCCCCTTGTCGCGATAGTCGGAGAGGGGGATATCCATCATCTCCTCGGGCACGAAGGCGAACATCGCCTCGGGAAGGATGACCCCGTAGGTATCGACAAGCGAGGCCATCGAGGATGCCGAAAGATCCGAGGAGATCTTACTGAATTCCGCAATGATCTCAAGCAGACTCAGCGTGCGAAGAGGGCTGTCCTCCTCCAAGAAGCCGTCCGCATTGATGCCGACGCCGAGCCCCTGAAGGCGATCGAGCGAGACCCAGGCGACAGCGGCATAAAGGGTGCCCGCCACGGCACCGACGAGGATCGCCATGCCGAGCAGCATCGCAAGAATAAAGACAAGTATTTTGGTGGCGAGGGAGCCGCTTTTGACAGTTTCCATCCACGAAATCTCCTTTTAGTCAAGTCACGCGCGTGTGCGCGGCTGTGATAAACTTTCACAGAATGTATTATATCATATAGCGGTGCCTTTTGCAAGGGGGCAACGCAAAAAGAAAAAGCCGCCGTGGCGGCTTTTTCTTTTTTGGGTTTATTCGGCAGAGGGAGCCTTTGCGGCTCTCTTCTTTTCAATGTAGCGGATGCCGAAGACGGTACCGACCGTAAGCACGACACCCACGGGCAGGACGATCCAGGCGATCGAAACAAAGCCCGCAAAGAGGAACATCAGGAAGGAGACAGCCGCCACGGTGATGGCGTAGGGCAGCTGGGTGCTGACGTGATTCAGGTGATTGCACTGAGCACCGGCCGAGGCCATGATGGTGGTATCCGAGATCGGCGAGCAGTGGTCACCGCAAACGGCACCGGCAAGGCAGGCCGAAACACCGACAAAGAAGATGGGATCGGTCTCGGAGAAGATCGCCGTCACGATCGGGATCAGGATGCCGAAGGTGCCCCACGAGGTACCGGTCGAGAAGGCAAGGAAGCAGGCCACAAGGAAGATGATGGCGGGGAGGAAGCCCTCGAGCCCCTCGGCGGCGCCCTCCATCAGGCCGGCGACGTATTCCTTCGCACCGAGCAGGCCGGTGACATTTTTAAGACCGGTGGCAAAGGTAAGAATAAGGATGGCGGGAACCATGGCGATAAAGCCCTGGGGAATGCACTTCATCGCCTCGTTCGGGGTGATGATGCGACGGGCAAAATAGTAAAGGATAACGAAGACAAGCGCGATGAGCGCACCCCACGGCAGGCCGATGTAGGCATCGGTATTACCGAAGGCGCCGACAAAATCCCACTTGTAATCGGTGCCGCCCCAGGCATCGGTGCCGAAGAAGCCGCCGACGTACAGCAGGCCGAACACGCTGGCCACGATGAGGACGACGATCGGGATGAGGAGGTCATAGACACGAGCACGCGAGGTCTCGGGCTCCTCCGCGGCGGCAAGCTCCTTGCCGTCACCGAGAATGTCACCGTTCTGCGCCTTCACCTCGAAGGCCGCCATCTTACCGTAGTCATAGCCGAGGACGGCGAGCGTGATGACGAAGACGATGGTGAGGAGCGAATAGAAGTTAAACGGAATGGCACGGACGAAGAGCTCAATGCCCGACATCGTCTCGCTTTCGACCGAGCCGGAGACCGCCGCCGCCCACGAGGAGATCGGGGCGATCATGCAGATCGGCGCCGCCGTGGCGTCGATGATGTAGGCGAGCTTGGCGCGCGAGATCTTGTGCTTATCGGTCAGGGGGCGCATCACGGCGCCGACCGTCAGGCAGTTGAAGTAGTCGTCGATAAAGATGAGAACGCCGAGGGCAAAGGTGGCGAGGATGGCACCGAGCTTCGACTTGACGTGGGTCTCCGCCCATTTACCGAAGGCCTGCGCACCGCCGGCACGGTTGAGGAGGGCGACGATAATGCCGAGGATCACAAGGAAGATGAAGATACCGGCAGAATCGGCGACCGTGGTGATGAGCGCATCGCTCGTGATGGCATCCATCGTCCCCGCAAAGGAGTAATCGGCGGCAAAGAGCGCACCGAGAACGATACCGATGAAGAGCGAGGAGTAGACCTCCTTGGTGATGAGGGCCAGCCCGATGGCAACGATCGGAGGAACGAGCGCCATAAAGGTGCCGTAATACATGCTGTCGGCCACTACCTCACCGGTACCGCCGCAATCGGCGCAATCACCGCCCTCTCCCTCACAGGTGCCGCAGGAGATCATCGTCTCGGTCGGCAGGAAGATGGCAAGCAGAATGACGGCAAGGAGAACAGCGCCCAGCACAGACAGCTGGATAATTCTCTTTTTTGACATGACAAAGTCCTTTCTTTACTTTGGAAATGGGGTTTCCATAAGTTTAATAGTACCATTGACGGAGGGCCTTGTCAATCTCTTTTTGACATTTTCTACAAATATTATCGGGGCGGAGGGCGGAAGAACACGAAAAAGCCGCCCGATCGGGCGGCTTTTTTGCATTTTATTTCTTCGGGGTGATCTCGCTCTTCCCACCCATATAGGGGCGGAGGGCCTCGGGGATGGCGACCGAGCCGTCGGCACGGAGGTTATTCTCAAGGAAGGCGATCAGCATACGCGGCGGAGCGACCACCGTGTTATTGAGCGTGTGGGCGAGGTACTTGCCGTCCTTGCCGCTCACGCGGATGCGGAGGCGGCGCGCCTGCGCGTCACCGAGGTTCGAGCAGCTGCCGACCTCGAAGTACTTCTTCTGGCGGGGAGACCAGGCCTCAACGTCGATCGACTTGACCTTCAGATCGGCAAGGTCGCCCGAGCAGCACTCGAGGGTGCGGACCGGGATATCGAGCGAGCGGAAGAGATCGACGGTGTTCTGCCAGAGCTTATCGAACCACAGGGGGCTCTCCTCGGGACGGCAGACGACGACCATCTCCTGCTTTTCAAACTGGTGGATACGGTAGACACCGCGCTCCTCAAGGCCGTGGGCGCCCTTCTCCTTGCGGAAGCAAGGCGAATAGCTCGTGAGGGTATAGGGGAGCTCGGCCTCGGGCACGATCTGGTCGATGAACTTACCGATCATCGAGTGCTCGCTGGTGCCGATCAGATAGAGGTCCTCGCCCTCGATCTTGTACATCATAGCCTCCATCTCGGCAAAGCTCATAACGCCGGTCACGACGTCCGAGCGGATCATGAAGGGCGGGATGCAGTAGGTGAAGCCGCGGTCGATCATAAAATCGCGGGCGTAGGAGATGACGGCCGAATGGAGACGGGCGATATCCCCCATCAGGTAATAGAAGCCGTTACCGGCCACGCGGTGCGCCGAATCGAGGTCGATGCCGGCAAAGCGCTCCATGATCTCGGTGTGATAGGGAACTTCAAAGTCGGGAACCAGGGGCTCGCCGTATTTCTGAACCTCGACGTTCTCCGAGTCGTCCTTGCCGATCGGCACCGAGGGGTCGATGATGTTCGGGAGGGTCATCATGATCTTCTTGACGGCCTCGTCAAGCTCGGCCTGGCGCGCCTCGGCAGCGGCCAGCTGCTCGGCCTCGGCGGCAACGAGCTTTTTGGCCTCCTCGGCCTCCTCGCGCTTGCCCTGCGCCATCAGCATGCCGATGCTCTTCGAGACCTTGTTGCGGTTGGCGCGCAAAGCATCGGCCTCCTGCTGCACGGTGCGGCGCTCGGCATCGAGGGCGATGACCTCATCGACCATCGGGAGCTTCGCATCCTGGAACTTTTTTTTGATGTTCTCGCGGACGATGTCGGGGTTTTCTCTGACAAATCGGATATCCAGCATTCTATACTTCCTCCAAAAAGGTGATGTAACGTAAAAAACAAAAAAGCCCTTCGCCTATGGGACGAAGAAGCTCCGCGGTGCCACCCATATTGACGGGTCGCCCCGCCCTCTTATCTCGCGCTGTGTGGGGCGCCCCCCTCGGCTTTCACCGATCGCTCGGGAAGTGGATACGCAGATCCCGCGTGCCGCCTCACACCCACCGGCGGCTCTCTTTGACGCTTTGCCTGCGATAGCTTCCGTCATCGCTACGCACAGTATACACCATTTTTTTGCCGATTGCAAGCCTTTTTTCTCTTTTTTGCCGTAAAACTTCAAAAAAACGGGATTGACAAGCGTGACGGGGGATGGTAAGATGAGTCTGTACAAATGATTCTTACGAAGAAAGGAATCCTCCATGGCAAGCAACGTCAAAAAGACAAGGGTAACGAAAAAGCAGATCCTTTGCATCGCCGTCGCGGCGGCCCTCCTGCTCGGGGCGCTGATGGCGGTCCTCTTCTCCACCGTCCTCCGCCGCTTCCGCGAGACCGACGAGGTGACGCGCTTTGTGGCCATCGAGGTCAAGGAGTACGGCACGATCATCGTCAAGCTGGACCCCGGCACGGCGCCGATCACGGTCGAGAACTTCCAAGCGCTGGTCGCCGACGGGATATACGACGGCTCCTGCTTTCACCGCATCATCGAGGGCTTTATGATCCAGGGCGGTGAGCCGACCGCCGACAAGCCCCTCCCCGAGGAGATCAAAGGCGAGTTTGCCGCCAACGGTGTCGAGAACGATCTCAGCCACAAGCGCGGTGTCATCTCGATGGCGCGGACCGACGTATATGACTCGGCCTCCTCGCAGTTCTTCATCGTCCACGAGACCGAGGGCGCCCGGCATCTTGACGGGTACTACGCCGCCTTCGGCAAGGTGGTGCGCGGCATGGATGTGGTCGACAGGATCGCCGCGGCACGGACGAGCTACACCGATGCTCCCCTCCGCACCATCACCATCACCCGTGCCTATTTCGTGAAGTAATCTTTACAAAATAGAAAAAACGCTCCCGATCGGGAGCGTGTTTCTTATTGCAGGAGGAGGCGTGCGGTGAACATACGCTCGCCGCCGTCGCCTGTGCCCTTAACATCGACCGTCTTCTCTTCCCGCCTCTGCGAGAGAGCGAGGGGGGCGTCGCCCTTGACCTCGCGGTGGTATTCGATGAGAAATTCATCAATGCGCTCGTCAGCCTCGGGGCGGACGGCATCGAGGATATAATTGGCGTACTTCGTGTTGTTGACGTGGCCGTTCATATCGAGGTCGGTGAAATGCGGCAGGCGCACCTCGGCCTCGCCCTCGCCGTCAAAATCCGAAAGACGGGGGAAGCCGTCGGGGAAATTGCGCTCCTCAAGGAATCCGTCCTTCAAGGGGTAAATGTCGCCGACCGGCATCAGGCGACGGCGCTCGGCGTGGATGACCACCCATTCCGAGCTGCCGAGCACAAGGGGGGTACCGTCCGCATCCATGATCTTGTATTCGCGCTGGAAGATACTGCGGCGCGGAGGCAGGGGCCAGGTCTTCACCCGGACACGGTCAAACTGCTTCGGTGTGCGAATGACACGGTAGCGCACGCGGACGATGACCCAGAGCAGCTGCTCTGCCATCATAACATCACGACCGATGCCTAGCACACGGGCGTGCTCACCGGCCACGTCCTGAAAGAGATCGAGGACGGCGGCGGGCTGGAGCTGCATACGGCAGTCGAAGTCCGAGGTGCGAAGATAAAATTCCTTTTCAAAGCTTTCGTTCATCGGGTGGAAGCCTCCTTGACTCTGCGGAACCAGGGGAGCCGCTCGAGGGGGGTATCGACCGTGTGGGTCATGCCGCCCTCGTAGATGTTACCGTCCTCGTCACGCCATGTGCCCGACGGGAAGAGGATGTCCTTGCGGCGAGTGCCCTTGGTGACGATGGGAGCAACGAGGATGTCGTTGCCGAGCATGAACTCGTCATTCACGTACT
>JAZSGE010000042.1:0-22159 GCA_045532575.1 Eubacteriales bacterium | reverse complement strand
GACACCTTCCCTCACCAGGGAAGGCTTAGTTAGACGGAGGCATTTGATGCTTCGCCGAGGCGTATTGCTAAGCGTAGCTACGGCAGGGGCACAGTCCCTCCGTCGGCTACGCCGCCACCTCCCCTTACACAGGGGAGGCTTGAAGTAACAAGGGAACGCCACCGGGGAAGGCTTTAAGTGACTGAGTTTTCGCGGAGGGAAAATTGATGCACTTTGTCGTCGAGGGAGGACCGCCGGGGACGTCGGTCCCTACAGAAGGCGTACAAGGGCGTACGCCGAGCACGGTTGTGCTCCGAAAGGGGGCTGAGCGCAATTTTACCCCGCGACTTGTCGCCGGAGGAAATTTTGATGCACTGTGCTGCTTCGGGGGGCCGGGAAGCCGTACAAAAACGTACGGCGACCGTGGTTGCCCTCCGAAGGAGTGCAGGGCGCGAAATTTACCCGGCGAGGAAGTCGCCGGTCGGGTCGAGGCCAAAAACCAACAGCACATTCCTTACAATGAAAAAAACTCCGAAAAGGCCGAGGACGGCGAGGGCCGGCCAGCGCTTGGCCGCGGTCAGGGGGGCTTTGTCATTCAGGATGGCGCCGCGAAGGGCGCAGATCTCATAGTAAAGAACGAGGGCAAGGAGGGGGAAGATGCAGGGATTGTAGCGGAGGGCGGCTAAGGGATCCAGACGGAGGAGGGCGTGGGTGGCCCGTGTGATGCCGCAGGTCGGGCAATAGATCCCGATCAGATGCAGGGTGCAGATCAGGATCTTATCAAAGACATCCAGGCGATCGAGGAGGAGAAACAAAAGGAGGGCGGCGACGAGGGCGGCGTTTGTGATCAGATAGAGCGCGCGAAAGGAGAGCGGCTTTTTTTCTTTCATTTTTTACCCTCCTTAAAAACATATTGCACTTTGCTCTTTTTTGTGGTATACTGACACTAACGACAGTATACCATGTTACGCTGTAAACGTCAAGCGACAAGGAGGAATCATGAACCCTTCCGATCCTATCTTCCAAAAGCCGGAGGAGACAAGGTCCTCCTCGTATACACCGCCGGGAGCGACTCCCGCCGAGGCGCCGAAGGGCGAAAGCACCGACCGCCCCGAGGAGCCCGCCAAGGATACCTCCCCTGCGGCCGAGCCGACCGAGGCGGAATTTTTAGGTAACCCAAACGAAAGGAAGCCGATGGGGCAGGGGCTGGCCATTACCTCGCTCGTGCTCGGTCTTTTCGGTGTGATCTGCTGCAGCTGCTGCGGCATACCGACAGGGCTTGCCGGCATCATCTTCGCCGTGATCGACAGAGTGCGCCGCGGCCGATTTGACCCTCTGGCGCTGACGGGCCTTATCACCTCGATCGTGTCGATCCTGCTTTGTGCCGTGTCTCTTGCCATCTTCTTTTTCCTCGGTATTATGGACGGCCTCTTGGACGATGGGATGGTCATCCCTCCGGCGGCGGCCCTCTTCCTTTGGAGGTAACTATGAAAGCATCCGTAAGACTCCTCTCTCTCCTCCTCCTCTTTTCTCTCCTCTTTTCTCTCCTTTCGTGCTCCAGCACCATCGAGCGTGCGGCACGCATCCTTGAGAAGGAGGGCTTCACCGTGACCTACCGCGAGGAGAATCTGCACGCTCACCTCTCGGCAACCCTGAAGGCAACGCGCCCCGGCGAATGGCTCGACATCTACGTTTTCAAGGAAAAGGAAAATGCCGAGGCTATGTACCAATCAATGCTCTCAAGCTATGAGCACCTGCCTAATATGGTGGCAGTCCTTGAGGATACGACCGTCATCCACGGCCACCGCACCGCCTATCTCCTCATTGAAAAATAAGATAAGAAAACCACCCGAAACGGGTGGTTTTCTTTACCTTTTATAGATATATAAGGGGATGTGTCTTACTTTTCTATCTTTTTGATGCGCTTTTTCATGCGGCGCAGGTCGCCGAGCATACGGAGGGTATCACGGACGACGCGCACGCTCGACTTCCCGTGGCGGAGGACGGCCACCGGCACCTCCGTAAGGCGCATCCCGAGATGCTGAGACAAAAGGATCGCCTCAAAGTCAAAGGCAAAGCGATCGACCTCGGCAAGCGAGAAGATGCGCTTGGCAGCCTCACGGCGGAAGCCCTTGCAGCCGCATTGCGAATCGGACAGCGAAAGGCCGCCGTAAAGACGGAGGACAAGAAGATAGGCGCGGCTGACGATCTTCCGCCCGAGGGTATAGGAGGCGTAGCCGTCCTTATGGAGAATGCGCGAACCGACGGCACCGTCGGGCGCATCGGGGGCCGCCAGAGTATCGTAAAAGGTCTTGATCACCTCGGTGCCGTAGGCGAGGTCACAGTCGGTGAAGAGGATAACGTCGCCAAGGGCCTCCTTGACGCCGCAGCGGATGGCATAGCCCTTCCCTCGGTTTTCCCCATAGGACACATAGCGGAGAGGCCCACCCGTGCTCCTTTTGAGTATCTCCTCCGAGGCATCGGACGAGCCGTCATTGATAAAAATGACCTCGTACTCCCCGGGAAAGGCAGCCTCCATATACTCCCTGATCTCATCGACCGTTGCATTCAATATATCCTCCTCGTTGTACACGGGGATCAAAAGACTCAGCTTCATACCATTCACTCCTTTACTCCAACAGTATACCAAATCCGCAGACAATTTTCAATCCTTATTTTAAAGATGAGAAATGTAAATTTATTATTACATTTTTCGTCTTTTTCTATTGTAATATTAGTAATAATATGTTATAATAAACATATATAGTGTAAAATTACGGGAGGAAGGGAGAAAGACGATGGAAAACGAGTTTCTCGAGATCGGCGAGGCTGTGCTTCATCTTCTGCGCGAGAGATACGCACAGAACGTGTTTGCCGTATGGTTCCGCGATCTTGTCCTCGAGGATCTGACCGATAAGGATGCCGTATTCTCTACCAAATCCAACTTCAAGATCCGCTTTTTACAGGAAAATTATCGCCCTGTCATCGAGGAGTGCCTCTCGTCCGTCATGGGCTGTCACATCGAGGTCTCCTTTGTCTGCCGTGAGGGCGCGGTGACTCCCCCCGTGTTTGAGACGAAGGAGGAGGAGATCCCCGAGGTCGAGGAAAAGGAGCCCTATCAGATCAATATTCAGGATATCCAGAATCCGAAGACAATCGTTGAGCGCTACACCTTTGAAAACTTCCTGGTTGCCGACTCCAACCGCTTTGCCCATGCCGCCGCCCTGGCGGTGGCCCGCTTTGCCTGCGATATGGGAGCCGAAAACGAGAATATCTACAATCCTCTCTTTATTTACGGTAAAAGCGGCCTTGGAAAAACTCACCTGCTCTACGCCATCACGAATGAGATCAAAAAGAAAAACCCGAACGTCCGCATCGTGTATAAGAGAGGCGAGGACTTCACGACCGAGCTGATCAGCGCCATGCAGAACAATTCGACGGCTGCCTTCCGCTCGTATTACCGCACCGCCGACATCCTCCTTATTGACGATATCCAATTCATTGCCGGTAAGGTGCAGACACAGGAGGAATTCTTCCACACCTTCTCGGCGCTTTATGAGGAAGGAAAGCAGATCATCCTGACGTCGGACCGGCCGCCGCGTGAGATCCGCCCGCTTGAGGAGCGGCTGCTCACACGGTTTGAATGGGGCCAGCTTGCCGACATCCAGCCTCCCTCGACCGAGCTCAGGACCGCCATCATTCAGAAAAAGGCGACCGAGGACACTCTGTATCTGCCGCCCGATGTCATTGCCTTCTTAGCTGAAAACCTGACCGAAAACATCCGTCAGATCGAGGGGGCCATCCACAGGCTCAAGGGGATCACGATGATCTCCTCCTCCGAGGTCACTCTCGATATGTGCCGCCGCTCGATCGCCGATCTTCTCCGCACTCCGACCGTGACGGCTGATGTCGTCGACAAGATCTTCCGCGTGGTGTGCCGCCGTTATAACGTCCATCCCGACGATATCAAGGGCAACCGCCGCACGCAGACCATTGCGACAGCGCGCCACATCTGCATTTATCTGATCCGCCAGCTGACCGACCTTTCGCAATCGGCGATCGGCGTGCACTTTGACAGGGATCATACGACGGTCATCAACTCGATCAAGACGGTCGAAAAGAGCATCCGCGAGAACCCCTCGACCGAATACGATATTGAAGAAATGATCCGCGAGATCCGCGGCTGAGTTTTCCACATTTCTGTGGATTTCGGTGTTAGAAATGCGGTGGAAAAGAGTCTTCCTTACAAAGGATATCCCCTTTTCCCACCTTATACACAGCTTCTCCCTTAAGCGGTGTTGAAAGTATAGGCTCAAAAAACCCTTATAAACCAACCCTTATTTGAGTTTTCCACACTTTCCCCCGCCCCTACTACTGCTACTATAAAGGTTAGTATTTATTTTATTTTCGTTTTGTATATCCGCATCCTGTGCGGAGGAAAGGAACCCGTATGAAGATCACGTTCGGAAGATCGCGTTTTCTTGAAAAGCTGACCCCTGCGATGGGGACGGTGTCAAATAAAAACACCATTGCCTCCATTGAGGGTGTATTGATCGAAACGGTGGAGGACAGGATCCGCCTGTCTACCTACGATATGAAAAAGGGTACGGTCTCCGAGATTGAGGCCCTTGAGATCGCCGAGGGCGGCAGCTTTATAATCAATGCCACCCGTCTTCTCCACATTCTGAAGGTCATGCCCGAGGATGAGGTGACCCTGGAGGTGGACGATCGCTTCAACGCCAAGATCTCGAGCGGTGCCTCCTCCTTCTCCCTCTTTGCTCTCAGGGGCAGCGATTTTCCGAATCTCCCTGTCCTTTCGGGTGAGAAGGGCTTTGAGATCGATGCCTCGATCTTAAAGCGCATGATAGGCAAGGTCATCCACTCGGTGGGTGAGCCCCAGGAGTCGCGCCCGATGCTCGGCGGCGCCTTCTTCCGTATTATGGACGGTACTCTTGAGATCGTATCGTGTGACAGCTTCACTCTTTCCTATATTACGAAGGCGTGCGAGGTCAAGGACATCGGCGCTGTCGATTCGCCGGCGTTTGAGTTTATCGTGCCGGGGCATGCGCTCAATGAGCTGCTCCGCATTCTGCCCGAGAGTGAAGAAAGGATCAATGTCTTCTTAACGCGGCGCCATGCCATCTTCCATCTCGATGAGATGACCTTCTTTACCCGTCTCATTGATGAGGATTACATTGATTATCACCGCATCATGCCGAAGGATCAGACCATTTTTGTGACGGTCGACCGTGCCCGCCTCCTTGAGGGGCTGGAAAGAGCCAATCTTGTGGCCGAGGATAAGAGCCAATCGAACGGGCGGAGCTATGTGCGCCTCCTGATTGAGGATAACCTTATGACCCTGACCTCGACCTCGGTCTCGGGGAAGGTGTATGACGAGATGGCCTGCCAGCATACGGGCGAGAACATTGAGATCGGCTTTAACTGCCGCTTTCTCATCAACAGCGTCCGCGCGGCCGAGGGGGAGGAGGTCCTCCTTACCCTGAAGAATGCCAAGAGCAGCGTGACGATCGAGCCGAAGGAGGAGCAGGAGGAGAAATTCTTCTATATGGTGCTCCCCGTCCGCATGTCCGAATAAATGGAGATACAAAGCCTTCGTGCTGTCTCCTTCCGTAACATAGAACGGGCGACCGTTCACTTTTCTCCCGGTGTCAACCTCCTTTACGGGAATAACGCCGAGGGGAAGACCAATCTCCTTGAGGCGGTCTATTACTTCGCGCGGGGCAAGAGCTTCCGCGGAGCGAGTGACCGTGAGCTCTGCCGCTTTGGTGACGGTGGCTTTGAGATTGAGGCCTCCTTCCTTGGTGGCGGCCGTAATCAGACCCTCCTCTATCGCTCCTTTTTAAAGGAAAAGGTAAGGAAGCGCAACGGTGCCCCCGTTGATACGGCAGGCGAGATGATCGGGCATTTCCGCGCGGTGCTCTTCCACCCCGAGCATCTGATGCTCATTAAGGGGAGCCCCGAAAAGCGGCGTGAGTTTCTCAATATTGCCATTGCCCAGAACGACCCTGCCTACCTTACCCTGTACGCCACCTACCAGAGGATCCTTGAGAATCGCAACAGTCTTCTGAAAATGGCACAGAAGGGGGGGCCTTTGTACAGCGACGAGCTTGATGTATGGAGTCAGAAGCTGGCAGAGGCGGCGGCCCGCATCGTCAAGAAGAGGTATGAATACGTGGCGGCCTTAGCCCCTCCGGCGGCGGCCCTGCTCCATGCCTTCTCGGAGGGGCGGGAGGCCCTTTCGCTCTCCTATCTTTGTGAGATAGAGGAAGAAAGCGTCCCCATTTTAAGTGAACGTTATGTTACTCTATTAAGGAGCGACATCCGCCGTGAGGTCGCGGCCGGCTTTACCGTCTTCGGTCCGCATCACGACGATCTTGAGATAACGATCGGCGGCCATGCGGCGCGCGAGTTTGCCTCGCAGGGGCAGCAGCGCTCGATCACCTTAGCCATGAAGCTTGCCGAGGGGGAGGTATCCAACCGTCTTTTCGGTGAGTATCCCGTCTTTCTGTTTGACGACGTTTTGAGTGAGCTCGATCCCGAGCGCCGCCGGTTTCTCCTCTCCTCTCTCAAGGGGAGGCAGATCCTTGTCACCGCGTGCGATGACCGCGACTTTGGCGATGGAGACGCACAGCGCATCAAAACGGTGGGAGGGTCGTATGAGATTGTGGCTGAATGACGAGTATTATTTACAAAAGGAAAATATTGTAGGTATCTTTGATATGGACAGCGCCACCGTTGAGCCGGCAACAAAAACTGCCCTCCGTCACTTTGAAAGGGAGGGGCAGCTGACGGTAGCGACCGAGGAGATCCCCGTGTCGTTCGTTGTGACGGCAGGGAAGGAAGGTAAGCACCTCTACCTTACCCGCAACGCGCCGCGCGTCCTTTGCCGCCGCGCCGTACGGCGGGGCTCATAGGAAAAATAAAATTACAGGGCTCGCTTGCCCGTCAAGAAGCATACCCCTTTGGGGGAAAGACAAGGAAGGAAGCTATGGAAGAAAAGATCATCGAAACGCAGGCGTATAACGATAGTCAGATCCAGGTGTTGGAGGGTCTTGAGGCCGTCCGTAAGCGCCCGGGTATGTACATCGGCACGACCTCCTCGCAGGGTCTTCACCATCTGATCAATGAGATCGTGGACAACGCGATCGACGAGGCTCTCGCCGGCTATTGCACCACCATCCGCGTGAGCCTGAACAAGGATGGGAGCGTGACGGTGGAGGATGACGGGCGCGGTATCCCCGACGGTATGAACGAGAAGACCGGGCTTCCGACGCTTGAGGTCATCTACACGGTCCTGCACGCCGGCGGTAAGTTCGGCGGTGACGGCTATAAGATCGCCGGCGGTCTTCACGGCGTCGGTGCCTCGGTCGTCAATGCCCTTTCCGAGTGGCTTGAGGTCTCAAACCACCGCGGCGGCAAGAGATACACCGAGCGCTTCGCGCGCGGGCACGTGGAGCGTCCCTTTGCCTGCGAGGGCGAGACCGACCGTCGCGGCGTGACCGTCACCTTCAAGCCCGACCCGACCATCTTTGAGGAGACGGTGTTCGATTACGAGAGAGTGCTGGCGAGAATGCGCGAGCAGTCCTTCCTGAATGCCGGTGTCAAGATCATCCTTTCGGATCTGCGGGGCGAGGAGGAGGTCAGCGAGGAGCTGTGCTATGAGGGTGGTATCATCTCCTTTGTCGAATATCTGAACGCGCAGAAGCATTCGGCCCTGATCCATAAGGACATCGTCTATATGCGCGGCGAGAAGAACGGTATTTTGGCCGAGGTCGCGCTCCAGTACAACGATTCCTATAACGAGACTCTCATCTCGTTCGCCAACAATATGGCCACGGTCGAGGGCGGCACGCACGAGACCGGCTTCAAGTCGGCCATCACCAAGGCGATCAACGACTACGCCCGTAAGATCGGTGCCCTGAAGGAGAACGACAAGAACCTCTCGGGTGAAGACGTGCGCGAGGGCATCACCGCCATCGTCAGCGTCAAGCTCCAGGATGCGCAGTTTGAGAGCCAGACCAAGGCCAAGCTCGGTAACTCCGAGGTGCGCGTGCTTGTTGACTCCATCGTCTCGAAGAAGATGGAGGAATACTTTGAAGAAAATCCCGGCTCGGGCCGTGCCATCATTGAAAAGGCGATGGCCGCCTTCCGTGCGCGTGAGGCGGCGCGTAAGGCGCGCGAGCTGACCCGCCGTAAGGGCGTGCTCGAGGGCGGCGGTCTGCCCGGCAAGCTCTGGGACTGCCAGGAAAAGCGCGCCGAGCTCACCGAGCTCTATCTTGTCGAGGGTGACTCGGCAGGCGGCTCGGCCAAGGACTGCCGTGACAGCCGCTTCCAGGCCATCCTCCCCCTCCGCGGTAAGGTGCTGAACGTTGAAAAATCCAGCCGCGACAAGGTCTACTCGAACACCTCCCTGATCCCGATCATCCAGTCGCTCGGCTGCGGCATCGGTGAGGAGTTTGATATTGAAAAGCTCCGCTACGGCAAGATCGTCCTGATGGCCGATGCCGACGTTGACGGTGCACACATCCGCGTCCTGCTTCTCACCTTCCTCTTCCGTCATATGAAGAAGCTGATCGAGGAGGGGCACGTCTATCTCGCCCAGCCGCCGCTTTATAAGATCAAGAAGGGCAAGCAGGAGAGATACGCCTTCTCGGATGAGGAGCGGGATCAGATCATCGAGGAGCTTGGCGGTAACATCGAGGCCGAGCGCTACAAGGGTCTTGGTGAAATGGACCCCGAGCAGCTCTGGGAGACCACGATGAACCCCGAGACCCGTACCCTCCTGCGCGTGGAGATGAGCGATGCCATCCTTTGCGACCAGATCTTCTCCCTCCTGATGGGGGACGACGTTGAGCCGCGGCGTGAGTTCATCGAGCAGAATGCGAAATTCGTCGAAAATCTCGATATTTAAGAAGGGAGAAAGAAAGCAATGGCACATGAGCATAAGGCGCAGGGTGACGACCTTTCCTTCCCCCTGCAGAAGATAGAAAACCGCTACATGGAAAAGGAGGTCAGACAGGCCTTCCTCGAATATTCCATGAGCGTTATCACCTCGCGCGCCCTCCCCGACGTGCGCGACGGTATGAAGCCGGGTCAGCGCCGCATCATGTACGCGATGTACGAGGACGGGCTCACCCACGATAAGCCCTTCCGCAAATCGGCAACGACGGTCGGTAACGTGCTCGGTCGCTACCATCCGCACGGCGACGCGGCCGTGTACGACACGATGGTGCGTATGGCACAGTCCTTCTCGCTCCGCTATCCCCTTGTTGAGGGTCACGGTAACTTCGGTAACGTTGACGGTGACCCCGCCGCCGCCTACCGTTACACCGAGGCGAGGATGGAGAGGATCGCCGCTCACATGATGAGCGACATCGAAAAGAACGTCGTTGATTTTACCCCGAACTTTGATAACAGCCGCCGTGAGCCGACCGTGCTCCCCTCGCGCTTCCCGAACATTCTCGTCAACGGCTCGGTGGGTATCGCCGTCGGTATGGCGACCAACATTCCGCCGCATAACCTCGGTGAGGTTATTGACGGCACCATCTACCGGATGGACCACCCCGCCTGCTCGGTCGAGGAGCTGATGCAGTACGTAAAGGGGCCCGACTTCCCGACCTACGGCATCATCTACGGCTCGCGCGGGATGTACGATGCCTACGCCACCGGCCGCGGCCGCGTGATCGTGCGTGCCCGTGCGCGCATTGAGGAGAACGAGCACCGCATCATCGTCACCGAGATCCCGTACATGGTGAACAAGAGCCAGCTCGCCGCCTCGATGGCCGACCTTGTCAAGGACAAGAAGATTGAGGGCATCACCGACATCCGTGACGAATCGGGCCGTGCCGGCATGCGCATCGTGGTCGAGTACCGCCGTGACGCGAACGGCGAGGTCATCCTCAATCAGCTCTATAAGTACACCCAGCTGCAGAGCACCTGCGCCGTCAATATGCTGGCGCTCGTCGGCGGTGAGCCGAAGGTCCTCTCGCTCCCCGATATCCTTGACCACTACATCCGCCACCAGGAGGATGTCATCGTCCGCCGCACCCGCTTTGAGCTTGAAAAATCGCTCGCCGAGATGCACATCTACGAGGGCTACAAGATCGCCCTCGACCATATCGACGAGGTGATCGAGATCATCCGCCATTCGGCCTCGATCCCCGAGGCGAAGGAAAAGCTGTGTGCCTCCTTCGGTCTTTCCGAGGCGCAGGCGCAGGCCATCGTGGAGATGACGCTCGGTAAGCTCTCGGGCCTTGAGCGGCAGAAGATCGAGGATAGGCTCGAAAAGCTGACCCTGCGCGTCGGCGAGCTGCGTGCCATCCTCGCCGATGAAGAGAAGGTCAAGGAGATCATCCGCGATGAGTTACTCCTCGTCAAGGAGAAGTACGGCGACGACCGCCGCACCGAGCTTGTCGAGGCGACCGATGAGATCGACCTTGAGGATCTCATCCCGCGCCACACCTGCGTCATCACCCTGACCCACGGCGGCTACATCAAGCGCCAGCCCGCCGCCACCTACGCGGCACAGCACCGCGGCGGCAAGGGCATCATGGGTATGACCACCAAGGAGGAGGACTTCGTTGAGAACGTCCTCGTCTCAAACAGCCACGAATACCTGATGTTCTTCACGAACCTCGGTAAGGTCTACACGAGAAAGGCCTATCGCATCCCCGAGGCCTCGCGTACCGCCAAGGGCACAAACATTGTCAATATCCTTGAGCTCGAGGAGGGCGAGAAGATCACGGCCATCATCCCGATCGCCGGCTTCTCGGACGAGGAGTACCTCACGATGATCACCAAGCGCGGTATCATCAAGCGTACCCTCCTTTCCGAGTACGAATACCAGCGCCGTGGCGGTAAGCGCGCCCTCGTGCTTGACGAGGGTGACGAGCTCCTCTTTGTCCGCCATACGAAGGGCGGCGGTGATCTGATCCTCGCCACAAGGAGAGGTCTTGCGACCCGCTTCACCGAGGAAACGGTGCGCGTCATGGGCCGTGTGGCCCGCGGTGTGCGCGGCATCTCGCTCCGTGACGATGACGAGGTCGTTGGTGTCGCCATCGTTGAGGAAGGTAAAGAATTCCTTACAATTACAGAAAAAGGCTACGGAAAGCGGTCGAGTTTTGACGAATTCCGTGCCTTGAAGAACCGCGGCGGCGCCGGTGTCACCTGCCATAACATCACGGAAAAGACGGGCTGCCTTGCTGCCTGCTGCGCGGTGGACGAGGAGGATGACATCATGATCATCACCTCGGGCGGTGTCATCATCCGCACGCCGGTCGTTGGCATCTCGAGCTACTCGCGTACGGCGGGCGGCGTCATCGTGATGCGCCTCTCTGAGGACGAGAAGGTCGTGACCTTCACCCGTCTTGAAAAGGAGGAAGAGATCGAGGAGGAGATCGCCGAGGCCCCGGCCGATGAAGAGCTGCCCACGGCCCTGCCGACCGAGGAAGCGGGTGAGGCTCCCGCCTCCGGGGAGGCCGACGAATGAAGCGTGCCCTCGCCCTCCTTCTTACCCTTGTCCTTCTCCTCCCCCTGACCGCCTGCGGCGGGGGCGCGGACTACGTGACCGAGGGCGAGATCCTGCCGATAGCGCGCGACCTGATCACGCGCTCGGTGCCGGTCAATATCGCCTTCCTCGGGGACGGTGTCCCCGTGAAGGTGGGGGCCATCGCCATCGGGAAATACTACCCGACCGACGAAGAGTGGCTCGCCTCCTACGGCATCACCTCGCTTGACGGGCTGAAGGCCGCCGCCGAGGCGGTCTACACGGCACCCCTCGTTGCCGTCCTCTATGCCAAGGCCTTCCCCGAGGGGGAGCTCTATTATGAATATCAGGAGCGCTCGATCGCCCAAGGGAAGGGTGTCCTGATCCTTGCCGAGCGTGAGCCGATGCTCTCCTGGTATCGCGGTGTCACGCACGAGTATCTCTTTGATACGATGACGATGACCGACGCCGGCGTTGACTCTGCCACCGTCACGCTTGACGTTAAGGTGACAAAGGACGGCGTTACCGTCCTGCGCAGCCTCGAGCTCCGGCTCGTCCTGACCGAGGGGGGCTGGCGCTGTGACAATTTCACCCCGGTCGCATTCCAAACGGTTGATGATGAATAGGAAATATAAAAATCACACAGAAAGGTTCTACGAAGATGAAGTACAATGAAAAGATCGTGGCACTCAGAAAGGCCAACGGCTTCACCCAGGAGGGATTCGCCCGCGCAGTCGGCGTGACGCGCCAGGCGGTCTACAAATGGGAGGTCGGTGATTCCTATCCCGAGGCGGAGAAGCTGATCGCGATCAAGCTGCTCTTTGGGATCAGCATCGATGACCTGCTTGATGATACCTATGAGGTGATCGTGGAGAAGGCGAAGAAGCCGGCCCGTAAGAAGACCCTTCCTCCCGCTCCCGCCGCTCCCGCGCCGGCTCCCGTGGTCGAGCCTGCCCCCGTCGTCGAGCCCGAGCCCGTGCCCGCTCCCTTTGTGGCGGAGGAGCCCGCGACCTTTGCTCCCGCTCCTGCCCCCGTGGTCGAGCCTGCCCCCGTCGTCGAGCCCGCCCCCGTGGTCGAGCCTGCTCCGGCCCCTGTGGTTGAGCCCGCGCCCGTGGTTGAGCCTGCTCCGGCTCCCGTGGTTGAGCCTGCTCCCGCTCCTGCCCCGGCTCCCGCTCCTGCTCCCGCCCCTGCTCCTGCTCCCGCCCCTGCCGCTCCGGCCGAGGATGATCTTGACGAGTTTGGCTTTGAGGCCACCGACAACAAGACGGGCGCGAAGGAAGGAAATCTGTTCGACGTCTTCCTGAAAAACAGATAAAAATCGGCCCTTTTCCTGCGCTCCATCGCTCGAAAGGGGTAACCCTTCCATCGCTTGGATCACAGAAAAATCATCCGATTTTAATCGGCCCTTTCCCTGCGCTCCTTCGCACGAAAGGGGTAACCCTTCCTTCGCACGGATCACAGGAAAATCATCCGATTTTAAGCGCCCTTTTCCTGCGCTCCTTCGCACGGAGCCCCCTCCGTGCGTGTCCTTCCCGAAGGGCGGGTGCCCTTCCCTATCCAAAGAACCTTCCCTTTTGTATCGACCCCGGGGGCGGCTCACGCCGCCGCCCCTCGGAGGTCACGGTAACTCACGCGTTTTTGCAACGCGCGAGATTTTCGGCTATACGCTGAATAAGAAGACCCCGAATGGCATATACTTCCTCTGAATGATGGACGAGGTGTAGCAATGGTCAGAGGATGTGAAAAACGGGTCGTGCGACTGCAAAAGCCTGACAGCCGCTGGTTTGAAGAGGTATTTTTTGTGCTGAGGGACGATCCCTCGGCGTCTGTGCCCGAGGAGGGCGATATTGTGGCTGCGGCCAACCGCCTCCTTGAGGAGGTGACTCTGCCGCGCCCCCATCGGCGGCGGGGGCGGCCCTCTCTCCTCCCCTTTCTTCTCGGGGCGGCGCTTGGGGCGGTCACGCTCCTCCCCTTTCTTTTGTGCTGAGCTTTCTTCTCCGCGATCGGCGTCCTTACGGAGCGGCGCGGGGGTTACATAAAGAAAAGAATAAGCCCGAGGGATACCGTCCGTCGCGGCGGGTGTCCTTAGGGGAGCTTGCAGGCTCCCCGTTTTCGGTTTCGCTTGAAAAAGCCGCGACAGAAACGGAATATCCATGGAAAAGCTGAAAAAAGAAGCGCGCCCTCTGCCGAAGAACGGCAAGGAGGCGCAAAAAAAGCCGGCGCCGAAGGAGGCCCGCCCTGCGGAAACCAAGGTCCGCCGCCCCGAGACGGGCGCGGCGCCGAAGGCCCAAGCGACCGAGAAACGGCCGCGCAAGGGGGCGGCGGGAGTCGATGCGGCCCCTAAGGCTAAGAAGGCCACGAAGGGCGCAAGGGAAACAAAGCGCACCCCCTCCGCCTACCCTCTGACCCCCTCGCCGAAGACGGCGAAGAAGCCCTCGCCTAAGGGCGCAGTGACCGCCGACGGGGCGAAGGGGGCGCAAAAGCGCCGGAAAAAGCCGACGGCCAAGCTCCGTGTCGTCTTCCTCGGGGGGCTCCACGAGATCGGCAAGAACATGTGCGCCATCGAGTACGGTGACGACATCGTGGTGATCGATGCCGGGATCGCCTTCCCGGACGAGGAGATGCCCGGGGTCGACCTTGTGATCCCCGACATCAGCTACCTGACCGAGAACGCAAAGCGTGTGCGCGGCGTCCTCCTGACGCACGGCCATGAGGACCACATCGGCGGCGTGCCCTACCTTCTGCGCGAATTGCACGTGCCGGTCTTTGGCACCGCGCTGACGCTCGGCATCCTCGGGCACAAGCTCGAGGAGGTGCGCCTTTCGAAAAAGCCCGATCTTCGCTGTGTGAAGGCGGGCGATACCGTCACGCTCGGCGCCTTCCGTGCCGAGTTCGTGCACGTCAACCATTCAATTCCCGATGCCTCGGCCATCGCGATCACGACCCCGGTCGGCACCGTCTTCCACACCGGCGACTATAAGCTGGATGTCTCGCCGATCGGCGGACGGATGATGGACCTCGGGCGCATTGCCGAGATCGGCAAGGAGGGGGTCCTGCTCCTCCTTGGCGAATCCACCAACGCCGAGCGCGTGGGCTACACGCCCTCCGAGCGCCGGGTCGGCGGCTCGCTTGAGCATCTCTTTATGAAATACCCCGACCGCCGTCTTGTGGTCGCCACCTTCTCGTCGAACGTCCACCGTGTCCAGCAGATCATTGATGCCTCGGTGCGCCACGGGCGGCACGTGGTGGTCTTTGGCCGCAGCATGACGAGCGTTGTCGGTGCGGCGGTCGAGCTCGGGTACATCACGGCCCCCGAGGGCACGATCATCGGGCCGCAGGATATGAAGCGCTATACCCCCGCCCAGCTGACCCTCCTGACGACCGGCAGCCAGGGCGAGCCGATGTCGGCGCTTTACCGCATGGCCTTCGGCGCGCATGACCGCGTGACCCTCTCCTCGCAGGACGTGGTGGTGCTCTCCTCCTCGGCCATCCCCGGCAATGAAAAGCTGATCGGGAAGATCATCAACACCCTGATCGCCTCGGGCATCCGCGTTGAGAATGACGATTCGATCGAGGGGATCCACGTGTCGGGCCACGCCTGCAGCGAGGAGCTGAAGCTGATGATCGCCCTGACACAGCCGCGTTACTTCATGCCGATCCACGGCGAGGCGCGCCATCTCTTTGCCCATAAGGAGATCGCCGAGTTTATGGGGATCTCCCCCGAGAACATCTTCCTCGGTGAGAACGGCCGCGTCCTCGAGCTTGACGAGGAGCACGCCGCCTTTGCGGGGAGTGTCCCTGCCGGGCGCGTGATGGTGGACGGGTCGGGCATTGGCGACGTCGGTACGGCGGTGCTCCGCGACCGCAAGCTCCTCTCGGAGGACGGCCTGATCGCCGTGGTGGCGACGGTCGATCGCCATGAGGGGCTCGTGATGGCCGGGCCCGAGATCGTGTCGCGCGGGTTCGTGTACGTCAAGGAGGCCGAGAGCCTGATGGACGAGGCGCGCACCCTGGCCGCGCGGACGCTCGAGGGGATGCTCGACCGCGGCGTGTTTGACTTTAACGAAATGAAGAACGGCATCAAGGAGGAGCTCTCGCGCCTGCTCTTCAAGAAGACGAAGCGCCGCCCGATGATCCTGCCGATCATCCTTGATCTGTGATGCTGACCGTCCGTTATCTTGGGATCGCCGAGGCGCTGGCGCTTCCCGTTCCCCTGCCCGCAGGGGCCGAGGAGTATGCAAAGGAGCCGAGGCATGAGGCCGTCAGGACACAGCGCCTGGCAGGGCTCCGCCTCCTGGCGGCGACCTACCGCGAGGTGACGGGGGGCCCCCTCCCCGCCCTTGTGCTTGGCGAGCACGGAAAGCCGAGGCTCGCCGAGGGGGAGATCGCCTTCAATCTGACGCACGCGGGGCGGCTCCTGGCTGTTGTGCTGGCGCCCTTTGAGGTGGGGATCGACCTTGAGGCCTACGGCGACACCGACGAGGGGCGCGCCCGCCGCCTTCTCACTCTTTTCAATGAGCGCGAGCGTGCCCTTGTGGCCGCCGCCCCCGACCCCTGCCGCGCCGCCGTCCGGATCTTTGTCCGCAAGGAGGCGCTCTCCAAAAAGGACGGCCGGGGGCTTTCGGTCCTCCGTCGCATGGACGGCTCACGTCCCCCCCTTTACGAGGCGAGGCCGTGTGACGGTGAGGGGCGCGAGTATTACTTGTGCGTGTATTAAAACAGAAAAACGCACCCTTGTGGGTGCGTTTTTCTTATTATGTAAACCTTACAGTACGAATTGCAGAGTGCAGAAGGCGGCGTAGATGCCGAGCAGCGCGATGCCCTGCCAGCGGTAGAGTCTACCACGGAGGAGGGCGGGTACCGTGAGGAGAGCCATGACAGCGAGCATCACGGGGATATCGAGGACGAGCGAGGCCGGGAGCCCTAGGAGGGTGGTACCGGCGGGAACATCAAAGGGCGAGAGCGTGACCGACACGCCGCTGACGAGGACGAGGTTGAAGATGTTGGCGCCGATGATATTGCCGAGCGAGAGCGCGCCGTGCCCCTTCGAGAGCGCGGTGATGGCGGTCACAAGCTCGGGGAGCGAGGTACCGAGCGCGACAAAGGTCAGCGCAATGACCGACTCGGGAACCCCGATGGCCTCGGCGATCTTGGTACCGTTATCGACGAGAAGATCGGCGCCGAGGGCGATGAGCGCCGCCCCAAGGACGAGCTTTGCCAATGCGGTGAGAAGAGAGAGCTCGGGGAGGTCCTCATCGTGCACATCATCCTCGGGGAGGGGATTTTCGTTTGAGATCGCAAGGGGCGCGCGGCGTGCCGCGAGGACCTGCAGGGTCATATACCCGAGGAAGACGGCAAGGAGAAGGAAGCCGATCCACCGCGGGAAGCGCCCGAGGGCATACGCCGAGAAGAGATAGATGGCCGCCGAGCCGAAGAAGAAGAGGACGGGGATCCTGAGGGCGCGGCCGGGGGCGGCCGCCGGGCGGACGGCGATCGTGATGGCGGCGATCAGCGCGGTATTGCAGATGATCGAGCCGATGGCGTTGCCGTAGGCGATCTCGCCGTGACCTGACACCGCCGAGGTGGCCGAGACCATGACCTCGGGGAGGGTGGTCCCGATCGAGACGACGGTCGCGCCGATGAGCAGCTCGGGCACGTGGAAGCGGTGGGCGATGCTCGTCGCCCCTTCGACAAACCAATCGCCGCCCTTGATGAGCAGGAGGAAGCCGAAGATAAACAGCATGATCTGGTCGTACATAAGAATTCCTTTCGCGTAGGTTGGGGGAGCGAGCCACGAAGCAGCGCGGCTCTTGTCGAAGTCCCCTCTTTATTATCATAGCACAGGTTGCCTTAAAATGCAACAGGGTTTCTTTTTGGAAAAAAGGGGCGAGACGGTTGCCAAGCGCAAAAAAATACGGTATAATAAAAATATACGGAAACATTTCAAAGGACGGTAGAAAGGAGACGGCGATGGCCAAGCGTGAACGACTCTCGCGCATCTCGGCGCTGCATTATGCAAAGCTCGTGCTGCGCTCCCTGATGCTGATAGCGACCCTCGTGTTTTATATTTACGGCCGTGTCCGCGGCATCGAGCGGCCGCTGGCCTTCCTCTCGCGCCTCTCCTGGCTGCATTTCGCGATCCTGCTCTTCTTCGCGGTCGAGATGCTCCTGCGCTTCTTCCCCTCGCGCTTTGAGAGCATGGGCTGTCAGAAGCAGTTCCGCCGCAATTACCGCCCCTCGGCCGAGGCCGAGCGCCTTGCCGCCGAGGGCGGGCGCTTTGCCCTTGGGACCTGGCGCTCCACCCTGGCGGTGGCCGGGGCTTGGGTCGGGCTGAACGGCATCTTTGCCGCCCTCTATTACACAGGGGTCATCGACAGCGGCATCCTGCTCCTCATTTCGCTCTTCTACTCGGTGGCCGACATGATCTGCATTCTCTTCTTCTGCCCCTTCCAGACCTGGTTTATGAAGAACAAGTGCTGTGCCTCCTGCCGCATCTACAACTGGGATTACGCCATGATGTTTACGCCCCTTGCGTTCATCCCAAACCTGACGACGATCCTCCTCTTCGCCATGGCGCTGACCCTCCTCGTCTTTTGGGAGATCTCGGTCGCACGCCATCCCGAGCGCTTCTCCCCGGCGACCAACCGCGCGCTCCTTTGCGCCAATTGCCCCGAAAAGCTCTGTCATCACAAGCGCCAGCTCCGCTCCTTCTTAAAGAAGAATTCCGAAAGGATCCGCCTCCGCGAGAGCCTCGCGGTGGCCAAGGCGTTGGCCGGGCGTCTTCTGCACCGTGGGAAGCTGACCTCGGCCCCTGCCGAGACCGCCGTCCCCACCGATGCCCCTGCCGGGACCACCGCCCCCACCGCAACCACTGCTCCCGCCGAGACCCCCGGCGGCACCTCTGCCGAGGCACCTCCCACGGCCCCTTCCGACACGGAGTAAACAAAACTTCACAAAAATTAAGCATCTCCCCCGGGGATGCTGCTAAAAAAGGACGAAGAATTGTAGCAATTCTTCGTCCTTTTTATTTTTTGTGGTGGCGCTCAGTAGAGCCGCCCCGTGGGGAGTGCGGGGGAGGTGTAGGCGCTGTCGGCGGCGGTGGCGATCGCCCCGAGGATGGCCTCGGCGTAGGCGGTGTGGCCACGGTCATTCGGCAGGCCCGTGTGCTCGCCCTCGGTATGCAGGAGGGTGGGGTCGGCCGTAAAGAGCGGACGGGCATCGACGGCGATGAGGCCGTAATGCGCGGCGAGCGCGAGAATAGCCTCGGCCTCGGTCTCGGTGGCGGCGTGCGGCACAACGAGCAGGATGTCACAGGTGGGGAGCGATGTGCGGAGGCTGCGGATCATGCTCTCAAGGTCGGCGCCAAACCCACGGCCGTAGGACGAGCCGTCGGCGCTCCCGAGGTTCTCGCTCCCCGGGGCAAGCACGGCAAGGCGGTAGTTGAGGTAGGTCGGGTCGTAGCTTGCCAGCATATCGGCGAGCCCGAGCTCAAACGAGGGGGAGACGTGGGGGTAGATGTGGCCGACAAAGCCGGCGGGCGCCCCGTAGGCCTCGCGGAGCCCTGCGCGGATCTTGAGGCGGTAGGGATAGGCCGCGGTGTCGCTCCCTTCGCCGTAGAAATCCGAGGACCCGTGACCGAAGATCGAGGCATCCCCAAAGTAGAGGAGGCTGAAATCCGAGATCCCCTCAAAAAGCAGGCGGTAGCCCGAAAGGAGGGAGGGGGGCGCTAGGGGAGTGCCTGTCACGATCGTCTGATCGTTTTCGTTCCTCTGCCGCTCCTCCTCAAGCCGACGGCGCTCGGCGGCATCGGCCGCCAGCGTGATCGCAAGCGCCACCGCCAGGGCGACGGTGAGCGAGGCGACCGCGATAAGGAGGGCAAGGCGTACCCTGCGTGACGGGCGCTTCATGCGCCGCCTCCCAGGATCGTCGCAAGGAGCGTGTCGAGCATTTTGGCAAAATAAGGCAAATACACGGGGAGAGTGGCGAACAGCGCCACAAAGGCAATGATCGCAGGGATCAGAAAGCGCAGATCGTTGCCGCGCTTTTCAAAGCGGATCTCGGCGCGGCGGCGGTGCAGATCGTCAAGAAAATAGGCGGCTGTCATAACGTCAAAGTGGGCGGCTCCCCCCTCGGTGGCCGTCGGGAGGGCGGCCTCGGCGGCGCCTTCTGTGACACTTGCACCGTTCTTTGCGCTCTCTGCGGCGCTTTCTGTGACACTTGCACCGTTCTTTGCGCTCTCCGCGGCGCTTTCTGCGGCCCCGCCCTCGGCGGCGACCTCCGTCACGGCGGCGCCGGGGGGCGTGTAGCGCGCCCGGGCAATGGGGGGCGAGGTGGGATCCTCGGCGTGGATCGCCGAATCCTCGGCCATGGCGGCGGCGAGGTCGTCATCCAGGCTGTGGATCGGCTCGATCACGCGGCCATCGGGCAGGACGACCGACGTCAGCTTCCGCACGATCGAGGTACGCGAGAGGAGGGCACGGCGCATCCCGAGGAGGGGCTTTATCCCGATCTCCTCCAGCGTTTTGGCGCTTTTTTTGTCGTTGGCCTCGGCACGGCGGAGCGCCGCAAAGAAGCGATTGACGAGCCGTTGGTGAAACACGGTCACGATCGCCGCCAGAAGACCGCCGAGCAGGAGTCCCACAAGCAGGACGGTGAGATTAAAGGCGATCCCGCCGGGATTCAGGTAGGTGTAGGGGTTTTCCTCGGCCGCAAGCGCGACGAAAATGGGGAGCTTCACGGCTTATTCCTCGTCCATGAAGGCATCACCGCACAGGCGGCGCAGGAAGGCATCAAGGTCCTCATTGTCCTCGTAATAGAAGGTAACCGTCTTTTTGCGCTTCCCTTCCTCGATCACCACGCGGCGGCCAAGCTCGCGCATCAGGCGATTGGACAGCACCTCGGCGTAATTCACGGCAAAGCCGGTTTCGGGGGCCGAGGGCTCCTCGGCGGCCTTTTCGGCCGCTTTTTTTGCGCGCGCGAGGCGCTTGACCTGCTCCTCAAGCGTGCGGACCGACCATTCCTCGGCGATCGCGCGGTGCGCAAGGGCGATGCGGTCGCTCTCCTCGCGCAGGGACAGAAGGGTACGGGCGTGACCGGCTGACAGATCCTTGGCGGCCACAAGGGCCAGGACCTCGTCGGGGAGATCGAGGAGGCGCTCAAAGTTGGCAATGGCCGAGCGGCTCTTGCCGATCTTCTGCGAGATCTCCTCCTGGGTCATCCCGTAGTCATCGGCCAGCGCGCGGTACGCCATCGCCTCCTCGACGGGGTTGAGATCCTCTCTCTGGATGTTCTCGACAAGGGCGATCTCGGCGGCCTCGCGCTCATCCCCCTCGATGATAATGACGGGCACCTCAAGGAGCCCCGCGAGCTTGGAGGCGCGCCAACGGCGCTCACCGGCTACGATCTGGTATTTGCCGTTCGGCAGCTCACGCACGAGGATGGGCTGGAGAACGCCGTGCGTGGCGATCGAGGCGGCCAGCTGCTCGAGCGGCTGAGCCTCAAAGGTCTTTCTCGGCTGACCGCTTTTCGGCTCGATCAGACCGATGCGGAGGCTGGTTTTTTTGTTTTCGGCGGTATCCTCTACCGAGTTTTCAAGGAAAAGCGTGTCGAGGCCTCTCCATTGTCCTTGCGGTTTTTTGGGTGGCATAGGTTCTCTCCTTTATACCTTTATAGTATAACCGTGCAAACGGCAGTATTCGGGGCAAAATAAGTCGAAGTTTGGCAAAGGGGCGTGTTATACGCGGAGCAGGAGCTCCTTGACGACCTCGCGGTATTCCAGCGAGCCCTTGCCGTACGGATCAAAATACGAGATCGGACGGCCAAAGCCGGGCGCCTCGGCGAGCTTGACGCTGCGCGAGATGGTCGTGCGGAAGAGCTTGTCCGCATAGTACTTCTTGAGCTCGTTCTCGACCTGCGCCGTCAGGAGCAGGCGCTTGTTGTACATCGTGAGGAGGAGCCCTGTGATGTCAAGCGAGGGATTGTACAGGCTGCGCACCTTTTTGATGGTCAGATTCAGCTGCGACAGCCCCTCAAGCGAGAAGAAATCGCAGGGCATCGGGATGATCACACCGTCAGCGGCGGCCAGCGCGTTGATGGTCAGCATCCCAAGGGTCGGCGGACAGTCGATCAGAATGAAATCGTAGTCGTCGCGGATGGGCGCGAGAGCATTCACGGCATTTTTCCCGCGCTCCTCGCTCGTGTGCAGGTCGTATTCGGCCCCGACAAGCGAAATTGTCGAGGGGATCAGCGACAAATTCTTGAATTCGGTCACAAGAATAGCGCTTTTGGCATCCGCCTCCCCGATCAGAACCTGATACGAGGAAACCTTGACCGATTTTTTGGCGATCCCGAGGCCGCTCGTGGCGTTCCCCTGCGGATCCATATCAACGAGAAGCACGCGCTTTCCGCGCTTCCCAAGCTCGGCGGCGATGTTAATGACGCAGGTCGTCTTCCCCACGCCGCCCTTTTGATTGGCAAAGGCCAGGCAAATGGCACTCATGGTGTTTTCCTCCTAGGAGAAATAGTGGTTACTATTATTATATCATCGACCGTCTCGCTTGTCAACGATGTTTCACGTGAAACAATGCCATTTCTTGCATCCGCCCCGGCTGTTCCCCACACCCCCGGCTGTTCCCCACACCCTCGTCTCTTCCCCACACCCCCGTCTCTTCCCCA
>JAZSGE010000147.1:0-9506 GCA_045532575.1 Eubacteriales bacterium | reverse complement strand
AAGTCCTTGCCGAAGGCCTCCGGCAGAGATGAGACCGACAAGGGGCGGCGCAAGAGAAATTCGCTGACCGATTCCCGCCCATGATCAAAATGCGGGGCAGCCACAAAAATACGGAATTTTTCATCGTAGAGCCGACGGAGCATTTCGGCGGCGACACCGGGATACACAGGACCGCTGTCCATCCCCGGTAAAATGTGAAGGTGGGTGTCTGCTTTCATACGAGTCCTATCCTCTTTGATATACATAGGATACCAAATTTTTGTCGGCATTGCAAGAGGTTTTCCACTTTATCCGCAAATATCAAATTATACAAAATTAAAATTTTGTATAATTTGGGGCAGTGGTTTTTCGGGCGGAAGACGAAAAAACCGAAAAAAATTCAAAAAAGCCTTTTCATTCGGCAAAAACTATGCTATAATTGTTGGTGTACATTATAAAATTGGGCGTATAGCCCGTCAAGGAGGAACCACCCATGAAGATGAAGCTGCGCGTTCTCACCAACACCGGCAAGGGCAAAATGCTGAGCCTTGCTAAGGCCCTGGCTGATGAATATTCCAATTACGCTGCTGACAAGATCGATCCCGCCTACCCCTGCGACAATGAGCGCATCGTTGTTATTTTCCTTACGGCCACCGCAAAGTACAAGGATACCTTCCGCCGCTTCTGCGAGAGCCTCAACAAGAATCTCGCCCAGAACGTGGCTCTGATCGTCGATGGTGACATGGCCAAGGCCCAGCCCGTTATCGATTGGCTCAAGGGCGCCGGCTGCAACTTCTGCGAGAATATTCTCACGATCAACGGCGGTCTGCCCTTCAAGTTCATTAAGGGCTATACCGAGGATGAAAAGAAGGCGGTCTTCACTTGGTTTGAGGAGACCGTTCAGAGCTTCAAGCAGGCATAAGTCAAACGATGTCAAAAAGAAAACTCCTTAAAAAGGAGTTTTCTTTTTTTAGTTGAATTCGTTGTAGATGGCGCGCAGGGCCGGAATATAGTCACTTTCCTCAACGCTGACGATGATGTTCAGCTCGCTCGAGCCCTGATCGATCATACGGATGTTGATGCCGGCGTTGGCGAGTGCTGTGAAAATGCGTGCGGCGGTACCCTTCGAACGGACCATACCGCGACCGACAACGGCAACGAGGGCGATCCCGTCGTGGATCACGACAGAATCGGGATTTGTCAAGCGGAAGAGCTCATCCATGATCTTGTCACGCTTATTGGCGATCTCGGTGGTCTTGACGATGACGCACATCGTATCAATGCTTGACGGCAGATGCTCGAAGTTGATCTTATTATCCTCCAGCACCTGGAGCACGCGACGGCCAAAGCCGAGCTCGGAGTTCATCATATCCTTTTCGATCGAAATGATCGAGAAGCCGACCTTGCCGGCGATGCCGGTGATGATGGTGTCATTGTCTTTCTCGGGGGCGGTAGGAACGATGAGCGTGCCCTTGGCAGAGGGGTCATTCGTGTTGCGGATATTGATCGGGATCCCGGCCGAGCGTACCGGGAAAACGGCATCCTCGTGCAGGACGGTGGCGCCCATATACGAAAGCTCACGGAGCTCCTTATAGGTGATGGTGTCGATCGGCTTCGGATCGTCAATGCAACGCGGGTCGGCCATCATAAAGCCCGAAACATCGGTCCAGTTTTCGTAAATATCGGCCATCACGGCACGCGCAACGATGGCGCCCGTGATATCCGAGCCCCCACGCGAGAAGGTGCGGATATCGCCGTTCGGCATTGAGCCGTAAAAGCCGGGAATCACAGCGTGCGTATGCTCGCGGAGGGCCGCCCCCATCGTTGAATAGGTGCGCTCGGCATCAAGGGTGCCGTCCTCCTTAAAGAAGATAACGTCACGCGCATCCACAAAATCAAAGCCGAGATAGGCCGAGAGAATGAGACCGTTCAGGTATTCGCCACGGCTGGCGGCATAGTCGACCGAGGCGCCGTTCTTAAGCTCCTCGCGGATGATGGCGAACTCATGATCGAGCGAAAGGTCAAGCGAGAGGTCGCGAATAATGTCATTATATCTCTGGCAAATACGGGTAAAAACATCAAAAATATCCTTCCCGTCGGCGGCCAAGGAATGGCATTTGTAGAGGAGGTCTGTGACCTTTTCATCCTCCTTGAAGCGCTTTCCGGGGGCAGAGGGCACGACATAACGGCGCTCCTTCTCGGCTTTTACAATGTCGGCAACAATGGAAAAATGCTTGGCGTCGGCCAATGAGCTGCCACCGAACTTCAAAACCTTAAGCTTCAAAACGCAGGTCTCCTTAAAAAACAACATTATTAGTATTATATGTTTTTTCATTTCCCGTGTCAAGAGGCAGGCGCCTTTTTTCGCGCTTTTTTTGAGAAAAAAACAGGATTTTACACTTTATTCTTAGGAAAGGCTCTTGCGGCATTTATACAAATATGGTATACTTATATATGGAATATTTCGAGAGCTTCTCTTCTCGATTATCGAATATACAGCTCCATAAGGAGGTCGGCGATGAATTCTGTTATTCGCGAAAAGCTGAATGAATCCCTGCGGTCCATTCTGCCGATCGCCGGAATTGTTTTTTTGCTTAGTGTGACCCTCACACCGATGGATCCCGGCACATTTCTTCTCTTTCTTTTTGGTGTCGTTTCTCTGATCTTTGGTCTTTCTGTCTTTACGATGGGCGCCGAAATGTCTATGCAGCCGCTGGGCACAAAAATCGGCTCCCATCTGGCAAAGTCCAAGCATATTTGGGTCACAGCCTTTATTTCCTTTGTCATCGGCGTTCTTATCACGGTCTCGGAGCCTGATCTGCAGATCCTTGCCGACCTTGTGACCGGTGTTCCCAATATGCTCCTGATCCTTACGATCTCGGTGGGGGTCGGCGTCTTCCTCGTGATCGCGCTCTTCCGCATCGTCCTCGGGATACCGCTCTCGTATCTTCTCGTTGCCTTTTATGCGGTCACCTTTATTCTCTGCCTTTTTGTTCCGTCGGATTTCTGGGCTATCGCCTTCGATTCGGGCGGCGTGACCACGGGCCCCATGACGGTTCCCTTTATCATGGCACTCGGTGCCGGCGTTTCCTCCTCGCGCACCTCGCGCGGAGGGCACGATGACTCCTTTGGCCTTGTGTCGCTGTGTAGCATCGGGCCGATTCTTTCTGTGCTCATTCTCGGGATCTGCTATGGGCTGAGCGGCGGTGAGTATTCGCTTGATCTTGTGCCTGTGACCGATACGCGCGAGGGGATCGTGCAATACTTCGGTGGCTTTGGGGCACACGCCGCAGAGGTGGCTGTCGCCCTTTTGCCGATCATCGCCTTCACTGCCCTCTTTCAGCTGATGACCAAGGCCTTCAGCGGTAAGCAGCTCCTCAGGATCGGCTTTGGTATTCTCTACACCTTCTTGGGGCTTGTAGTCTTTCTGACGGGGGCCAACATGGGCTTTTTGCCGGTCGGTTATGCCCTCGGCAGCTCGCTTGCACAGATGGCGAACGGCATCCCGCTCGTCCCTATTGGCATGGTGCTTGGGTACTTTATGATCACCGCAGAGCCGGCAGTCCATGTCCTCAATAAGCAGGTCGAGCAGATCACGGCCGGCGCCATCTCGGCGCGTGCCGTCCTTCTTAGCCTGTCGATCGGTGTCGCGGCCTCGCTCGGCCTCTCGATGATCCGGATCCTGACGGGGATCTCGATCCTTTGGATCCTCCTCCCCGGCTACATTATTTCGCTGGCGCTCTCCTTCTTTGTTCCGCGCATCTTTACGGGCATCGCCTTTGACTCGGGCGGTGTTGCCAGCGGAACGATGATGAGCGGCTTTGTGCTCCCTCTGGCGATCGGGGCCTGCACCACCCTTGGGGGGAACATTATGACCGAGGCCTTTGGCTGTGTCGCCTTTACGGCAATGACGCCTATCATCTCGATCCAGATCACGGGTCTTATCTACAAGATGAAGTCGCACCAAGCGGTCAGGCGCTTTATTGCCGAGGAGGAGTATTTCCTCGATTATACGGAAGGAGGCGCGTATTATGGCTAAAAAACCGCAAGCCGAGCCTCGTGTCAAGGCGCTCGTTTGCATTGTCCGACGGGAGGATGAGGCCCTCCTTAGCGAGGTGTGCAACGAGATGTGCGTCTCACTCCACTTCTCTGCCCTCGCCTTTGGTACCGTAAAATCCAACTATATGAGCTACCTTGGCCTTGATGAGATCGAAAAACGCCTCCTCTACGCGCTCATCCCCAATCATTGCGAGAAGCACCTCCTGCGTGCGATCAATAAACGGCTGAAGCTGTATCTGATGGGGCGCGGCATTGCCTTTACCCTCCCGATCTCCGGGATCTCCAACATCATCAGCCGGGCGATCCTCACGACCCCCGTGAAGGAGGACGGAACGATCTCCCTGCGTACCTCTACTATGACCGAAAAGGAGCGCAAAAAAATGCATGAGATGATCGTCGCGGTTGTCAATCAGAAGTTCACCGAGGATGTGGTGGATGCCGCCCGTGCGGCCGGTGCCACCGGTGCCACGATCCTGCACACGCGTAGCGTGAGCAACGCCCCTGCGGAGCAGCTGATCGGCACCTCCTTCACGAAGGAAAGCGACACCGTGTTTCTTCTGACGACCAACGAATATAAGATGAAGATCATGGAATCGATCCGCGATGCGGCCGGGCTGAAGACCGACGGCGGCGCTGTGATCTTCTCTCTCCCGGTGGATTCGCTTATCGGCATCGGGCGCTTCGACGGGAACGAAGAGGACTAAAAGAAAAAAGAGGAGCTTTCACTCCTCTTTTTTCTTTTTGTGCGCGGTCAGTCGCTCGGCAAGGCGGCCAAACCACGGGAAGGTCATCGGCCAAACGGCACCGGCAAACGCCGTCAAAAGGAAATAACGGATGCCGTTGGATACGAAATTCTCGCAAAAGATCCAATCAAGCGGCCCCCGGAGCCCCTCCTTGATCGCCAGAAGGGGGATAAGTCCGAAAAGGAGCTTCAGGATCTGTGCTGTGAGCGTCCCCTCGGTCTTGAAGTGCAGGAAACGGTCATCGATCTCATAGGCGAGGAGGAGGCCAAGGACACAGCCGAGGATCTTGTAGGCGTTCTTTACGCCGCTTTCATAGTTCTTCGGGTCAATATCGGCCGGGAAGGGGTAAAGGAGAACATAAAGCAGATAAAGGACGGAAAGCCCCAGCATTACCCCGAAAAAGATGTGCATCCCACGGCGGCTTTCGGTCGCCTTGTCGACCAAGGGATATAGGGCGAAGACGAGCAGGACGCCAATGCCGATCGACACCGTCACATCAAGCGGTGTGTGAACACCCAGGTACATCCGCGAAAAGGGCACGAGGATGCAGATGGCGATGCAGGTGATCCTGACCCACAGAGGGCGGAAGATGCGCGCAATACTGCCGAAAACGCCGACGGCGCTCTGCGTGTGACCGCTCGGGAAGGAGTATCCGGTCGCCGCTTCCCTGGCGCTTTCCACGATCGTGAAGCCCTCAAGGCGGAATTCGGGGCGTGGGATGCGGAAGAGGAGCTTCAGAAATTGATTGATGAGTGTGCCGAGAAAGCCGACCGAGAGGATATAGTATCCGCGGCGCTTGTCGTAGCACCAGAAGAAGACGAGCCCGACGAGAATGAAGACGGTCTCCTCGCCAAGGAGCGTGATGACCGAAAAGATAGCGTTAAGGAACGGGGTGCGTATCCCCTCAAGAAACCGAAGAAAGCTCATAACTACCTCCTGTGCTGTTTTGCATCAGCGGTCAAAGACCTCAAGGACCGGTGATTTCATAATTCCGTTCCCGAACAGCTGATATTCGTAGGACCACTGCTCTCCCTGCGTGTACCAGGACATCGGCCCCTTATAGGCGATCTTGCCGAAGGTGTGAAGTGGCGCAAAGGTGTTGACGCGCGTGCAATGGAGCGTGAGCTCCAGCACATGGCGGCCGCGCCCGACACGGTCAAGCTCGAGTATATAGGGCGGGAAGACGATCTTCCCGATCTCTTCCCCATCGAGGCGCGCCGTCACGAGAGCACCCTCGTAATGACCGATCCGGATCCGTACACCGGCGCCGCGCTCCATGGTAAAGGGGAGGCGATAGGTGACGGCGGCACCGTAAAAGGGGAGGCCCTTGTCATTTATTTTACCAAAGGAAAGCGTTTTTGGCAAGGGGGTAATTTTGGTGGCGGTACCGTCGACGGCAACACCAAAGCTACCGAGGAGGTAGTAATTCTCAAGGCTTGTACGCTTGCCGAGCGGCGCTTTGATGATCAGCTCGTTCTTCCCCTTTCTCAGGGACGGCAGGGCCATTGTGGCAATGCTCTTATCGGCAAAATACCCGTTGCGCACCACAGGGACCTCTTCTCCGTTCAAGGATACCGCGAGGGCCTCCTCAAAGGCAAGACGGCAGGGGACGGCTGCCTCGCTCCGGAAGCGGAAGCGGAGATAGCACACCTTGTCGGGGTGCACTTCGCCAATGATCCAGGGCTGGACGTCGGTACCGTTGGCGAGGGGGTAGCCGTATTTCTTTCGCAGGGCGAGGTCGATCCTGAGCATTTCCTCGCGCGGAGCGTAGGTGATGCCGTCCTCCGACCATTCGGGCATATCGAGGACCATCACGTTGTCCTCGGCAAGCGAGAAGGCAACGCTCTCCTTAAATTCAAGGCGCTTTGCCACGTATTTCTGCACGGCAGGCAGCCGGAGAGCGTCCACGGTGCACGCCTCGAGCTTAAAGAGGAGGCTGTCATAGGGGTACACCTGGGACCTTACCTCGGTGTAGCCGTTTTTCTGCACATAGGCGACCTCGTGGGTCTCTCCCGTGAGCGTGTCATAGAGCGTGGGCTTTACCTGCCCCTTGAAGCGGAGGATGATGGGAAGGACCGACTCAAGCCGTGTAGGATCCTCCCATTGGCGTGAAAGATGGGCGATAAAGACCCATTCTCCGTCGGTGTCGCGCCGCTTCGTATAGATGAGATCGCGACAGGCGCTGCCGTTTTTATTGAGGATCTCGAGCTCGCGCTCGTCTCGGAGCGCGGTGAGAAGCGCAAGCGAGGTAAATTCCGTCGCCCTTGCCAGCGTGTAGAGCTCACGGGCGGCCTCGCTCGGCTCGGCATCCACAAGGGTGGGGCACGGCCCGAGGGTGATCACCTTCCCCCCACGACGGGCAAACTCGGTGAGGATCCGGACCGTCGATGCACGCAGCGTTTCAACGGGCGGGATTACAACGGCACGGTACCGCATAGCACCGACGGTGAGGAGCGCATCCTCGCTCGGCGTATGCAGGCTCGGGAAGACCGATTCGGCAATAAAATCGAAGTCAATGCACCCACGGAGGAGCCAATCGGTGACGTTTGTGAAGTTGTTCTCCAGCTGCTCGCGGCGGGCGGCCGTCTTATCCTCGGGACCGTACGCCAGCCAATAGCTTTCAATGGGGTGGATGACCGCCACATTGACTGCAGGCGTGCCCCGCGTCATCGCGGTATTGACACGCGCGTAATGGTCCTCGAGGTACTTATATTCGCGATACCACGCCGATTGATAGGAGATCGAGGCGGGATAGTCACGCTTGGCCGAGCCGCGCATGCTGAACCAGGAAAGGTGCGGCACACGCACCGAAACGCCGAGGGCGGCCTGCCAGTCTCCCTGGAACTTGTGGCCGCGGAAGTCGAATTCCCATCCGGTCACGCCATAGAGCTCACTAAGCATCCCCTCCTTGCCGTACTGGTGCACCGCCGACTGCGTTTGCTTGGCGGTGTTCACCTCCATGCGATCGCACAGCATGTCGATGCCGGGGATGCCAAAGCTACGGTAGGCGCGCATTGCTTCTCCGACAGCGGTGGTCTGCGAGAGGAGCGTCGGCTCGAACATCATATGGCCTGTCAGCTCGATCCCGTGCTTGCGGCACCAGGCACCGCATTGATCGGCAAACGAGTGGGCAAAGCGCTCGCAGGCGTGGTCAAGGGCGCAGTAGCGCGCCTTGGCGGGCTCGCCCTTTTTGTCCCAAAAGATCTCGGGAATACGGGGAATGATATCAAAGCCGTATTCCTTTTGGAAGGTCTCGGGATAGTCGGTCGTCCAAGGGATGGTGACGGCATCCACGCCGTCGGCAAAGGGCATATTGGTCGTGAAGGCCATCTGCGGCTCATCGGTAAAGATGGAGGGGATGGCGCCCCCGAAGTCCTTCCCTACCTTTTCGTAGTAGCGGTCGTGCGTTATGCGGATGAATTCGGCTACCGCCTCCTCGGAGAGGGTGTCAAGATAGGTTGCACCGTTGAACCATCCGGACGGGGGATAGGTATAGACATAGGCAAGCCATTTGCGCCCCTTGGGGACATCGTCATGCCCGATGATCTCGGCACGCTTCAGGGTGCCGTCCTCGTTAAGCTCAATGTCAAAGGCGGCGAGAAGATAGGTCCTTGCGCACTCGGCGCAGGCGAGGATTGCCTCGCGCTTATCCGCAAAGGAATCCGAGGCCGAGGTATAGGCCGTCGCATAGTTTTCCGCCCCATCGGCAATCGCGCCGTATGAGGCTCTTAAGCCCCACCGCCCGGGAGATTTACGGCTTTTGTCATCGGCACAGACGAAAACAAGCACCTTCTGACGGTATTTTGGCGTTTTGGTGACAAGGCTCCCCGCCGCCCCCGAGGGCCACCGATCCTCGTCGTAAAGGTAGGCAAGCATGTCCTCGTCTTTCGCTTTGTCGACACATCCGCCGACAAGGTCGAAGAATTCGTCCGAAAGATACGGCGTTGCCAGCCCACTCCGTGTATGCATATGGAAGCCGCCGAAGCCCATGGTCTTGAATTCGCCGATCTGCCACAGCAGCTCGTCCTTGTTGAGGTCATCGTTCCACGCCCAGAAGGGGGTGGCGCGGTATTCGGCGGTCGGTTCTTTAAAAAGGTCAAGCGACAGCACCCTGTCGCCGTTTCTCTTGTAGAACATCCTCTTTCCTCCCGTTGTGATGGTTTCTATAACGATTATAGTACACCTTTTTCCCGAAGTCAATGAAAAACACGGAGGAAAGAGGGGGTGCTTTTGCCGAAAATCAAGGCTGTTTTTGACTTCTCCGCTCCGCCGAATGTTTTTTTGAAAAAAGCCTTGCATTTTCTTAAAATATATGCTATACTCTTTAATGTCCGCAAAAGCGCGGATACCGATTATGGAGAAGTCGCCTAGTTGGTCGAGGGCGCACGACTGGAAATCGTGTAACCGTTAAAAGCGGTTCGAGAGTTCGAATCTCTCCTTCTCCGCCAACAATGAGAGCAGCTTGAGTCCCAGGCTGCTTTCCTTGTATGGGGCATTAGCGCAGTTGGGAGCGCACGACACTGGCAGTGTCGGGGTCAGGGGTTCGAGTCCCCTATGCTCCACCAAAATAAAAAGACGAACCGTGGTTCGTCTTTTTATTTATCCAAGACCGAAGGGCTTGGTATGGCATCAATTCGCAAAGCGAATTGTATGGAATTGCGGCTCGTCCGCGTATGGCATCAGCCAAAAGGCTGTATTTCTCCGTCTTCGGTCTTGATTCCATAC
>JAZSGE010000142.1:0-2479 GCA_045532575.1 Eubacteriales bacterium | reverse complement strand
GCCCGCTTGGCCTCCGACTTGGGCGCCGACCGTGGGCTTGCGGTAAAACTCGCCTGTCCGCGGCTCGGGGCGCTTGGGGGCGCCGTAGGACGGGCGCTGTGTGGGAGCCGGGGTGCGGCGATGAGGGAGATCCTCCTCGATCAGCTCACGGGGGAGCTCATTGGCGATAAAGCGGGAGAGGGGATTGAAGGCGGTGCGGCCGTACATCATCCTCTCCTTGGCGTGGGTCACAAAGATCTTCTCCTTGGCACGGGTGACGGCGACATAGGCGAGACGGCGCTCTTCACCGAGCTCACCGGGGTCGGTGCGCACCTGGCTGCCCGGGAAGATGTTCTCCTCCATCCCGGGGAGGAAGACCACGGGGAATTCAAGCCCCTTGGCGCTGTGGACGGTCATCAGGACCACGGCATCGGCGGTCTCGTCATACTTATCCACCTCGCTGACGAGGGCGACCTCCTCGAGGAAGCCGGCGAGCGAGGCCTCGTCACCCGAGCGCTTGACGTATTCGACGGCGGCCGAGACAAGCTCGCCGACGTGGTCGATGCGCGTTTTGGAGATCTCACCCTCGGCCACCAGCATGGCGCGGTAGCCGGTCTTCTCAAAGACATGCTCGATAAGGTCGGGGAGGGGACACTCCTCGGCGCGGAGCGAGCGAAGGAGGGCCGAAAATTCCAGAAGACGGGGGGCGGCCTTACCGAGCTCGGGATAGGCGGTGGCCGTGTCGATGATCTCGCTCATCGAGAGGCCGCTCTCGGCCGAGAGGCGCGCGACCGTCTCAACGGTGGTGTCGCCGATCTTGCGCTTCGGCTCATTGATGATGCGCGAGAGGCGAAGGTTGTCCGCCGGGTTCTCGAGCACATGGAGATAGGCGACGATATCGCGGATCTCCTTGCGGTCATAAAAGCGCTGACCGCCGAGGATGCGGTAGGGGATACCGCTCTTGGCGAGGGCGCCCTCGAGCGAGCGCGACATCTCGTTGACACGGTAGAGGATGGCGATATCGCGGTAACGGCGGAGCTCGCCTGTGACGGTCTTGATGATGCGATCGACGATCCAGGCGGCCTCGTCGTTCTGATTTTCGGATTTATGTAAGGTTATCTTTGCACCCTCGGCACCGTCGCACCAGAGACTCTTGTCGTGGCGCTCCTCGTTGTGCGAGATGATGGCGTTGGCGGCGGCGAGGATGGTCTTGGTGCTGCGGTAGTTCTGCTCGAGCTTGATGACGCGGGCACGGGGGTAGGTCTTATCGAAATTGAGGATATTCTCGACCGTGGCGCCGCGGAAGCGGTAGATGCTCTGGTCGTCATCCCCGACGACCATGATGTTCTCCTCCCCTGCCGAGAGGAGGGTGGAGAGGCGGAACTGTGCGAAGTTCGTATCCTGGTACTCGTCGATGCAGACGTAGCGGAACTTCCGCTGATATTTGGCGGCCACCTCGGGATGGGTCTCGAGGAGGCGGACGGTCTTCATAATGATATCGTCAAAGTCGAGGGCGTTGGCCGCTTCGAGGCGCTTCTGGTATTCGCGGTAGGCGCGACCGATGAGGCGGAGGCGGAAATCGCCGTGGTCGGCAAAGTCCTCGGGGGCGATGAGGTTGTTCTTGGCATCCGAGATGGCGGCCAGCACGCTCTTGACGGGGAGAAGCTTTTCGTCGATCTCGAGATGGCGCATGGATTCCGAGACGACGCGCTTCCCGTCATCGGTATCGTAGATCGAGAAGCCGCTCTTATAGCCTGCCTCGGCGGTGTGCGAGCGGAGGATGCGGACACAGATCGAGTGGAAGGTGCCGGCCCAGATCTCCTCGCTGACCGAGGGATCGCCAAAGGCGGCGGCAAGGCGCTCACGGATCTCGCCTGCGGCCTTGTTCGTGAAGGTGATGGCGAGCATGGCCCACGGGGGGCAGGGGGCGTGGGTGAAGACGGGGAGGATCTCGGCGACCTCGGCGAGGGGAGAGGAGGCGGCGCAGGCCTCGAGAGCCTCGACCTCGGCCTCGGTGGTGCCCTCGGGCACGTAGTCGGTGCTGTACGCCTCGCCAAAGCGGATGAGGTGGACGATACGGCGGACAAGGACGGTGGTCTTGCCGCTCCCCGCGCCCGCAAGCACAAGGACCGGGCCACGCTCGGCCGTCACGGCGGCGCATTGCTCGGGGTTCAGCTTTTCTCCGTAATAGCGGTCAAACAGGCGGCGTTTGGCGGCAAGATAGCGGCGCGCAAGGTTTTCCATGGATCTTCTCCCTCGATTGTTTACTCCCTTTATTATAGCATTTTCCCCCTTGCAAAGCAAGGGGGAGCAAGAAAAAACGCCACGGTGTGGCGTTTTTTTTTGCTCCCCCGCCGGGGAAGGCTGATACGTGACCGGATATCGCGGAGGGAAACTTGATGCTATTTGTCGTTGAGGGGGAGGACCGCCGGGTGAGCAAGCGAAAAGGCCACGGTGTGGCGTTTTTGTGAAGCGATACCCCAAGGATAGGGAGAAATGA
>JAZSGE010000061.1:0-13944 GCA_045532575.1 Eubacteriales bacterium | reverse complement strand
TCCAGCCGTCACCGGCGGGCACCACGTCGCAATGCGCGAAGATGCCGACACTCCTTTCGCCCTCGCCGAAGTACACAAGGACATACCGCCCCTCGGGATCGCGCTCGGTCAGGAAGCCCTCACGGGCAAACATCCCCTCGGCCGTGCGGAGGGCCTCATCGACCGCCGCCCCGTAGGGCATCCCCGGCAGCGCCTCGCCCTGCACCGAGGGAATGCGGCAAAGGGCCGAAAGATCGGCAACGATCGCCTCACGGTGCGAGGCGAAGTAGTCATAGAGTCTATCCTTGATCATATGCATCTCTCCTATCGAAGAAAAACGGGCGTCACCGCCCGTTTTTCATTCCTATGTAATTCAGTCGACCGCAATGCGGCAGAAGGTGCAAAGCTTGCTCGTGATCTCCTCGTTGGCGGTGCGGCTCCACTCGCGGCCGCAGATCGGGCAGGCCTCCGACGGAGCCTGAATGCTTCTCTCCATGTGATAGAAGACCGGCACCGACTTCGCCTTTTCCATCGCGCGGCAGAGGGCACGGCCCATCTTGTTCAGGCGCGAGGCGGGGTTCTGGAGCTCACCCGAGGTGTAGTCATGCGCGTAGTTGTACATATCGAGCTTCTGGAAGGCCTTGAACTGATCCTGCCAGTTGAGGAGGTTGCTCTGCCCCTCCTTGTCGAGGATCGCAGGGAGCTTGTAAAGCGGCACAGGCTTACCGCAGTCACCGCAGATGACCGGGCTCTCCTCGGTGAGGAGATCGGAATAAAGCATATACCACGTCGGCTCCTCACACGTGCAGGAGTTCTCACAGGTGACGGCCATACCGACCGACTCGACCTTCAGCGAGAAGATCACCGCCAGCTTTTTGATGATATCCACAGCCTCATCGGTGCAGAACTCAAGGTCAAGAGCATCGGCACCCGGCATGATCACATAGACGGCATAGTTGCCGCTCGCCTCACGCACGATGTAAAAATTCTCATAGACGTGTCCCGTCTTACGGAGAACGTTAAAGCTCTCAAAGATCAACTCCTCGCAATAGTCGGTGTTGACGATCGTCTTGTGGGGACGAAGCGAGATCTTAAAATATTCCATAGGTGCCTCCCGATGATTTGCAGCATTATGCCATATTTATATACATTATAAGTATAACAAAGATTTTCCCCTTTGTCAATGCCATCTTCAGGATTTTTTTGCTTTTCGAAAAAACTTTACCTTTCACTCGCAATGTGGTATACTTATGGTACACACAGAAAGAAAGGAACCGCTCCATGCCTGAGCTAGCCGCTATCGTCCCGCCCCTCCTTTCCTGGTATCGTGAGGTCGGGCGCCCTCTCCCCTGGCGGGAGGGCCCCTCGCCCTACCACGTCTGGATCTCGGAGATCATGCTCCAGCAAACGCGCATTGAGGCTGCGCTCCCCTATTACCGCCGCTTTCTTGCCGCCTTCCCGACGGTCGCTGCCCTGGCCGCCGCCGAGGACGATCACCTCATGAAGATGTGGGAGGGGCTCGGCTATTACAGCCGCGCCCGCAATCTGAAGCGCGCCGCCATCGCCGTGATGGAGAAGCACGGTGGCAACCTGCCTCCCGACGTCGAGGCGCTCCGCGCCCTCCCCGGCATCGGCGACTATACCTCGGGCGCCATTGCCTCGATCGCCTTCGGTCTACCCGCCCCCGCCGTGGACGGGAATGTTTTGCGCGTGCTCGCACGTCTGACCGCCGACGAGCGCGATGTCCTCACGGAAAAGGTCAAGCGCGAGGCGAGCGCAGCACTTGCCGCGATCTACCCCCGCGAGCCTGCCGATGCCTCCGCCCTGACGCAGGCACTCATGGAGCTTGGCGAGGTGGTCTGCATCCCGAACGGTGAGCCGCTTTGCACCGCCTGCCCTCTCGCCGCCCTGTGCGAGGGTCGGCGGCGCGGGATCGCCGCCGACCTCCCTCACCGCAAAAAGAAGGCCGAGCGCCGCATCGAAAATCGCACCGTCCTCCTCCTTGTGACCGACACCGCCGTGGCGCTCTCGCGCCGCCCGGCGACAGGGCTCCTCGCCGGGATGTGGGAATTCCCCTCGCTCGAGGGGCACCTCTCGGAGAAGGAGGTGCGTGCACATCTCGGAGCGCTGGACATCACGCCCCTCGCCATTGAGCGTGCCGGCACGGCAAAGCACATCTTCTCGCACGTAGAATGGCATATGAAGCTCTTTCTCGTCTCCCTCGAGGCGATCCCCGAGAGCTTCACCACCGCCGATGTCCCCGCCCTCACCGAGAGCTACGCCCTGCCGAGCGCCTTCCGCACACCGCGCCTGCGCGTGCTTGCCCATTTCGGATACGATTGAACAATTCGGGGGAAAAATTGCAAATACTTATCCTCTTTTGCCCCCTCTCTTGAAAAACGGCATCCCCGTGATGATGCTTGAGAACTGCTGCTACGGCAAGCGCGAGCTGATGGTCGCCAACATGGCCGCCAAGGGCGCCCTCGGCAAGGTCGTCCATTGCGAGGGCGGCGCTACCGTCGCCTTCCCCGACTTTACGAACGGCGCCTGGACAATGCGTGAGCGCCGCGACTGCGACGATTTTACCTGATAGAAAGAGAGCCGGCCCCATCGGGTGTCGGCTCTCTTTTGCGCCTATCGGCAAAATCGGTTAGAAAGCAGGTAAAATCGTTCATTTTGTCAAAAAGCTCTTGCACATTTCTCCTCTCTCCGCTATACTTGAATTGTAAAAGTCCCCTCAAAAAACAATGTAGCAAGGAGCAGTAATATGGCAAGAACTATGCACGTCGGTGTCGTCGGCCTTGGCGGCCGCGGTACCCATATGACCCGTTTCCTCTCGAGCTTTGATGGTGTTCAGGTCGATGTTGTCTGCGATCTTTATGAGGATCGCGTCAGCTCAATGGTCGCTTGGCTTGAGGCCAATCGCGGCCACCGCCCCGATGGCACGACCGATTTTAACGAGCTTTTGAAGAATGAGACCATCGAGGCTGTGATGATCTTTTCCTCCTGGGATGCCCATATCCCCCAGGCCGTTGCCGCCATGCGCGCCGGCAAGTGGGTCGGTATGGAGGTCGGCGGTGCCTACTCGGTCAAGCAGTGCTGGGATCTTGTCCGCACCCATGAGGAGACCGGTATTCCCCTGATGATGCTCGAGAACTGTTGCTTCGGCAAGCGCGAGCTGATGGTCGCCAACATGGCGGCACGCGGCCTGCTCGGCAAGATCGTCCACTGCGAGGGTGGCTACCGCCACGACCTGCGTGACGAGGTGGCCGACGGCAAGGAGAAGCGCCACTACCGCCTCCGCAACTACTTGAACCGCAATTCCCACAACTACCCGACGCATGACTTCGGCCCGATCGCCAAGATTCTCGGGATCAACCGCGGCAACCGCGCTGTCTCTCTCGTCAGTATCGCCTCGGGCTCCTTCGGCATCGAGGAATTTGTGGCCAACAAGCGTCCCGACTACGAGTACCTCAAGGGTGCCGACTTTGCCCAGGGTGACGTTATCACCACCATCATCAAGTGCGCCGGCGGCGAGACCATCACCCTGAACCTCGACACCAGTCTCCCCCGCTTCTATTCGCGTGATTTCACGGTGCAGGGCACGCACGGCATGTACAACGAGGTGAGCGACACCGTCTACCTCGAGGATGCCGGCATGAACCACAACACCTCGATCAACACCCACTGCGGCAACGCCAAGAGCTTTGAGCATCAGTACCTCTCTCCCCTCTGGCGCCCCGAGAATGCCGCCAACGTCAAGGGCGGCCACGGCGGTATGGACGGCTTCTGCCTCGGTGCCTTCTTCGATCACCTTGAGCGCCGCGACCCCGACTTCCCGGTCGACGTTTACGATGCCGCGACCTGGGCCGTCATCACGGCTCTTTCCGAGCAGTCGATCGCCCTCGGCGGTGCCCCCGTCGCCTTCCCCGACTTCACGAACGGCGCGTGGCTCCAGCGTGAGCCCCGCCCTTGTGATGACTTTACGCTTCCTCTCCCCGAGCCGATTCCCGAGGAGCCGACCGAGGATGCCTCGGCCGCCAAAAACATCTTCGAGTAAGCCCGAGAAAAAGCAGAGCGCTGCGGCGCTCTGCTTTTTCTCTTTTTCCCCTTGATTTAAGACGCTGAAATATGGTATACTTTGAGGGTAACCAAGAGAAAGGAGAGGACTATGAAGCTCATTATTGCAGAAAAGCCGTCGCTGGCGCGCAACATCGTCGCCGGCATCGGGCAGAACTCGGTCCGCCGTGACGGCTATCTCGAATGCGGCGACTATCTTATCAGCTGGGCCTTTGGCCATCTCTTTTCTCTTGCCGATATCGAGGCCTATGCGGAGACTCCGCCAAAAACCGAGAACGGCCGCGTCCGCTGGACGATGGATAACCTCCCCTGCTTTCCGAAGCAGTTCCGCTACGAGCTCCGCCGCGGGGCCGACAAAAAGCCGGATGCCGGGATCGAGAAGCAGTACCGCACGATCGCCGCACTCTGCAACCGCCCCGATGTTGACCTTGTCATCAACGCGGGGGATGCCGACCGCGAGGGCGAGATCATCGTCCGCACTTGCGTAAACAACGCTTTACAAACAAAGAAAAAACAGGCGAGGCTGTGGCTCCCCGACCAAACACCCGAGACGATCGCCAAGGCACTCTCCGAGATGCAGGACGAGGCCGCCTATGACGATCTCGCGGCCGAGGGCTACGCGCGCACCTACATCGATTGGCTCTACGGCGTGAACCTCACGCGCTATGCCACCCTGAAGACCGGCAAGCTCCTGCGCGTCGGGCGGGTCATCATTCCGATCGTCAAGGCGATCTACGACCGCGACATGGCCATCCGCAGCTTTACCCCCGAGAAGTACCTCGCGCCCGTGAGCCGCGCCACAACGAACGGCGAGGCGGTCGAGCTTACCTCCAAGCGCCGCTGGAAGGCCGGGGAAGCCGCCGAGGCGGCCGCATACTGCCGCGCGCTGAACGAGGCGGGTGCCACCGTCACCCGGCACAAGTCAAAGCGTGACCGTCTCTCGCCCGGCAAGCTCTATTCGCTCTCCAAGCTCCAGAACGTCCTCGGCAAGAAGTACAAGATGTCGATGACCGACAGCCTGGCCATCATCCAGAAGCTCTATGAGGAGGGGTATCTCACCTATCCGCGTACCAACTCCGAGTACATGGCCACCGCCGAGAAGGATAAGGTCAGAAAGATCCTCGCGGGGGTCGCGGGGCTCGGCTATCCCGTCAAATTCCGTGACTCCAAGCAGATCTTTGACGATGCGAAGATCGAGTCGCACTCGGCGCTTACCCCGACCTACAAGATCCCCGATAAGTCAAAGCTCACCGAGCGCGAGATGCAGGTCTATTCGACCGTCTTCCGCCGCTTTGTCGCCGTCTTCTGCGCCGAGGAGTGCATCATCGAGAAGACCGAGCTTGAGATCGCTGTCGGTGACATTGAGACCTTCACCCTGAAGGGCACCGCCATCCGCGAGCCCGGCTGGACGAAATATGACGATGCCGGGATGAAGGACAAGCTCCTCCCCGCCCTTACCAAGGGAGATGCCGTCACGGTCGAGTTTGCCCCCGTCGAGAAGGAAACGACACCCCCGAAGCACTACACCATCGAGTCCCTCAACAACTACCTGAAAAACCCCTTCAAGGAGGAGAAGGCCGCATTGGCCGAGGCCCATGAGGGGGAGGCTCCCGAGGAGGGAGATGACACCGAGGACTACCGCGCCATCTTCGAGGGGCTGGAGCTCGGCACCGAGGCTACGCGCACCGGCATCATCGACAACGCCAAGAAGAGCGGCTACATCCAGCTGAAGAAGGATGTCTACACCATCCTCCCCGACGGCGAGTATCTCATTGAGGCGCTCGGCCGCCTCGGCATCACGATGGACAAATACAAAACGAGCGAGCTCGGCCGCGCTCTCAAGCGCGTCTTCCACGGCAAAATGACGGTGGCCGAGAGCGTAAAGCTGGCCGAGGCCGAGATCGCCGAGGTCTTCCGCCGCCGCGAGCTGCCCCCCGAGAAGGACACCGACACCGGGCTCTTCGGTGACGAGGTCGGCACCTGTCCGCTCTGCGGCGGCACCGTGCGCCGCACCTCCTTCGGCTACGGGTGCTCGAATTACCGCGAAAAGAACTGCCGCTTTGCGGTGCGCGAGGTCATCTGCGGCCGCCCGATCTCGATCGCTATGATGCGCCTGCTCCTCGCCGAGGGGAAGACCGGGCTTATCGAGGGCTTTGTCTCTCCGAAGACCGGGCGCTCCTTCGATGCCTGCCTCAAGCTCGCCGAGGGGCGCGCCGTCTTTGAATTCCCCGACCGACCGGCGCCCACCGCCGCGCGTGCACCGTCCCCCTCCGACTATGCACCGCCCCCCGACCTTCCGCCATACCCCGAAAATCCCCTCCCCGCTTGGGTGAAGAAGCCATAACCGAGGAACCACCGTGAAAACCGCAACACTTGAAGATCTGCCTCTCATCGCCTCCTATCTGAAAAAGGAGCCGCGCCGCCTGTGCACCGACACCCCCGGCGTTCTCTTTATGTGGCGTGACTACTTCCGCCTCGCCTTCCGCGAGGAGGAGGGCACGCTCCTCGTCCGCCTGGCCTATGACGGGGAGACCGACACCTATCTCTTCCCCTTCGGGCGCGACCCCGAGGGAGCGCTCCGCGCCCTCTGTGCAAGAGCAAGGGAGGAGGGGCATCCCCTTACCTTCCTCGTCGGTGACGACGACCGCGACCGCCTCCTCGCCCTCTTTCCGGGGGCGACCCTCGAGGCCGATCGGGGCGAGGCTGACTACCTCTATAACACCAAGGAGCTGGCGACCCTCGCCGGGCGCCGCTTTGGCGGACCGCGCAACCACACGAACCGCTTTGACCGCCTCTACCCCGACCATTCGCTCACGCCGATCTGCGAGGATGATGTCGGGGACCTCCTCTCCTTCCTCGATGCCTTTGCCAGGGACCACGCCGAGCGTCCCCTCTTTCTCGAGGAGATCGACATGACGCGCGAGGTGCTGATGCATTACACCGCCTACGGGATGCAGGGGGTCGTCCTGCGCGTCGGGGATGCCGTCGCCGCCTTCGCCATTGGCGAGGTCATCGGCGATATGCTCGCCGTCCACATCGAAAAGGCCGACACCTCCTTCCACGGGGCGTATCAGAAGATCGTCTCGGGCTTTGCCTCCTATATTGATCCCGAGGCCGTTCCCCTCCTCAACCGCGAGGACGATATGAACGACGAGGGCCTCCGCAAATCCAAGCTCTCCTATCACCCCGTCGCCATCCTCGACAAATGGCGTGTGACCGTGCCCACATAAAAAAGAAGCAGACCGAGGTCTGCTTCTTTTTTAGTTGGACTCCTCATGCAGGTCTATTTGATAATATTCCAATGTGTCTTGAAAGACTCCGCCAAGAGAGCAGCGGTAAAACTCACTGTTTCCATCGACCGTTATGAAAAGCACGTTGCCATTGACGCCGATAAAATACCGATGGGTCTCTCCGATATGGTCCTCAGTGGTAAAGCAGATAGCCTCACCATCCCAATTCCTGATGCGCTTGTGCTTTTGAAAGGCGGCATTCTCGAGGATACCAAGGAGAGCTTGCACAGCCTCGTAATCTTCGGTTTCATAACAGTAGTTGGGGATAAGGCTATAATACTCTGCGGCAATGATAGTCTCATAATCGTTTCGTGACGGCTCAACCGGATTCGTCTCATCCTTTATTCGTGGTAGCCCAACCTGATAATAGGTAAGGATCTCCTTATCACGGATATCAAACTGTTGCTTGATCACCACGAAGGACAGAATGATAACGGCGACCAATAGAAAAAGAACCGTCACATCCAAGAAAATTCTCTTCTTATCCTTTGCTTCCACAGGTATCCCTCCTAAAACTAAAAGAAATAGCCGTACATCTCATATATCGCTCCGCCGGCAAGATACTTCTCCTTCAGCTTGCGCTGGAAGCTGGTGTCGCCGGGGAGCTCCTCGATCTTGAAATCGGTATCAAGGCGGTGGAAGATGAAGTTGAAAACGCCGTTGGCCGCGCTCTTGACCGTCAGGGGATGGAAGCGGCGGCGGAATTTTGTGATATTGGCATCCGGCCCCAGCATCGTATCGAGCTGCGGATCCATCATCCAGCTCCAGCACGTGAAGGCGCGATAGTTACAGTCCTTGAAGTAGGTCGCAAGGAATTCGCGGATCTCGGCCATCGTTTCGCTGACGAGTGCATCGTCGAGCTTGCCGCCCCCCGGGATATGCAGGGCGACCACGGGATCCCCCTTGGTAAGGATGGGGGTCCACTCGCTCTTGGCGAGGGTCATGGGGGTCATCTCAACATAGCCGCGCTCGTCATACGGGTGCCCGATATAGGCCTCCCCCGTCTCGGTGACAGTGGGGGTCCATGCCCCCTCGGCATCCTCAAAATGGAGGGCGCCGAGCGCATAGCCGCTCCGATGGAGGGGGGTACCGTTCGCAAGGGTCACCGTCCGCCCGTCGGTATGGCGGTAGACGGTCGCCGCCACGCGGAACTCGGCAGGCACCTCGATCTGGAGGCGCCCGACAAAGTAGAGCCTCCCGTCCAGCGTCAGCTGATGCCAGGCGAGCAGGTGAAAGCCCGAGGCACCGCCAAAGCGCTCACGGTAGCTCTTGACCGTCTTCTCGATCGAGACGACCGAGCCGAGGATCTTGTCCTCGGGGATGCCCCTCTCCCGCATCCGTGCGATGGCAGCGGGAATGCCGGCGGCAACCGAAAGCCCCGGCAGCATATCGTAGGCAAGAGCGTGGCCGCCCTCGGGATTCTTCGGTATCTCAAGGCCCGCGAGATTGTCATTGACCGTGGCTCTGTCACGCTGGGCATAGGCAAGGAGCGAGAGGAAGCGCGAGAGCGCCTCGCTTTTCCCGACCTCGACGGCCGCCTTACGGAAGACATCGAGATACTCGGGAAAGGCACCGTACTCGGCGTGCAGGCGATCGTAATACATAGGGTCGGTCAGCTCGCATCCCTCATCATCAAAGCGGTCCATGACCTCATCGTAAAAGTCACGCCACCGCTCGGGGAACTTGGCGACCGAGAGGGAGGCCATCAGCCCGTCGATCGTTTGTCTCATGTTACCACCCTCGCTGCTCTTCCTCATGCCAGCGCCAGATGTTTTCGTCTTCCTTATAGAGCTTGAAGACCCCGGCGAGGCGCTCGGCCTCCATACGGATGGCCGCGCGACCGATGCGCTCATTACAGCCGATGGGGTCATCCCCCGTATAGGCGTTCGGGTAATTCACGCCCCAGCCGGAATCCTTCATAAAGATCCCCGCCTTGGCGAGATAATCGGCCTCGTGGGTCGAGCGGCCGCTTTCCGCGCCGAGGCGATCGAGATGCACCGAGGCAGGGTGAAGGCCCATCACAAAGGCCGTCTCGGTCATACAGGCGTGCCCGATGAGCATTCTCTCCTCGTGGTACTTCATAAGGAGAGCGATGTCCTCCTCGGTAAGCTCGGGGAAGGCGCCTGCCCCCTCCCTCTTGATCTTCTCTGCCATATCGTGCGGCACGGGCATCTCATCCCGGGCGATGACGAGCACAAAGTCACGCTTTTTGTTCGTGAGCTTGCGCAAAAAGGTCTGGAGCCAGGGAAAATTCCCCCCGTGGGAATTGTAGATCATGATCTTACGGAAGCCGTTCTTTGCGATCTGCTCGCAAAGCTCCTCAAGGAGGGTCATCTGGGTCTCGAGCGTGACCGTGATATTGCCGAGCGGCTTATTGGGGGTATCCTCCGGTACATCGCCAAAGATAAAGTCGGGAAAGACGGCGACCGTCTCAAGCTGAGAGGCGGCGTACGTGATGCCGCTTGCCTCCAGGATATCGGTGCCGAGGGGGAGATGCAGGCCGTGCTTTTCCACGCATCCCATCGGGATACAGCACACGCCGCGCGCCTCATCGCGCAGGGTGGCAAGCTCCTCGGTCGTCACATGCAGCCAACGGGTTTCCATAGATAGCCTCCTTATGTTGGAATACACCTCCATTATAGTGCAATAAAAATGAAAAAACAAGGGCTCCCGGAAAAAAAGAGACCGCCCCCGTCGATACTAAAGGAGACCGGCACACGGGCGCCGGCATATACTAACAGTACAAGGGAGGATCTTCTTATGTGTTCGATTTCCGGCATCTACGATTACCGCGCGGAGGGGCACCCCACCGCCGCGGAGATAGGGCGTTCGATGGCGCACCGCGGCCCCGATGCCCACGGCGACTTTGAAGGGGGGCGCGTGGCCCTTCACCACGACCGCCTCACCGTCATCGACCCCGCAGGCGGCGCACAGCCGATGAGCCGCCTCCACGAGGGGCGGCAGTACACCATCGTCTATAACGGTGAGCTCTACAACGGCGATGCTGTCCGCTCCGAGCTGCGGCATGCCGGCATCCGCCCGACGAGCACCTCGGACACCGAGCTTGTGCTGTATGCCTATGTCCTCTTCGGCGAGGAGGCACCGCGGCATCTGAACGGCATCTTTGCCTTCACCGTTTATGACGAGGAGAGGGATGCCCTCTTTTTTGCGCGTGACCGCCTCGGTGTCAAGCCTCTCTATTACGCCGAGCACGGGGGGCGCTTTCTCTTTGCCTCCGAGGTCAAGGGGATCCTTGAGGCCGGGCGGATGCCGGCGCGCCTCACGGCCGATGGTCTCTTTGAGCTCCTCTACCTCTCGCCCGTCACCCTCCCCGAAAGCGGCGTGCTCGCGGGCATCCGTCAGGTGCCGCCCGCACATGCGGGGTGGGTCACGCCAAGCGGACTCTCGCTCTTCCGCTATTGGGAGCTGACACCGAGCGACGATTGCCCGACCGTCAAGGCGGCCACCGAGAACACGCGCCTGCTCCTTCTCGATGCCATCCGCCGCCAGCTGGTCTCGGATGTTCCGCTCTGCACGCTCCTCTCGGGAGGGCTCGATTCCTCGATCATCACCGCCGTCAGCGCCGCCGCCTACCGCGAAGACGGCCGCCGTCTCTCGACCTATTCCTTTGAGTACGAGGACAACAAGGGCTACGCCCCCACCCTCTTTCAGCCAAACCGTGACGATGACTACGCCGCCTGGCTCGCCGCCGAGCTCGGCACCGATCATACCGTGCTCACCGCCCCCACCGAGGAGGTCGCCGCCCTCCTCCCCGAGGCGGCACGGATGCGCGATATGCCGGGGCAATCCGACATTGATTCCTCGCTTCTCTACTTCTGCGGCGAGATCAAAAAGCGGCACACCGTTGCCCTCTCGGGTGAGTGCGCTGACGAGATCTTCGGCGGCTATCCCTGGTTCTACCGTCCCGAGATGCTGGCGCGTGACTACTTCCCCTGGATCCATGACGAGGGGGTGCGCCCCTCGCTCTTTCTGCCCGAGATCGCCCGCCACGCAGAGGGGCGTGAGCGCCTCCGCGAGGTCTATCGCCACGCCGTGGCCACCGCCCCCCTCACGGGCTACGAGAGCCCCGAGGATCGGACGGCGCGCATTGCGACCCACCTCTCGGTCAATTACTTTATGACCAATCTCCTCCAACGCAAGGATCGCATGAGCATGGCACGCGGGCTCGAGGTGCGCGTGCCCTTTGCCGACCACCGCATCCTCGAGTACGTGTACAGCCTTCCCCTTGCGATCAAGCTCCGCGCAGGGGTCGAAAAGGCGCTCCTGCGCGATGCTGTCGAGGGGATCCTCCCCGACCGCATACGGACTCGCAAGAAGAGCCCCTACCCGAAGACGCACAATCCGCGCTACGAGGAGATCGTGCGGCGCGAGCTCACGGCGCGCCTCGCCTCGCCCGAGAGCCGCCTCGCCCCCCTCCTTGACCGCCGCCGCCTCACCTCGCTCCTCGAGGGCGAGGACGTCACCTGGTTCGGCCAGCTGATGGCGCGCCCCCAGCTCCTTGCCTGGCTCATTCAGCTGGATGAATGGCTGCGCTACTATCGCGTTGAGATCGTCTGACCCTTGCAAAAGCACGGGGAAAAAGCAAAAAAGCCCTTGCCGTTTTTCCTCCCCTTTGGTATAATGGGGGTAACGAAAAACGAAAGAAGGCCTCTTATGTCGATAGAAAAGGTACGCGCCTACCTCCGCACCCTCGGTGCTGAGGAGCGCATCCGTGAATTTCCCGTCTCGAGTGCGACGGTCGAGCTGGCCGCCATCGCCCTCGGCTGTGCCCCTGCGCGCATAGCCAAGACTCTCTCCTTCGGCCTTGCGGATGGGGTGATCCTCATCGTGGCGGCCGGGGATGCCAGGATCGACAACCGCAAGTACAAGGATCTCTTCGGTGCGAAGGCGCGCATGCTCCCCCACGAGGAGGTCGCGGCCGCCGTCGGTCACGCAGTCGGCGGTGTCTGCCCCTTTGCCGTTGCCCCCGGGGTGCGCGTTTACCTCGATAGGAGCCTCTGCCGCTTCGAGACCGTCTTCCCTGCCGCCGGAAGCGCGAACAGCGCCATCGAGGTCACCCCCGAGGAGCTCGAGCACCTTGTTGGGGACTGTGAGTGGGTCGACGTCTGCAAGCTGCCCGAGGGAGAATAAAAAAGAAGCGATCTCGCAACGAGATCGCTTCTTTTTTTATTGCAGGAGAAGGTCATTCTCCTTGATCCAACCGACCCTGCGGAGCCAAAGGCCGAGCGCCCAGCAAAGCACCGCCGGGAGGATAAAGCAGATAAGGACAAGGCCGAGCCAATCGAGGAAGCCGACGGCATCGGGGTATTCCCCACCGTACCAGCCGAGGATGATGCCGATCGGACCGAGGAGGCCGCAGGTGCCCATGCCCGAGTTGATGGCCGCACCGTACATCTTGATATCAAAGAGGCAGGTAGCAAGGGGACCCGTGATGGCCGAGGCGATGACGGGAGGGAGCCAGAGACGGGGATTTTTGATAAGATTCGGCATCTGGAGCATGCTGGTGCCGATGCCCTGCGAGACAAGGCCGCCCCAGCGGTTCTCGCGGAAGCTCATGATGGCAAAGCCCACCATGTGCGCACAGCAGCCGGCCACCGCCGCACCGCCGGCAAGGGCAAGGCCCTCGGCATTTTCGGGAATCGCGCCGTTGACCATCGCGCCCGAAAGGCCGATCGCGGCACAAATGGCCGCCGAGCTGATCGGGAGGGTCAGGGCGATGCCCACCACGACCGAAACGAGCACACCCATCACAAAGGGCTGCTGGAGGGTCGCCCAGCCGATAAAGCTACCGACATAGCTGACAAGGATACCGATGTACTTGGCAAGCAAAACGGCAAGCCAACCGCCGACGAAAACGGTGACAAAGGGGGTCACAAGGATATCGACCTTAGTCTCCTTTGAGACGGCCTTACCGAACTCGACAGCAACGATCGTGATCAGGAGAACGGCAAGCGGACCGCCCGCGCCCCCCTGGCTGTTGGCGATCATACCGACAAGCGCCGAGGAATAGATGACAAGGGGCGGCGCCTTCAGGGCGTAGGCGATCGCCACCGCCATGGCACAGCCCGCCGCCTGAGCGCCGTAGCCGCCGATGGTCTTGAAGAAGGAAAGGAAGGGGATGAGCCCGATCGCATTGAAGATCGTGGCGATAAGGAGCGAGCCGAAGAGACCGAGGGCCATGGCGCCGAGGGCATCAATGCCGTAGCGCTTGCCCGAAAACACGATGTCCTTACGAAGGAGAAAGGAGCGAAGCTTGTCAAAAAAGCGTGATCTGCCGTTTTCCATCTTTGAAAGATCCTTCCGTTTTTTTATTTTGAGAACAAGTATAGCACAAAAAGAAGGGCTTGTAAAGCCCCCCGAGAAAAATTTGTCATATCGCACAAATTTCCGAAGGTCGGGCGGATGTTTACTGTGCGTTCACAGCTATGTCACAGAAGAGACAGGATCTTTCGTATTTTCCGGTGCTTTATGACGAATATGACATCACCGATACCGTTTGTTCAAGAAAAGGACATCGCATAAATGGTAATGTATTGTTTACATGCGACCAATTTCGACAGGGAGGGGAAGTCGG
>JAZSGE010000001.1:0-2374 GCA_045532575.1 Eubacteriales bacterium | reverse complement strand
TCTTCCTAACACGCTTGGCCTCCGACTTTGCCGCGCCGGGCGGCTTCCCGGACGAAGATCGCCTTATCGGCATACCGCTCGGTATACACGGGGGGTGAGGGGATCAGAAAGCGCGCATCAAAGCGATGGCGGTTGCGGATCAGGAAGGAGGCGTATTCGTCGGTGCATCCCAGAACGATCGGGATCTTGTCGGGGTGGGCGGCACGGATCTCGTGGATCAGCGAAAGGCGCCCCTCGGTGCTTGCCATCCGCGGATCGATGACCTGCCGCACAAAGCGACTGTAGGAGGTGACACCGAGGCGCACGCGCCCGAGGGCATAGGAGGGCGAGGCGCCGATCTCATAAAAGGCGGCCGCCATCCCGTAGCAGTTCAGATCACCGCCGAGAAGAATGGGGAGTATTTGCTTAGGTTCCATCGTGTAACACCTCCGAAAGGAAAAGGCCGCGGACGATCCGCAGCCTCGGATATGTAGATGTTACCAGGAGAAGGTGGTGGGAGTACCCTCGGAAAGAAGAGAGGCAAAATCACGCTGGCGGAGCACCTCATAGACCGCTACCGCCGCAGAATTGGAAAGGTTCAGGCTACGCAATCCCGGTAGCATCGGGATGCGCACCGCTTCCCCGGGGTGAGCGGCGAGCAGCTCCTCGGGGAGGCCGCGCGTTTCCCTGCCGAACATCAGAAACACCTCGTGGGGGTATTGCACCTCGGTATAGGCGCGCGGCGCCTTGGTCGAGAAATAGTAGATGCGTGCCTCGGGGTGACGGAGGAAAAACTCGTCCTCATTTTCATAGATCGTAATGTCGAGATGATGCCAATAGTCGAGCCCTGCGCGCTTGAGCTTTTTGTCGTCGATCTCAAAGCCGAGGGGCTTGATCAGGTGGAGGGCGGCGCCCGTAGCGGCGCAGGTGCGTGCGATATTCCCCGTATTCTGCGGAATTTCAGGGCAATGGAGGACAATGTTGATATCTTTCATGCGGACTTCCCTTTCAGTATTTCACGTCACCTTCTATTTTATAATTTTTTTATGAATTGTCAATAAACTTTCACCATAAATGCTGGTATTTTTTTCCCCGCTGTGCTATAATATATAGGAATGTCCACGCGGCCGATGGGCCGCGGATCAAAAAAAGGAGAGGTGCAAGCACCGTACGCCTATGGGAATCTTCCGTGCCATTTTCGGCACCTACAGCCAACGACAGATCAAAAAGCTCCGCAAGACGGCCAATAAGATCGAGGCACTCGCCGAGACCTATGCCGCCATGTCCGACGAGGAGCTCCGACATACGACCGACCGCCTGCGTGCCCGCCTTGCCGCAGGGGAGACCCTGGATGCCATCCTTCCCGATGCCTTCGCGCTCGTTCGCGAGGCTGACTGGCGCGTCCTCGGGAAGCGCCCCTTCTATGTTCAGCTCCTCGGCGGTATCCTGCTCCATCAGGGGCGCATTGCCGAAATGAAGACGGGCGAGGGTAAGACCCTCGTGGCGACCATGCCCGCCTATCTGAACGCGCTGACGGGGGCCGGGGTCCACATCGTCACGGTCAACGACTACCTTGCCCGCCGCGACAGCGAGGAGATGGGGCGCGTGTACGCCTTCCTCGGGCTGACGACCGGCCTTGTGGTGCACGGCCAATACCCCGACGAAAAGAAGGCGGCCTACGCGGCCGATATCACCTACGGCACGAACAACGAGTTCGGCTTTGACTATCTGCGCGACAATATGGTGATCTACAAGGAGCGCACCGTCCAGCGCGGCCACGCCTTTGCCATCGTTGACGAGGTCGACTCGATCCTCATTGACGAGGCGAGGACGCCGCTCATCATCTCGGGCGAGGGCGAGGAATCGACCGAGCTCTACGACCGCGCCGAGAGGTTCGCGCGCTCGCTCAGAAAGAATGTCGTGAAGGAGACCGACGACAAGGCCGACCTCGATCAGCTTGACGGCGACTACATCGTCGATGAGAAGGCGCGCAACGTCATCCTGAGCGCCTCGGGCATTGCGAAGGCCGAGCGCTTTTTCGGTGTCGATAACCTCTCGGATCCCGAGAATGCGACCCTCTATCATCACATCAACCAGGCCATCCGCGCGCATGGCATCATGCAGCGCGACATTGATTACGTGGTCAAGAACAACCAGGTGATCATTGTCGATGCCTTCACAGGGCGCCTGATGCCCGGGCGGCGCTATAACGAGGGGCTCCACCAGGCCATCGAGGCCAAGGAGCACGTCAAGATCGAAAAGGAATCGAAGACGCTTGCGACCGTCACCTTCCAGAACTATTTCCGGATGTACCGCAAGCTGTCGGGTATGACGGGTACGGCGCTGACCGAGGACAACGAGTTCCGTGAGATCTATGCGCTTGACGTGGTGGAGG
>JAZSGE010000130.1:0-6263 GCA_045532575.1 Eubacteriales bacterium | reverse complement strand
TACATGCCGCGCGTTGAGCCGACCATCAGGCCGTTCAGCGTGCCGAGGCAGGAGATGACGATGCAGATGTTGAGGAAGGTACCGCCGATCTTGCCGAAGACGTTCGAGAAGGCGGTGGTGGCCCCCTCCTCGATCAGCACCTCGTTCGAGGCGCCGCCGGCAACGCCGATGTAGTAAAGGATATAGGCGCCGACAACGATCGCCGCACCGATGATGAGCGCGAGCGGCAGGTTCTTCTTCGGGTTTTTCAGCTCGGCGTTGATCGAGGTCGCCACGATCCAGCCCTCGTAGGCAAAGACGGTGGCCACGATCGCCGCGAACAGGCCGCCGCCGACACCGCCGACCGCCTCCGAAACGACGGTCGTGAAGTTCTCGCCGAGGGTGCCGTTCACGAGGCCGACGATCGAGCCGACGATCGCCATCAGGACGATGGGGATCAGCTTGATGAAGGTCGCACTGACCTGGAATTTACCCGCCAGCTTCGGCGAGAGGGCGTTGATGGTATAGGACATCACGAGGAAGAAGCCGGCGAGCGTCATGACCTGGGGACTGACGAGCGACCAGCCGAGGATGACACCGAAATACCGCGCCGAGACCCAGGCAAGCACCGAGGTCATCCCGGGATAATAGATATTGACCATGAACCAGGCAAGGTAATAGGCATACCCCTTGCCGCAGGTCGCCTCAGCGTAGTCCACGACGCCGCTGACCTTTTCGTACTTGGTTGCCATGACGGCAAACTGCGCCGAGCAGATGATCATGATAAGACCGGTGATCGCCCAGGCGGCGATGCCGAGGGGCATGTTACCGCCCGTGGCGGTGAGAACATTCTGCGCCTTGAAGAAGACGCCCGAGCCGATAACGGTGCCGACGACCATACAGATCGCCGTGATCAGCCCATACTTTCTTGTCAACTTTTCCATTGCTGCTGTTACCTCTTTCAGAATTATTTAGTGGAGTCTTTGATCTCGCCGAAAATAAGGAATGCTGTGGGAAGGGTGGGAGTGCCGGTTGCATACAGGTTTTCCTGCACCCGTGCAAGCTCGGCCTCAAGGAGGGCGGTTGCCTTCTCCTCCTGCCCCTTGACGTAGGTGAAGACAAGCGAGCCGTCGTCGGCCTTCTTGAAGGAGACGGTATCGGCGGCCTCAAAGCGGAGGAGGCGCGTGCCCTTGGCCTCGGACAACGAGACCTGCGGCATTGCGGAGGGGGCCAGGGTATAGGCGCGGATGGCACCGAGGAATTCCCGGATCATCGCGCTGTGCTCACTGTCCTTCACGGGGCGGAACTCGGTCAGATTCTCATTCCCGATATAGACCGAGGGGCTGGCCTCGGTGGTACCGCGGCGGACGAGGAGCTTCTGGACATTCGGGTAGACGACGCCGACGGTATCGCGGCAGGTCTTGGCGAGGGTGTTCGGGGTGACGGCATCGGTCTTGATCTTATCGCCCTTGGCGGCGAAGTAGTGGATCGAGGGGGCCTGGCCGTCACGCTCAAGGACCGCGTAGGCCACGAAGCGGAGCGATTCCTGCGCATCCTCGGTCATGTGCTCGTAGGCGAAGGCGGTCGCATCCCCGACCTTGAAGTGATTGCCGGAGTAGCCGGCCCCGGTCTTGTAGACGGCCTCCTGCTTGATGTCGCCCGTTGCCGGGGCGTAGGCATTGCCCGACTTTACGACGGTGGGGGCCTCCGCCTTGGAGGTGAAGAGCGCGCCGAGGCTGACGGTGAAGCCGTGGGCCTCAAGATCGGCAAGGACGGCGGCATCGACGGTGTAGACCGCGCGGATACCGACCTCCCCTACCGTTGTCAGCTGGAAGCCGTAGAAGGAGAGAAGATCGCCAACGACCGCCTCGCCGTAATAGAGCTCACGGTACTTGGCGGTGGCATCCACCAGCTGCTTTTGCAGAACGGCGGTCAGCGAGGGGACGGTGGGGACCACGTCGGCAAAGTCGAGGTAGATGTATTCAAGGATGACGGCATCGACGCCCTCGAGGGGCTTCATATCCAGGTCGTTCGCGAGAGCCACCTCATAGAAGTGGGCGGCGGCCTCCGAGAGGGCCTTGCCTGCGAAGAAGTCCTCGGCCGTCAGAAGCGGCGTTTTGTTGTGGTAGTCCTTATAGTGGGTCGTGAGCACCGACTCGACCGCGCCGTCAACGGCGGCCTGGCGTGCCGCGGCATCGGCCTCGGGCGTGCCGGCAAGGAGGGCGGCATAGGCGGTGTAGATCGCGCCCTGATGGGCGGCGGGGAGGGCGCGGACGGTGGAGGCATCGACGTCACCGTTCTTGACGGCGTCAAGGAAGGTCAGGAAGGCGGTGCCGCTCCCCGTGAGCGAGTCCTCAAGGAGGTAATCGACAAGCTCCTCAAGGGCCGCGGCGACGGCCTCACGATCGTCGGTGAAGGAGAAGTCGGCCATGCGGCCGGCAAGGTAGGCAAGGTCGCTCGTATGCAGCGTGGCGATCCTTGTAATATCGAGGCGGAAGTATTTGCAAAGGTCGGCGAGGTGGTTCTGCGCACGCTCGGCCTCGGTCAGGGAGCGGTCATAGTAGCGGAGCGCGTAGAAGGAGGTCTCAAGGCTCGTGCTGTAGCCGAGCATCGAGTTGCAGCCCGACGACGTGCTTGTATCGGTCAGGGTCTTGGCGGTCACGATGGGGGTGCCGTTGGCCCACGCCGAGACCGTCAGGGTCGCATCCTTGTAGGCCTTGGCCTCGGGATCGTCCTCGGTCGGGGCGGGCGTGTAGTTCAGGACGCGGTCCTGGCTGATGACGAGAGTCAGGGGCACATCCTTGCCGCCGGGGATCGTGACGGGCTTTGTGAGAGTTTCCTTCTTGATGTCGCCGTAGCCACCGATCGCTGTAAAGGAGGTGGTCGTATCGGTCACCGTCATCGGGAAGCCGAGATCGCGCACATGGAAAAGGATGGCGGCGTCGCTGGTCAGTGAGGCGGGAGCCATCACGGCCTCTGCCGTGATGTGGCCGCTGTACTCGACGCCACTCGCCGCAAGGCTCGGGCGGAGCATGGCGTTTGAGTTGTGGCTGATCATCCGTATGAAGCCGTCCTTAAAGGTGAAGGTCTCGTGCTGGGCAAGGCCGTCGAGATCGTTCCATGCATTGATGCCGGCCGAGGGGAGCGACTGGCTGATGCCCGTGGTTATGGTATCGCCGTCCTCGTCCTCATGCGTTACGCTTTTGAAGACGAAATCGCCAAGCACCGCAAAGAGCTCGTCGCGATAGTCCTTGATGGCGGCCTTGTAGGCGCTTGTGAAGGTTCTCGTTTCCTTCGTCACGCCGCCCGAGGTGGTCGAGCCGACGATCACACGGTTTTCTTCTTTGGTGAGGTCCACCGTGTCACCCTCGCCCTCCGCGATCTCTCCGTCCTTGTTCTTATCGTAGGCGTAGAGGTAGCTGTCACGGAGATAGGGGGCCTTCGGCAGGGAGGGGGGCTCCTCGCCCCAATACTCGTTCAGGCGGAAGAAGTCGGCCGCGAGGAAGAGGCCCTCCTCAACGTAAAGCGCGTTATAGGCCTCCTCGTCGATCGTGGGATAGGTCGGTTCGGGATCGGCGGCGAGCACCGTAAGCGGTGTGAGGCAGCCAAGTGCGAGGAGTGCAGAGAGCGCAAGGGACAAAAGGCGTTTCTTCATTGTGTACTCCTTATTATAGAAATGTAGACACAAGTATTATATCACACGGTGCGGCGTCTTGCAAGATGATTTTTTCATTCTCCCGCGATCTCCTTCATAAATTACCTCCCGTGCGCATAGAGTGGTAGCAAGAACCGTCGGCTGCGGCCGAGTGCAAAGGAGAAAGAAGCATGGAAATGAACGAGAAAGCCACGCATCCCGGCGCCATCGAGCGCGATACCTGCCGTGAGTCGATCACGGCCGAGTGCGCCGTCGATCACATCCTCCCCGATTATATGCCCGAGATCCGCAAGCTGCGCCGGGTCGAGGCACGCCCGATCCCCACGGGGCAGTATACGGGTGAGCGCGGCACCGAATTCTCGGGCATCGTCACCTACACGGTGGTCTATACCGATGGGGAGGGGGCGCTCAGCGCCGTCACGGTCAACGGTGACTATACCTTCACGTCACCCGTTGATGCCGCCGCGACGCCCGTCGCCGCCTATGCCGACGTTGAGGTGGAGGGCGTTGTCTGCCGCCTCGGGGGGCCGCGGAGCCTCACTCTCCGCTCGACCGTCAGGGCGCGTGCCCACGCCGTGGGGGCGACACCGCTCCCCGTGCCCGACTGTGAGGGGTGCGAGGTGCTCAGCCGCACCTATCCCGTGCGGCGCACTCTCCTTGCCGAATCGGGCGAGATGCCGCTTTACGATGCCATCGCGGTCCCCGGCACCACGCCCGAGGCGGTGCATCCCCTCTTTGCGGACGGCACCTTCCAGCCCACCGAATGCCGCGCGACCGAGGATGGCGTGAGCGTTGCGGGCTTTGCCAATCTGCGCATTGTAGCCACGGGAGAGGGGGGGCGTCCGATGTCCTTCACCTCGCGCCTTCCTCTTGAGCGCGAGCTCCCCCTTGAGGGGGCCGAGCCCTCCGATCTCCCTCTCGTCAACGGGTATATCTCGTCCTTGAACGTGCGTGCTCTCAGCGACGGCGAGGGGGGCTGTCGCCTGGAGGTGGACGGCGCCGCCGAATGCCGCGTGCGCATCGCCAAGAACAGCGAGGTGACGCCCGTCCTTGGCTGTTATTCTCCCACGTGCCGCACCGAGGTAAGCCGTGAAAGACTGCCCCTTGAGCGTGTCCTCGGTACGGTCAGCACCTCGTATACCGTTACGGGGAGCGGTGGTGCCCCCGGGGAGGAGAGCGCCTCGGCGATCCTCGATACCTCGGCCGTGGCCGGGGTGCGCAAGGTCACCGAGGACGGTGGCCGCGCCGTGGTGCTCGGCGACGTCAAGGTGGCGCTTCTGCTCGCGGGGATCCCCGGTGAGGAGGAGACGGTGCCCCCCTGCTTTTCGGTGGAATTCACCTATCCCTTCCGTCTTGTCAGCGAGCTTGCCATCCCGGTGGGGGCGGATGTCAGCTATGAATGCCGTGTGGATGCCGTATCGGCCCGTGCGCGGCTCGAGGAGGGAGGCTATGCCGCCGATACCGAGCTCCGCCTCCTCCTGACCGCCTACGCCGAGACCCCTGTGACCCTCGTTGCGGGCGTGACGGTCCACCCCGAGGAGACCTATCCGACACGGGCGGGGACGGTCACCGTCGTGTATCCCGAGGCGGACGACGATCTCTTCTCGATCGCCGAGCGCTATCATACTACTCCCGCGGCTCTCATTGAGGCCAACCGCCTCGCTGTCGGCGAGGAGAGCTTCCTTGCCGATCCTGCCCTCCTTGACGGGGTCTCGTACCTTCTCGTCGAGTGATCGGGCACGCCTTAGGGGGGAGGGCCCCCCGAAGAGATCCTTCAAAAAAATTTGCTTTCTTCCTGAATTTTTTCTTGACAAATTGAGAATCATTCTCTATAATGGAAGTAGGAACCGCACCGCGGAATACAAAAGGAAAGAAGGATTTATGATGAAAAAGCTTTTGAAACTTACCGCCCTCACCCTCGTGGCTGTGTTGCTCCTGGCGTCGCTCGTCAGCTGTGATAAGTCGAAGGGACTGAAGCAAGCATATATTGATGCCGGTTATACCGTCAAGGTCGTCACGAGCGAGGATGCGGCGGCACAGGTCATCTTCGGCCTCCTTGGGATGAGCGAGGAGGAGATCGAGGAGCTCGAGGATCACGAGATCGTCATCTGCTCGAAGGGCCTTTCGCAGGCTATGATCATCAAGTTCCCGAACATGTTTGAGCTGAAGGATTACCTCGTCGAGGAGGAGGACGGTGTCAAGGATACCAGCGCCTACGACAAGGCCAAGGCGAACAACAAGATCAAGGGCAACTGCCTGCTTCTCTACGGCACCGGCGACGCTGACGTCGTCTTCGCCGCGAACTGATCCCGAAAAAGAAAACGCACTTCCGAGGAAGTGCTTTTTCTTTTTCGATGCACCTCGGGGGACTAGGTCTCACTGCGGCGACGAAAAGCCGAGGGGATTTCGGCTTTTCTCCGCAGCTCGGTCAGTCGCGGCTCTGGACGCTCTGCGTCCATTCACTACCGCCTGCCCTTCCGAAAATATAGTCGTTGCGCGTCCGGGCGTAGCCCTCTCCTCCAACTCCTTATTTTCGTTACTCCTCGGATGAAAACGCCGCCCCGTGGCGTTTTCACCTTCGTCCCCTTCGAGTCCCTTGCGGTACACGTCAAAAACAAAAAAGCAACCC
>JAZSGE010000011.1:0-14470 GCA_045532575.1 Eubacteriales bacterium | reverse complement strand
GAACGAATCCCTGGTGGTGCTGACAAATGAATTGCGGCACACCAACGAGCATATGAGAAGTCATGAAAAGCGGCTTGGGGAATTGGAGCACGCCCCGGGAGCTCGCTTCCGTGAGATTGCTACGGCCACTGTGGCGGCGCTTGCCGCCGCGGTAGGCTCCCTGCTTCTCTCGGCTTGGCTCTAATGCGACAGGATGGCAAAGCTTGCTTTGCCATCCTGTTTTATTTTAAAAAACGAGGCACTTGGTAGAACCAAATACCTCGTTTTCCTTTGCGGTTATGCAGGGAGGCACCGCTCCCTATTTAGAGCCCCTATGCCGCCCGGACCGGAGCGAGGGGCTTTGGTGCAGAAATCGCCGATCGCGCCCCGAAGGCGTACAAGGGTACGTCGAAGGAAGTGAGCGGTGATAGCAAAGGAAATAGAATGGAACCGGGAGAAAGCCAAGGGCTTTCATCCTAAAAACGAATGAAATTGCGAAGATGCAAAAACGAGGCACTTGGTAAGACCAAACACCTCGTTTTCCTTTGCGGTTATGCCCGAAGACACCGTTCCGATTTTAGAAGTCCATGCGAGCCTCGATGTAGCCCCGCACCTCCCCGATCGGGATGCGGACCTGCTCCATCGTGTCGCGGTCACGGACGGTCACGCAGCCGTCCTCCTTGGAGTCAAAGTCATAGGTGATGCAGAAGGGCGTACCGATCTCGTCCTCACGGCGGTAGCGCTTACCGATCGAGCCGGCATCGTCGAAATCGACGGCGAAGTGCTTTGCAAGCTCGTCATAGAGGGGAAGGGCGTCCTCGGTGAGCTTCTTCGAGAGGGGAAGCACGGCGGCCTTCATCGGCGCAAGAGCGGGATGCAGGTGGAGGACGGTGCGCACATCGTTCTTCTCGGCGTCGATGACCTCCTCGTCATAGGCATCGCAGAGGAAGGCGAGCGTCACGCGGTCGGCACCGAGCGAGGGCTCGATGACGTAGGGGGTGTAGTGCTCGTTGGTCTCGGGATCGAAGTAGTCCATCACCTCGCCCGAATGCTTGGCGTGCTGGCCGAGGTCGTAGTCGGTACGGTCGGCAATGCCCCACAGCTCGCCCCAGCCGAAGGGGAAGAGGTACTCAAAGTCGGTCGTCGCCTTGGAATAGAAGCAGAGCTCCTCGGGATCGTGGTCGCGCAGGCGCAGGTTTGCCTCGGTCATGCCGAGGTTCAGGAGGAAGTCCTTGCAGAACTGCTTCCAATAGGCGAACCACTCAAGGTCGGTGCCGGGCTTGCAGAAGAACTCAAGCTCCATCTGCTCGAACTCACGGGTACGGAAGATGAAGTTGCCGGGCGTGATCTCGTTGCGGAAGGACTTACCGATCTGGCCGATACCGAAGGGGAGCTTTTTGCGCGTCGTACGGGCGACGTTCTTGAAGTTGACAAAGATGCCCTGCGCCGTCTCGGGGCGGAGGTAGAGCTCGCTCGTTGCGTCCTCGGTCACACCCTGGAAGGTCTTGAACATCAGGTTGAACTTGCGGATGTCGGTGAAGTCGTGGCTGCCGCAGTCGGGGCAGGCGATGCCGTGCTCGCGGATGTAGGTCGCCATTTCCTCGTTCGACATACCGGCGGGGTTGTCCGAAAGCCCCTCGGCGGCGACGTATTCCTCGATCAGCTTATCGGCGCGGTGACGGGTCTTGCAGGACTTGCAGTCCATGAGAGGATCGGAGAAGCCGCCCACGTGACCCGAGGCCACCCAGACCTGGGGGTTGACGATGATGGCGCTGTCAAGGCCGACGTTGTAGCGCGACTCCTGGACGAACTTGCGCCACCAGGCCTTCTTGATGTTGTTCTTGAATTCGACACCGAGCGGGCCGAAATCCCACGAGTTGGCAAGACCGCCGTAGATCTCGGAGCCGGCGAAGATAAAGCCGCGCGACTTGCAAAGGCTGACGATCTTTTCCATGGTCTTCTGCGTGTTTTCCATAACTACCTCACTTTTTCTATCTGTATTTTTATTTTTCTTCCAAAACGGTACCGCGCAGCGCCGTACCGCAGACCGCCTCGGGGCGGACTGTGCAGATCGTAGCGCGCACGTCGCGCTCTGCCGGTGCATGCACCTCGAGGAAGGAGGGGGTATGCCCGACGGCAATGCCGTCCGCCTGAGTCTCAAAGAGCACCGAGAGCGGCTGCCCCTTGGCGAGGACAGCGGCAAGGCGTTCCTCGGTCAGGCGGCGCCCAAGCGCGATGAGCGCGCGGCTGCGCGCGGCCTTTTCCTCCTCGGGGATCGCCCCGTCAAGCCCGTAGGCCACCGTGCCGCGGCGCGGCGAAAAGGAGAATACGTGCATCGAAAGAAAACGCGCTTTCTCGGCAAGGTCCATGCTGAGCGCAAAGTCTTCTTTACTTTCCCCGGGAAAACCGACGATCACGTCGGCGGTGAGCTCGAGGGTCGGGAAGGCCTCCCTCAGGGCGGCGATGCCCTCAAGCATCATTTCCCGGTTATAGCGCCGCTTCATCCGTGCGAGCACACGGTCCGAGCCGCTTTGCACCGAAAGGTGGAAATGCGGCGCAAGATGCGAAAGGCGCGCGGCGCGCGGCGCAAAGTCACCGCGCAGGACCTCGGGGGTCAGGGAGCCGAGGCGGATGCGCTCGATCGGCAGGCGATCGACCTCCTCGAGAAGATCGATAAGACGGTAGCCGTCACGGCGATCCCGCCCGTAGGAGGCGGTCTCGATCCCGGTCAGGACGACCTCGCGCACCCCGCCCTCGGCGAGGCGCAGGACCTCCGCAAGGATCTCCTCGCGCGGTCGCGAGCGGACAGGGCCGCGGGCCTCGGGAATGGCACAGTAGGTGCAACGGCAATCACAGCCGTCGGCGATCTTCACATACGCCCGGGTACGGGGCGCTCCCGATACGCACATCGGCTCGTAGGCCTCGCCGTCCAGCGTGCGCACCGCGATCTCGGGGGAGGCAGGGGCCTCGCCGAGCAGGCGCTCGGCAACAGAGAGGGCGCGCATCTTCCCGGCGGTGCCCCCGACAAAGGAGACCCCGGGGATGGCCGCTACCTCGTCGGGATGCGATTGGGCGTAGCAGCCGAAGACGAGGAGGCATGCGCGCGGATTCTCGCGGGAAAGGCGGCGGAGGGTCTTACGGCACTTGCGGTCGCTCTCGGCCGTTACGGTGCAGGTGTTGACGATGACAACGTCGGCATCGGCAGTCACCTCGGTATAGCCCGCGGCGAGGAAGGACTCGCGGATCGCCTCGGTCTCGTACTGGGCTACCTTGCAGCCGAGTGTCGAGAGGAGAACGCGACGGGGCGCGGTGCTATCCTTGCTGTCTGTCATCCTACACCACCTCCGTTCGTATACCAAGAAATTATAGCATATAGTTCAAAAAAAGTAAAGAGATTTCTGCTATTTTACCAAAAGTCGCGCGTAAGACCCCCGCCGGGGCCCCGCGCGCCTCTTGACCTTTCGGCGACCGTCGGGTATAATGGAGAAAAAAGAGAGGAGAGAGCTATGGCCGAGACCGTACATAATCCGCATAAGGACCACCGTTCCCGGCTGCGCGGCCGCTTCCTCGCCTCCGGGCTTTTGGATTTTGCACCGCATAACGTCCTTGAGCTCCTTTTGTTTTATTCGATCGCGCGCCGTGATACCAATCCGACGGCACACGCCCTCCTCGACCGCTTTGGCACGGTCGGTGCCGTTTTGCGCGCCGAGCGCGAGGCTCTCCTTGAGGTCAAGGGGATCGGCGAGGCTACGGTCCGCCTGCTGGCGGCCCTCGGTGAGACCATCGAGGCCGCAGGGACGACCGCCGCCGTGCGGCGCCGTACCCCGAGTGCCGAGACCCTCGGTACCTTCGTTTGTGAGCTCCTCGCTCCCTATCGGGGAGAGGCGACGGCCGTCGTCTTTCTCGATAACTCGCTCGGGGTGATCGGCCACCGCCTCCTCCCCGGGATCACGCCGCATACGGCGCGCTTTTCACATGCCGCGGTGGCCGAGGAGGCCATCCGCTGTCACGCGGCGCACTGTGCCATCGCCCATCTCCACGGGGATGGCCTGGCGCTCCCCCTTGGTGCCGATCTGGATATGGCGCGTGCCTCGCGCCGTGCGCTCGAGGGTGCCGGTGTGCATCTGCTTGAGGAATATATTGTCAGCGGCGAGCGGTACAGCACCCTTCTGTACCGTACCACCGGCTGTGCGCAGCGTGGGGAGGTCCCGACGGCCGAGGAGACCGACGGTCGGCTTTCGGCCGCCCTCCTTGAGCTCCTTGAGGCCGGCGGCGTGCGGGAGGATGCCAAGGCCCTGGCATCGGCACACGGCGGTCCCCGCCGTCTCCTTCTCCTTGCGGCCGAGCGCTCACTCCCGATGGATATGGCTCCGCGGACGGCGGCCCTGTTGGCTCTGCCGCTCTCGCTCTACGCCTACGCTGTGCGCGAGCGCCGCCTGCCGCCGCCCGATGACGTGGCCGCCTTCGGGCGGTATCTTACCGACCGTTACCGCTTCCGCTCCTCGGAGGAGCTGCTCCTCTTTCTGTTTGACAAAAAGGGAACCCCCGTTGCCGAGCGCACCGTGGGGGTGGGCGGCATTGCGGAGGCTCCCTTTTCACGCCGGCAGATCGCCGAGAGCGCCGTCTATGCCGGCGCCGCTCTTGCCATCCTTGCGCATAACCATCCGGGCGGCCTTGCCGAGCCCTCGCGCGAGGACCGTGAGGCCACGGTCGCGGTCGAGGAAACGCTCAGCGGTGTCGGCGTTACGCTTTTGCGGCATTATATCGTCGCAGACGACGACTTTTTCACGCTTATGTAAATAAAACCTTACTGTTTCTTCGGAGGATCGGCAGAGGCGATCTCGCGCCGCTTGGCCGACGGAGAAACGCCAAACGCACGGCGGTAGGCCCGCGTGAAGTTGGATACCGTGCCAAAGCCGCAGGCGGCGGCGATCGCGGCGACCGTCCCCTCGCCCGAGGTCAGCATATCCTGGGCGCGCTCGAGCCGCAGATGCGTGAGATATTCCACAAAGCGACAGCCGACGATACGGGAGAAGAGGTCCGAAAGGTAGCAGGGGGAGATGTGGATCCGCCCCGCCACCTCGCCGAGCGTCAGGGGGCTGGCAAAATCCTCGTTCAGGCAAAAGAGTGCCTGCTGAATATAGTGATAGGCGCGCGGCTCCTCGGCGGGGGAGGCGAGCGCCTGTCCGTTTTCAAGGAGGAGGGAGGAGAGCAGGACCGTCAGGGCGGTGGCCCGCTCGGCGGCATAGGGCGAGTCACTCTCCATGGTGCGCACAAGCTCCTCGGCCAGGCGGTGAAAGTGAGCAAGCTCCGAGGGGGCAAGATGGCCGACGATCGGGAACTTGGCGCGCGCGAGGAACTGCGACAGGGAGGGGGCGACCTCGGCGGGGGAGATCGACAGGGTCCACACGCTCGGGGCATCCTGCGGTGCGCTCAGCCTCTGCGTTGAGAGCAGGTCCATAAAGACGAAATCCCCGGCCCCCGTCACCAGCGGCACACCGTTGACCGTCTGCTCGATCCGACCGCTCATGATCAGCTCGATCTCATAAAAATCGTGCAGGTGCAGGGGGATATCGATCGTGATCGGATGCAGCTTGCATTTGATGCCGCCGCGCTCGTGCCCCCCTTGTACGCTGTACCGGCTGGTCAGCATCTCGGGCTCCTGGCCGTTTCTGATCGGCATGGCGGTGCCTCCCTTCGTTTTTTTCTCATTATACCACAAAAATAAAAAAATTGCGCGAAATTTGCAAAAAAACGCATACTTCTTTTTTCTTTTTCAAAAAAGGAGACGGTTTTTCTCGGTTCCTTGCGCCAAAAAGCCTCCCTGCGCGCCGGGGAGAGGGCGGTTTTTTGAAAAAAGTTACGGTCGCCCCCTTGCAATGCGCGCGTTTTTTTGTTATACTCTAATATGTTTGTTCAGAATATTACGGGCGCCCCCGTTGCGCGCCCGCGGAAAGGAAGTCACAGTTATGGAAAGCAAGATCTCTGCCCTGCGCGAGGAGCTGTCGGCGCGCCTCGCGGCCTCGACCGATGCCGCCTCGCTCGATGAGGTGCGCGTTGCCTTTCTCGGTAAGCGCGGCCTTGTGACCGAGCTCCTGAAGGGGCTCCGCGATCTCTCCGTTGAGGAGAAGAAGACGGCGGGAGGGCTGATCAACCGATTTAAGACCGAGGCCGAGGAGGCCATTACCGCTCACGGGGAGGCGCTGGCCGCCAAGGCGCTCGAGGAGTCGCTCGCCGCCGCCAAGCGCTACAATCCCACCCTCCCCTCGTCCCATGCGGTCGGCTCCTACCATCCCATCACCCTCGTGCGCCGCTCGCTTGAGCGCATCTTTACGGGGATGGGCTTTACCGTCGAGGATTATCAGGAGATCGTCAACGATTACCAGTGCTTTGAGTCGCTCAATATTCCGAAGCACCATCCCGCCCGCGATATGCAGGATACCTTCTATCTCGAGAACGGCCAGCTCTTAAAGACCCAGACCTCGGCGGCGCAGAACGCCATCATGAAGAAGTACGGGGCGCCCCTCCGTGCCATCTTCCCCGGCCGCTGCTTCCGTAACGAGGCGACCGATGCCTGCCACGAGAACACCTTCTTCCAGATGGAGGGCATGATGATCGACAAGGACATCTCGATCTCGAACCTCATCTATTTTATGAAGACGATGCTCTCCGAGGTCTTTGCCCGCCCGATCAACGTCCGCCTGCGCCCCGGCTTCTTCCCCTTCACCGAGCCCGGGTTTGAGCTTGACATCAGCTGTCTTATCTGCGGCGGCGAGGGCTGCCCCTCCTGCAAGAACAGCGGCTGGCTCGAGCTTTGCCCCTGCGGCATGATCCACCCGAACGTTCTCCGCGAGGGCGGCATCGATCCCGATGAGTATACCGGCTTTGCCTTCGGGCTTGGCCTTACCCGCCTTGCCATGATGAAGTACGGCATCAAGGACATTCGTGATTTCAACTCGGGGAGCCTTACGGCGCTTTCCCAGTTTGTGAGTGAATAAGGAGGACGGCGATGTTACTGTCTATGAATTGGATCGGCGATTTCGTCGATCTCTCGGGTCTTGATAAAAAGGCACTCATCCACCGCTTCACCCTCTCGACCGCCGAGGTCGAGGACGTGATCGAGAAGGGCACCGATACCTACGGTGTCATCGTGGCCGAGATCGCCTCGGTCGAAAACCATCCGAATTCAAAGAAGCTCCATCTTCTGAAGATCGACACGGGCTGTGGCCTTGTCGATTGTGTGTGCGGCGCCCCGAACGTCCGCCCCGGCATGAAGGTCGCCTTTGCCAAGGCGGGCGGTGCTGTGGCCGGCCATCCGATCGGCGAGGCCACCGTTGCCGGCTTCCCCTCCTTCGGTATGTGCTGCTCGGAGGCCGAGCTCGGCATCAGCGCCGACAACTCGGGTCTTTTCGAGATCACGGACGACATTCCCCTCGGCACCGACCTCAAGGAGGTCTACGACATCGAGGACATCCTCTTCGAGGTCGATAACAAGTCCCTGACCAACCGTCCCGACCTTTGGGGTCACTTCGGCATTGCGCGTGAGTTTGCCGCGCTTGCCGGCCGTCCGCTCCGCCCGGTCCCCGGTGTGGATACCTCGGCCTACGACGCCCTGCCTCCCGTCGCCATCGAGATCCTCGATACCGAGCACGCCTACCGCTATGTCGGCGTGAAGGTCGAGAATATTGATGTGCACGTCAGTCCCGTCAATATGCGCATCCGCCTCTATTACTGCGGCAGCCTCGCCATCAACCTCCTTGCCGACCTTACGAACTATGTGATGCTCGAGCTCGGCCAGCCGATGCACGCCTTTGATCAGCGCCGTGTTGACTGCGTTGAGGTGCGCCGCTTTGCGTCGCCCTTCTCCTTCGAGACGCTGGACGGCCAGAGCCGCGCGATCGACGAGAACACCCTGATGATCACCTCGGGCGGCACCCCCGTGGCCGTGGCCGGCATTATGGGCGGTCTTGCCTCCGAGATCGAGGACGATACCACCTCGCTCCTCCTTGAGAGCGCCTGCTTTGACGGTATCTCGATCCGCCGCTCCTCGGCGCGCCTCGGGCTCCGTACCGATGCCAGCATGCGCTATGAGAAGATGCTCGATCCCGAGCTCTGCCTCACCGCGACGGCGCGCTTCCTCGACCTGCTCCTCACCATCTGCCCTGCGGCCCGCGTCACGAGCGCTGTCACCGACTGCTACAAGACGCGCTATCCCGTCATTGAGATGACGATCGACAAGGCCTACGTTGACCGCTATACCGGCATTGACATCTCCTCCGACCGCATCGAGAACACCCTCGTCTCGCTCGGCTTCGGTGTCATCCGCAACGGCGACAGCTTTGCTGTGACGGTGCCCTCGTGGCGCGCCACCAAGGACGTCACCATCCCTGCCGACCTTATCGAGGAGATCACCCGTATCTACGGCTACGACAACTTTGAGATCTTCACGGCGAAGAGCAAGCTCGCCCCCGTGCTCCCCGAGCTCCCCGCCTCGGACGAGGCCGCCGTCAAGACCCTGCTCGTTGAGCGCTTCTCGCTCCACGAGGTCCACTCCTATATCTGGTGCGATGCGCCGAAGTACCGCGAGATCGGCATCACTGTCGAGGAGAATGTGCGCATTCTCAATCCCGGCACGCCCGACCATGCCGTGCTCCGTAACTCGATGGCGCCGACCCTGCTCTCCTTCCTTGCCGAGAACCGCGGTGTCGCGGACAGCTACGGCCTCTTCGAGGTCGGCCGTGTTGTCAAGGGCAAGAAGGCGGACGGCGATTGCAACGAGCGCCGCATCCTCGGGATCGCGGTGTACAGCCGCGAGGAGAGCGAGGAGGCCCTCTTCCTCCGTGTGCGCGATATGCTCACCTCGCTCGTTTCGATGCAGAAGCACGTGACGCCGGTCTTTGCCGCCAAGGCGCCCGACCACGGCTTTGAGCACCCTGTCAACACCTTCGCGGTGACGGTCGGCGGTGTTGAGTGCGGCACCCTCTCGGTGCCTCATCCCACGGTGGCCGCGGCCATCGACAAGAAGGCCGCCATCGCCTTTGCCGAGCTTGACATGGATCTCTTCTCCTCGGTCGCGCCCTTGCCCATCCGCTATCACGAGGCCTCGCGCTTCCCGGGGATCGACATGGATATGACCTTCACCGCCACCCTCTCGGATGTCGACTATGTGGCCGTCTCCCGTGCGGCTATGGCCGCCGGCGGCGAGCTCCTCGCCGGGGTCGGCTACGTCGGCAGCTTTGCCCGTGACGGGGAGGAGACGATCACCCTCCGCTTCTCCTTTGTGTCGGCCGAGAAGACCCTCACAAAGCCCGAGGTCAGCGCCTCGACCGAGGCGATCGCCAAAGCGCTTGCCCCCCTTGGCCTTACGGCGAAGTATTAAAGAAAATGAAAGCTCCCCACGCAGCAGCCTGCGTGGGGAGCTTTTTTATTGCTTGATCAGTCGATGCGCGGAACGTGTCCTCTCGTGCGGAGCTGGACGGCCAGGCCGAGGAGCAGAACGAGGGCGAAGAGGACGAGCTTGATGTGGGGGACGGGGATCACACCGGCGAGGGCGAGCGACACCAGGAAGGCGCCGGTCACGGCGGTGACGAGCACGATGATCGGACGGACGAAGCGCGTGGCCAGGAGCCCGAGGACGATCCCCGCAAGGACGACGATGAGGATGGCGACGAGGAGGTTCGGGGCATGGACCTTGGCGATGGGGAGACCCACAAGGACCACCGCGCCGAGGACGGTGAAGAAGAGGGCGAGAGAGAAGAGCTTGCAGAAGAGCCAGGCAAAGAGCGCCCCGAGGAGGAGCATCACGACGGCGGGCATCCAGGGCGAGGTGAGGAGCGAGGCAAAGCGCTCACTCGCGAGGAGGAGAGTTCCGAGGGCGATGCCGGTCCCGAAGCCGCCGAGGAAGATGGTCATCCGCAGGAGGGGATAGCCGAAGAGGGCGAGGAGAATGCCCACAAGGGTCACGGCGAGGATCAGGGGGGTGACGCTCGCCCCGAGGTTATCGGCCGCGAGGAAGAGCGAGAGCGTATCGATCAGGGGGGAGAGTGCCTCGGTCCCTTCGCCCGGCGAGGGCAGAGAGACGGCCGAGGCCACCGGGGAAAGCAGGAGAAGGGAAAGGGCGGAGAGGAGCGCCGCGAGGGCGCCTTTTTTCATCGGTGAACGCATACGAGACCTCCATAGAATGTCAGCCCGAGGGGGCGGGGGAAGGTTTTTTTCGCATAAGGCGAAAGAAAGCCTTGAAAAAACACTTTTTTATGCTATAATAATTATGTATACGTGCAAAAGAGAGCGTGCGTACGGGCGCGAGGGGCGCCGCCTTGGCGACCGTGCCCGTGCATTCACATTATACAACTCGCCCGACGGAAAGTCAAGGGCGGCCGATCAAAAAAGGAGAACGCACATGGAGCGCATTTACACGATCCCCGTCAATGAGGCCTTTGATGCCTCGCTGGCCGACCCTGCCTGCGGCTGCCCGATGTGCGCCCTGTACCGCAAGCTCGAGGAGGATGAGCTCGGGCTGATCCTCGGCGGTGCCATGATGGAGCCGGATATCCGCATCAAGACGAACGAGCTCGGCTTTTGCGGCACGCACTTCGATGCGCTCTTTGGCCGCAAGAACCGCCTCGGCCTTGCGCTGATCCTTGAGAGCCATCTGGCCGCCGTCAAGGAGAGCCTGGCCCCTGCCGCCCTGTTCGGCAACCGCGCGCAGAAGGTGACCGAGGCCACGAAAAGGCTTGGCGGCACCTGCTATATCTGCGAGCGCATTGAGAAGAATTTTTCGGGGATGACGGCCACCGTCGCCGTCCTTTACGAGGAGGATGCCTCCTTCCGCAAGAAGGTGGAGGGGCAGCCGTATTTTTGCCTGCCGCACCTCCGCCGTCTTCTGGAGTGCGGCCGTGCCGAGCTTCCGAAGAAGCTGTACGCCGATTTCGCACGCAGCGTGATGGCCCCCGTTGACCGCTATCTCGAGACCCTCGAGGGGGACGTCAGCTGGTTCTGTAAAAAATTCGATTACCGCTATGGGGAGGAGCCCTGGTACAATTCCAAGGACTCGGTCGAGAGGGCGATCGCCTTCCTCAGCGGTGCAGAAAGGTGAGCTATGATCATTGAACGCCTGACGATTGGGCATTTCGGTAATCTTGACGGTCTTACGCTTGAGCTCGGCCCACGGCTGAACATCATCCGCGGCGAGAACGAGACCGGCAAGAGCACGGTAGCCGCCTTTATCCGCTACATGCTGTACGGCTTCGGCACCGCTCACAGTCCCGACGATCTCCCCGAGCGCGAAAAGCGCGTCAGCTGGACGGCCGCCGCCGCCGAGGGGAGCATGGATATCCGCCTTGCGGACGGGCGCCGCTTCCGCATTGAGAGGAGCACCAAGGCTACCGAGGGCACGGGGCGTGTCGGCTATCTTGAGGACAGCCGCCTGACCGACCTTACCGACGGGAGCGTGGCGCGCTTCCGCACGCTGCCCGGCGAGGAATTCTTCTCGGTGCCCGAGCAGGTCTACGTCAACACCGCCTTTTTCGGTCAGTTTTCGGATGCCAAGGTCAACGAGGGCGAAATGACCCAGGCCATGGAGAACATCCTCTTCTCGGGCGATGAGCGCGTCAACTCGCTCCGCGCCCTGCGCACCCTCCGCCAGGCGCGCAATTCGCTCTCGCACCCGAGCGGTGTGGGGGGCGCCATCTATGAGCTGACAGCCCAGGCCGATGCCATGCGCCTGCGTCTTTCTCAGGCTGTCCGCCTGAACGCCCAGATCCACAGGACCGAGACCGAGCTGCATAAGCTCTCGGAGAAGATCGCCGCCGCCGAGCGCGAGCGCGACCGCCTGGCCGAGATCGATAAGGACTACGAAAACTACATGGCCATCTGCACCTTCGATAAGCTGCACGAGGTCGAGAACACCCATGCTGCCCTCGCCGCCGAGCACGAGGCCCTCCGCCGCGACTACGGGACGAACGGCTTTTTGCCCGATGAAGACTATCTTGCCTCTCTTGTCAGCGCCGAGCGCGTCCTTGAGATCTCGCGCAAGAATTACCTCCGCAGTGCCGAGAAGCTGGCGAGCGTCCGCGAGGAGAGCGTCACAACGCCCGAGGCCGAGGCCTTCCTGCGTCTGACCGACGAGGGGGGCGGGGCCGAGACGATCGCCGCTACCTACACCGGCCTTTATAAGAACGCCCTCGTCTTCCGCGTTACAGCGTGGCTCTTAGCGGCGGTCGCCGCCGCCCTCCTTGGGGTGGGGGCCTTCCTGATCCGTCCCTTTACCTTCTCGCCCGTGATGGCGATCCTCCTCCTCTTTGTGCTCGCCTCCACCGTGCTTTCGGTGCTCTTCTTCCGCACGCGACGGCGCACCGAGAGGAGGATCGGCGAGCTCTGCCGACGGTATGAGGCGGCCACGGGGGCCGACCTTTTGTGCAAGCTCAGCAACGTGGAGGCCACGCGGCGCATCCTCAGCGAGCGGCGGGAGAACATCCTGCGCGCCGAGGAGAATGTCGCCATCTCGCTCAAGAACTTCGAGGATCTCCGTGCCGAGCTTTCGGCCCTGATCTCGCGCTGGCGTGAGCGGCGCCTCCTCGGCTCGCCCGAGGAAGCGGTCGAGGCTGTCAGCACCGAGGTGCGTGCGTATCTTGCCGAGGACCGGCGCCTTTCCGAGGCGGTGGCCGAGGCACGCGGTAAGGTCGAGGCCCTCCGCGAGGAGCTCCGCGGCGTGAGCGAGATCTCGATCCGCGCCCTGCTTTCGCCCCATAACCGCGAAAAGATGAAGCGCATCAACCATAAGACGGTGCAGGAGGGCCTCTCCTACTACCGTACCACCTGCGATAACTTCCATAAGCAGTACCGCGTCCTGCTGGACGAATTGGACGAATACCGCAAAAACGCCGAGAATCCGGCCGAGCTCCGCGCCGAGTTTTCGGTGACCGACGAGCGCATCCGCGCTCTGCGCGACCGCTTCCGTGCCTACGGCATCGCGGCCGATGCGATCGCCTCGGCGCAGGACAGCCTCCGTGCCGAGATCTCCCCCCGCCTTTCGGAGTATGCCGCGAACCTTCTGTCCCTGGCCACCGACGGGCGCTATTCCTCGATCGAGGTCACCAACCGCCTTTCGATGTCCTATCAGGGGGACGGCGCACAGCGCCCCCTGCCGAGCATGAGCGGCGGCACGCGGGAGATCGCTTACATTTCGCTCCGCCTGGCCCTCATTGACATGCTCTATAAGGAAAAGCCCCCCCTGTGCTTTGACGAGAGCATGGCGCACCAGGACGACGGGCGCACCGAGAACATTTTTGTGCTGCTTGACACCATCGCCGAGACCGAGGGGATGCAGAGCATCCTCTTCACCTGCCATAGCCGCGAGGCGACCATCGCCGAGCGCGTGAGCGCGGAGTCGAGGTGCATTTCCCTTGAAAGGAGAAACAACTGTGAGTAAGCTTTTGGTGTTCGGCCCGGCCCGTACGGTCGAGACGCTGACACTTTCCTCTGCGACCACCGCGCCGCGCGTCGAGGGGGTCTCCTATGAGACCGTCCTCGGCGGCCATGGGGAGACGGTGGCCGTCGCCCTGGCACGCCTTGGCACGCGGAGCGTTTTCTGCGGCCGCGTGGGGGATGACTCGGGCGGTAAGCGCTTAGCGCGCCTGCTCGACACCTCGGGGGTCGATCTTTCGATCTTCCACGTTGACCGTGCCGCCCAGACCGGCCATCTTGTGTCCGAGGTCGTGGGGGGCGACACCGTGCGCCGCATCCTCTTCCCGGGGGCGGACAGCCGCCTCTCCGAGGATGAGGTGAACAATGCCTTCCTTACCTCGCCCGACGGGGTCGCCGCCACCACCGAGCTGCCCCCTGCCGCCCTCTTCCGTATTGCCTCGCTCGCCAATGAGCGTGGGGTCCCTCTCTTTCTGCTCCATACCGCCAAGGAGATCGAGGTGCCGACCCTGCCGCCGCTCGAGGCCTTTGTGACCGACGAGGCGACGGCCGAGGCCATGACCGGCATCCGCTCCGGCAACGCCGATACCTGCCTCCAGGTGGCGATCGAGCTCCAGAAGCGGATCAAAACGCGCTATTTCATCATTCGCCTCGGGGAGAGGGGTGCCTTCCTGTATGACGGTACCTACTGCCATATGGTCAACTCCTACATCGTCCGCGAGGCGGACTGCCGTGGGGCGGACGAGGCCTTCTTTGCCGCTCTTATCGCCGAGTATATGCGCCCCGAGCGCGAGATCCTGCCCGCCCTGACCTTTGCGGCGGCGGCCTCGGCGCTGGCCACCACGCGCCGCGGGGAGGCCATCTCACCTCCGACGGCCGAGGAGGTCTTTGCCTTCCTCGAGCGCAACTGATCCCGACTTGATGACAACAAAACTTTACGAATCCGACGGAACGCCGCGCGGTGTTGCCGTTGTCGGTCCCACCGCTTCGGGGAAGACGGCCTTTTCGCTCCTTTTAGCCGAGCACTTTACGGGCGAGATCGTCAGCTGTGACTCGATGCAGATCTACC
>JAZSGE010000057.1:0-23065 GCA_045532575.1 Eubacteriales bacterium | reverse complement strand
TCGAAGTAGCTCTTCGGATGCGCACAGACGGGGCAGACCTCGGGGGCCTTCTTGCCCATCACAAGGTGACCGCAGTTGCGGCACTCCCACATCGAAGTCGGATCGTAGCCATGTCGTTCTGTGGGCCAAGGAGTTGTTCCTGAGTATTGTCTTCCTAAGACCGCTTGGCCTCCGACTTCGAACCTCGAAGTAGCTCTTCGGATGCGCACAGACGGGGCAGACCTCGGGGGCCTTCTTGCCCATCACAAGGTGACCGCAGTTGCGGCACTCCCACATCGTCTCCTCGGCCTTCTCAAAGACCTTCTGCATCTCCACATTCGAGAGGAGCGCACGGTATCTCTCCTCGTGCGATTTCTCAATGGCGGCAACAGCGCGGAATTTCCATGCAAGAGCGGTGAAGCCCTCCTCCTCGGCCTCGCGGGCAAAGGTGTCGTACATGTCGGTCCACTCGTAGTTCTCGCCCTCGCCGGCGGCCAGGAGGTTCTCAGCCGTCGTGCCGAGCCCACCGAGCTCCTTGAACCACATCTTGGCGTGCTCCTTCTCGTTGTTCGCCGTCTGCTCGAAGATGGCGGCGATCTGCTCGTAGCCCTCCTTCTTTGCTACCGAGGCAAAGTAGGTGTACTTGTTTCTTGCCTGGCTCTCGCCCGCAAACGCGGCGGCGAGGTTGGCTTCGGTCTTGGTGCCTTTGAGTTCCTTGGCCATGGGTGTGTCCTCCAAAAATATAAAAATTTATTTGTAATCGTTAGTGGCTCTCTGCCGCAAGACAGTCGGCGCAGACCCCCTCCACAATAAGGAGGAGCTCGTCCACGCGGAAGCCGTTCGGCGCCGGGCGGGGCAGGGCCTCGTCCTTCGGGATGTCGCCAAAGGCACCGCAAGAATGGCAGTAGTAATGCCCGTGGTCGGCCACCGTACCGTCAAAGCGGTCGGCCCCTCCGGGGATCGGCAGGCGGAGGATCTCGCCGTCATCGGCGAGGACCGAAAGATTGCGGTAGACCGTTCCAAAGCCGATCTGCGGGCGGATCGCGCGGGCGCGCTCGTAGACCGTCTCGGCGGTCGGGTGATCACAGCAAGCGGCAAGGATCGTGCGGATCAGCTTGCGTTGGGGGGTGTCGCGGCGCACATGCTCCTTCTCCATGGGATCTCCCTCCTTTTCTTTTGTGCATATACACGCTATATTATACGGAAAAAATAAGAAAAGTCTGTGACCAAGTCACATAACCGAGAATTTTTCTCGATTGTGATTTAGTCACGGAAAGTCCGAAAAAAACGGGGTATACTGTGGATGTAAGAACAAATTGTTACAAAGAAAGGAATCCGATATGAAACCTCTTCATCTGAATGATTCGAATTTCGAGAGCGAGCTTGCCCGCTCCCCGCTTCCCGTGCTCGTTGACTTTTACGCCGATTGGTGCGGCCCCTGCCGCCTTCTCGCCCCGACTGTTGAGGAGCTTGCCGCCGAGGCCGACGGCTTTCTCGTCGCCAAGGTCAATGTGGACGAGGCCCCGGCGCTTGCCGAACGCTTTGGTGTCATGAGCATCCCAACGCTCGTCGTTCTGAAGGGCGGCGAGGTCGCCGCACGCGCCGTCGGTGTCCGGCCAAAGGGCGCTATCCTCTCGTTACTTGCGTCCGTCGGCTAAGGCGCGAAGACCCTCGGGGTCAAGCACCTTCACGGCGCCGCGCAGCACCGCGATCCTCCCCTCGGTCGCAAGGGTCTTGAGCCGACGGGAGATGGCCTCGCGTGCCGAGCCGGTATACCGCGCGATCTCCTCCTGCGTCAGGAAGACGGTGTCGCCGCCGCGGCGGTCAAGCTCCGAAACGAGGAAGGAGGCAAGCCGTCGGTCAAGGCTCTTGAACAGGATCCCGCGGAAGGCCTGCATCACCTCGGAGAAGCGGAGCATAGCCGCCCTCAGCATATAGCATTCGACGACCGGGCTTCGCCGACAAAGGGTGGCGAAGGCCGCCGCATCGAATACAAGGAGCTCGGTGCGGCACTCAGCCTCGAGCGTCACCTCGAAGCCGGGATTGCTCCCCATGAGACAGGGGGCCGACAGGGGGCAGAAGTCGCCGGCCGCCAGGCGGTAGAGCGTGATCTCTCGCCCCTCCTCGGAGAGCATGTACGCGCGCACGCGGCCGCGCCGCAGGAGCAGAGGGCCGGTGCAATGATGGTCCCCCGAATGCACGATCTCCGCGAGCTCGCAAACACGCGGCCGCGCCGCCGTGAGGAGAAGGTGCCGCTCCTCCTCGGTGAGGGCGGCGAAAAAGGGGAACACCTGCGAAAAATACAGAGAAAGGTCCTGCTCTGCCATGGGCATCCTCCTATTAAAAAGCTTTCCTAATAACAGTATACCATAAGTTGCGCCGCCATGCAACGGTGCAGAACGAATTTTTTAGAGGATCGTATGAAAAAAGTCATCATTGTCGGCGGCGGTCCCGCCGGGGTCTCTGCCTCACTGTATACCGTCCGTGCCGGGCTCGATACCCTCGTGATCGCCAAGGACGGCGGCGCCCTCGAGCGTGCCACCCTCATCGAAAACTACTATGGACTTGAGGCTCCGCTCTCGGGGCGCGAGCTCTTGGAAAACGGCCGCCGCGGGGCAGAACGCCTCGGGGTCAATTTTCTTCATGCCGAGGTCACCGCCATAGAACCCGAGGGGCGTGGCTACAAAATAAGGGCCGAAGGTAAAGAATACTTGTCGGATGGCGTGATCGTGGCGACCGGTACCGCGCGTCGCCTTCCCCCGATCGAGGGGGCCTCCCGGTATCTCGGGCAGGGGGTCAGCCAATGCGCCGTCTGCGATTCCTTTGCCGCACGGCGGCGGGCGGTGGCCGTCATCGGCGCCGGGGACTATGCCCTTGAGGAGATCGCCGTCCTGCTTGGCGTTGCCGAGCGCGTGACCCTCTGCACCAACGGCGCCGCGCCCCCCGCCCGTCTTCCCTCGGGGGTGGAGGTACGGCGCGAGCCGATCGCCGCCCTCGAGGGGGACGACCTCCTTCGCCGCATCCGCTTTCGGGACGGCGAGCCGCTGGAGGTGGCCATGGCCTTCCTTGCCCTCGGCACACCGAGCGGTGCTACGCTCCTTGAGCGCCTTGGCCTTCCCACCGAGGGCGGGCGCATCGTGACCGATGCCGACGGCGCCACCGCCCTCCCGGGGCTCTACGCCGCCGGGGATGTCACGGGCGGCCTCCTCCAGATCGCTACCGCCGTCGCCGACGGTGCCCGTGCCGGCCTCGCCCTCGTCCGCGCCCTCCGCACCGAAAGCGAATAAAAGAAAAAGCCCCTACGCGATCCGCCTTGCGGCAGAGATGGCGTAGGGGTCCTTTTATCGTTTTGAGGTCACCTCGGCCTCGTAGCGCTTGACGCTGTCGAGCCAGGCAAGCCCCATCGGCTTGCCCTCGGTAAGGCAGAGGTAATCCCACACCGCCGAGGCAGGCAGGCGCGAGAATTCCTCGGTGAGGGCAAGGCGCGCCGTCAGATCGCCCGAAAGCTCGGCCTCGCGCAGCATCGGGAAGGGCTCGAGCATGGCCGACAGCAGGCTGAACCCTGCCGAGCGCAGGCCGATCGCCCAGGCCGCCACGCGGTGGATCGAGGCATCGAAGTAATCGAGACTCATAAAGAAATCCTCGGAATCAATGAGCCCCGAGCGCACGACCTCGCGCATCGTGGCCGTCAGCTCGTCTCCCGTCAGGAGCACGTGGTCGCTGTCCCAGCGCACGCCGCGCGACAGATGCAGGAGCAGGGTCGGCACCGAGCGAGCGGCGGCGGTCAGCTTGTCGGCGACCTCCTCGGTCGGATGGTAGTGGCCGCTGTCCATGCAAAGGCCGATGCCGTGCGTCGCCGCATAGCCGTGGTAGAACTCATGCGAGCCGACCGTGAAGCTCTCGACCCCCACGGCAAAGAGCTTGCCCTCGAGCGTATCGCGCGTCAGGGCCTTGTCGATCTTCTTCTCAAAAATGCGGTCGAGCGATTCCTCTAAAAGATCACGGTAGAGGCGGCGGTCGGCGGGGATATCCTTCATCCCGTCGGGGATCCAGAGGTTGTTGATGCAGGGGGTGCCGAGCTCACGGCCAAGGGCGGCGGCGATCTCACGGCCGCCGATGCCGGCCTTCACCCAAAAGTCGCGCGTCGCCTTATCGGGCGAGGACAGGGTCAGCCCATCCTTCACCATCGGATGATTGAAGTAGGTCACGTTGAAGTCAAGGCCGTAGCCGCGCTCCCGGGCCCAGGTGAGCCATTGCGAGAAATCGGCAAGCGTCACCTCGGCACGCGGTGTCGTCCCGGGCTCGCCGTACATCGAGTGGATGTTGACACGGGGCTTGACGGGCACAAGCGACAGGGCAAAATCAATGTCGGCACGCAGCTCCTCGCCCGAACGGGCACGCCCCGGGTAGTTTCCGGTAACGACCATGTCGCCCCCCGCCCGTACCGCTTCAAAGCCGCACACGTCATCGCCCTGCCAGTTCTGGAGCGAGATCGGCACACGGCGATAGCGCGCAATGACCTCGTCGGTATCCACGCCCAGCGTGCGGTAAACGGCACGCGCCGCCTCGTAATTCTTGAGAACGGTATCCTCGGTTTTATAGGAATACATACTGTCACCTCGTCTTTATTTTCTTACCTCTATCTTAACGCGGCGTCTGCCGTTTGTCAATGCCTTTCGCCCACTTGCAAAAAGAGGGAAAAAGCGCCTACTGCCGGGTCAAAAGCACCGCAGCGGTCGGGGAAGGGGACTCCCTCCGCCTTTTGCCCTCATCTCCAAAAAGCAACGTAAGATTTACAAAAAAGCCGACATTCACGGGGGCGTCGGCTTTATATAAGCCACCAAAGTCCAAGGGCGATGGCGGCAGCGGCGATATTGGAGAGAATGTTGACGGTGCTGTTGCCGATGCAGGAAAGACCGCCGATGCGCTCGGTGGCGACTCCGCAATGGCTCCGCCGCTCGGTGTAGGCCGCGCACACGGTGCAGCGGTGCTTCCCCTGCACGAGCGAGCCGAGGACGCTGTCGATCAGCATCCCGAGGAAGGCGGCCCCGGCCGCCACGGCGGCGCCGAGAGCGCCGATCCCCGAGGGGAGCGCCAGGAGGAAGGCGATCAGGCATCCAAGGAACGAGGCAAGCGTTCCCATAAGGCTCACACCGCCCGAGCGCCCACGCTCGATGCGGCGGAGGCGGCAGATGTCGATGGGGTCACCGGGGAAGAGCGTGCCGATGTCCGAGGCCATCGTGTCGGCAAAGAATTCGGCAATGGCGGCGTAATAGCCAACGAGCAGGGCCTCCTCCTCGGGGAAGATGCCGTACAGCGCGAGGAGGGGCGCCCCGATAAGCCCATTGCAGGCCACCTGGCGCACGCCGCGCGCCCCGTCCGAGTGACGGTTTTTCTTCTTTTTATTCAGGGCGTGCACAAGCGCACATAAGAAGAAGATCGCAAGAATATAGACGGCGGCCGCAAAGCCGCCAAAGGCGAGGATCACAAGGAGCATCGCCATCGCAAGCAGGGCCCCGGGGAGGGTCAGAACGCGCCTCCACACCGAAAGCAGAACAAAGACGATGCCGACAAGGACACCGATCAGCAGTCGCAGTCCCATACCGCCTCCTAACCGAGGAGGGCCACAAGGGCCCCGACCCCAAAGACGATCGCGGGGTTATCGTACCGTCCGCCGAAAAGCTCAAGGACCGCCGTCAGGGCCGCCGCCCCGAAAAGGAGCCAGGGCGAGAGCATCAGAGCAGGGAAGAAGAGCCCGAGGATCACCATGCCCGCCGCCGCAAAGAAGAAGCAGATGACGCTCCCCTCGACCGATTTTTCGCCGAGGATGCGATGGCGCCGGGGGAGGGCACCGCCGAGCAGGGCGGCAAAGCCGTCGCCAAACGCCAGGCAGAAGATCGCTACCCCCGCCGCCCCGAGGTAGGGCGGATAGAAGCAGGCGATGGCATTCGAGACCGTGATGGACAGGGCGTAATAGAAGATACCGTAGGGGCTTTTGGGATTGACCATCGACTCGACAAGGCGGAAGCGCGCCACAAGGAAGAGCCCCACCGTGATGATCGAGGGGAGGAGCAAAAGCCCGAGCACATCCTCACGGAAATAGTGATATTGGATAATGAAAACAAAGCCGATGAGGATGTGCGTCAGCTTGCGCGTCACGGCGCTGTCTACCTTGAAGTAGCGATGCAGAGCCGAGGTGAAGGCCACCACAGCCAGAACGTAAAGCGCCTCGACAAGATATCCCATGCGCGCACCTCCTCCGACAGTCAAGAGCTTATGCTATGAGTATAGCATACCCCCCGGGGGTTTGTCAACGCTCTTCATTCTTCGGGAGAAAAGGCGCGGAGGAAAGTGAAGAGTGAAAAATGAATAATGAATAATGAAAAATGAAAAATAAAAAAAGAAAAAAGCCGCCGGAGCGACTTTTCTCTTTTTGGTGGCGGGGGTTATCTCGGCGCGACCACCGAAAAAGGCGAGGGAGATTTCGCCTTTTTCTCCGCGCCTCGGTCAGTCGCGGCTCTGGATGCTCTGCATCCATTCACTACCGCTCCCCTTCGACCCCCAATACCACAATGGCAAAAAAACAAGACGCCCCGAGGGGGGCGTTTTATTTTTTGGTGCCGGTGGCGGGGGTCGAACCCGCACGGTATCGCTACCAACGGATTTTGAGTCCGCCTCGTCTGCCAATTCCAACACACCGGCGCGCTTATACAGTATAGCATAGCGGTCGGCGAAAATCAAGTGGCGGAGAAAAAATCTTCAAAATAAATGCGCGCGGGAATTGATATTCATAGAAAATTGCGGTATAATAGGAACGATCGGGAAAATTGCCCGAAAACGATACGACCGTGAGGTACCCAATGGAAGACACCGTAAACAAAAAAGTCGGGGGGATCTCGGTAAAGACCGAGCATATCTTCCCTATCATAAAGAAGTGGCTCTATTCCGAGCGTGAGATCTTCCTCCGCGAGCTGGTCTCGAACGCGCAGGATGCCGTCACCAAGCACCGCCGCCTTGTCTCGCTCTCCGAGGCTCCCGAGAGCGCGGAAGCGTACGCCGTCCGCGTGACGGTCTCGCCGAGTGAAAAAACGCTCACCGTGTCGGATAACGGCATCGGTATGACGGCGGAGGAGGTCGAGCGCTACATCTGCCATATGGCGCTCTCGGGCGCGCTTGAGTTTATCGAGAAGTACGAGGGCGAGAGCGAGGGTGCCGGTGGCGGCATCATCGGTCACTTCGGCCTTGGCTTCTATTCGGCCTTCATGGTGGCCGATACCGTCGAGGTCGTCACGCGCTCCTACACCGGCGCCCCGGCCGTCCGTTGGGTCTGCACCGAGGCAGGGGACTATGAGATGACCGAGGGCGAGCGCCCGGGGCAGGGCACCGATGTGATCCTGCACCTCTCGGAGGAGGGGGCCGAGTACGCAAGCCGTGCCCGCCTTGCCGAGATCCTTGCGCGCTATTGCGCCTTCATGCCCACCGAGATCTACCTCGCCGACAGCGATGCCGAGGAGGAGGGCGACAAAGAGCCGATCAACGATACCGATCCCCTCTGGCAGCGCCGCGCGGCCGACGTCAAGGACGAGGAGTATACCGCGTTCTACCGCCGTGTCTTCGGCGATGCCCGTGAGCCCCTCTTCCATATGCATCTCGCCGCCGACTATCCCCTGAACTTCAAGGGGGTCCTCTTCTTCCCGAAGATCGACCGCCACTACGAGAGCCTCGAGGGGCAGATCAAGCTCTACTATAATCAGGTCTTCGTGGCCGACAATATCCGCGAGGTCATTCCCGAATATCTTCTCATGCTGCGTGGCGTCATCGATTGCCCCGAGCTTCCCCTGAACGTCTCGCGCAGCTACCTGCAGGACAGCGCCTATGTCCGCAAGGTCTCGGCCTACATCGTCAAGAAGGTGGGAGATAAGCTCTCCTCGATGGCCAATACCGACCGCGCGGCCTATGAAGACAAGTGGGCCGACCTTTCGGCCTTTGTCGAATACGGCTGCATCTCCGACCGTAAGTTCTTTGACCGCGTGGGCGGCGCCCTCCTCGTTACGATGGCGGACGGGAGCCGTAAGACCAAGGATGAGCTCCTCGCCCTTGCCGCCGAGGAAGGACATGAGAAGGTGCTCTACTACGCCGTGGACAGCGGCCGCCAGGCCGCCCTCATCGAGACCTTCCGTAAGAAGGGGATCTCGGTGATCCTCGCCCCCGAGATGCTGGACGTCCGCCTCCTCGAGATGCTGGAGGTCTACTGCGAGGGTGTGAAGTGCCATCGTATCGACGCCTCGACCGATGTCCTCCGCACGGGCGATGCGACCGAGAGCGAGAGGGCCACCGCCCTCTTCGGTAGCCTCACGGCCGAGGGGCTGACCGTCACCGCACGGTGCGAGCACCTCTCGCCCGAGGCGCCCCCCGTCCTTCTGACCGTGAATGAGGAGGAGGTGCGGATGCGCGATGCCATGCGCTTCTACGCTCCCGATGCCCCGGCCATGCCGGTCACAGCGACCCTCGCTCTGAACCTGGATGCCCCCGTGACGGCGCGCCTGCTTGAGGGCGGCTACGGGGAGGAGGAGGGCGCCGTTGCCCGTCACCTCTTCTCGCTGGCCCTCCTCTCCCACAGACCCCTGTCGTCCTCCGAGATGACCGAGCTCCTCGCCGAGAGCTACCGCCTGCTCGGTAAATTGCCGTGATCCCCGAGGCCCTCCTCTCCCCCGTCCTTGCCAATCTTGGGGAGAACACCGCCGCCTGCCTTACCGAGCGGGAAAAGCGCCTCGGGCATCTCTCTGAGCTCGCCTTTCTTATCGCCGAGCAGGTCGCGGCCTCGGGTGGCACCGCCTCGCCCTTCGCCTTCTTTCCGGCGGCGGCCGCGCTCCTTGCCGAGCTGCGGGAAAACGTGCCCGCTTCCCTCTTGGCCACCCCTCTGCCCTCGGACCTCGCCGGGGCTGACGGCGCGCATCTTGCCCGCTTTTTGCTCGAGGAGGCCGAGCGGCGCCTTTCTCGCCCCCTGACCCTCCTTGACTTTGCCGACGGTGTCGTGCCGCCCCCCGCGCGGAGCCGTACCGTCTATGTCGATAACCCCCACGCCGCGGAGGCCTATCGGCGCTTTTCGGCCGTCCTTCCCTCGCCCACCCTCGCCCATCGGGAGAATTTCCGTGAGCTCTTCGACGATGTCGAGAACGGCTACGCCGAGTACGCCGTCCTCCCCCTCTTTTCGGAGGGGGTGCGCATTGCCTCGGTCTTTCGCATGATCGAGGAATACGGCCATTCGATCGCGGCCGTCACCTCGCTCCCCGTCGGGGAAGGGGAGGCGGTCTTCGGCCTGCTTTCGCGCCGCTCGGTGTGTCTTGGCCCCGTGACCCACAGCTTTCTTTCCTCCTCGCTTGAGGGGATCGGCCTTTCGGGGCTCCTGTCCGCTCTCCCCGTGCTCGGCCTTCGTGAGGGGCGCATCGAGCCCCTTCCGCCGCCTCCCGGGCGCTCGCATACCCTCTTTGGCGTTGAGGTCATGGGGGATGAGCGCGCCTTTGTCACCTACCTTGCCTACCGCTCGCTGCTCCTGCCGGGATGCCTTGGCGGGGGCTTCTACCTTACACTTGCTTGAAAGGAGCACTACGATGAAAACTCTTTCCTATCGCACCCGGGGCGTCTGCGCCGGCCGCATTGACGTTGCCATTGACGGCAACGTGATCGAGGACGTGAAATTCTACGGCGGCTGTGGCGGCAACACCCAGGGCGTCGCCACCCTTGTGCGCGGCATGACCGCCGAGGAGGCGATCTCTCGCCTGCGCGGCATCCGCTGTGGGATGAAGCCCACCTCCTGCCCCGACCAGCTGGCTACGGCCATCGAGGCCTGCATGGCGCTTGCCGCCGACGAGGAGGAGGCATGAAGACATACGAAAGAGAATATGAGCGCTGGCTCACCTCCCCCGTTCTGACCGAGGAGGAGCGCGCCGCTGTCCGCCTTATCACCTCGGAGGAGGAGAAGGAGCTCGCCTTCGGCCGTACGCTGGAATTCGGCACCGCCGGCCTCCGCTCCTCGATGTCGATGGGCCCCGGCCGCATGAATGTCTACACCGTCGCCCATGCCACGCAGGGCATGGCCGAGCTGATCCTGAAGCACGGGGGCGCCGAGCGCGGCTGTGCCATCGGCTATGACAGCCGCCACAATTCCGCCCTCTTCTCGCGTGTCGCCGCCGAGGTGCTGGCTGCCGCCGGCATCCGTGTCTATCTCTTTGACGGGATGCGCCCGACCCCCGAGCTCTCCTTTGCCGTCCGCCATCTCGGGTGCATGGCCGGCATCAACATCACCGCCTCGCACAACCCGAAGGAATACAACGGCTACAAGGCCTATTGGGAGGACGGCGCCCAGCTCTCGCCCGAGGATGCCGCCATCGTCAGCGAGGTGATGGCGCGGATCGACGTCCTCGGCGGTGCCCGCCGTGCCGACTTCGATGAGGCCGTCATGGATGGCCGCATCACGCTTCTCGGTGAGGAGCTGGACGAGGCCTACCTCGAGGCCGTCCTTGCGACCCTGATCGACCGTGACCTCCTCCGCCGCGCCGCCGATACCCTCTCGATCGTCTACACCCCCTTGCACGGTGCCGGCTGTCGCCTCGTGCCCGAGGCGCTCCGCCGCGCAGGGCTTCGCCATGTCTATCCCGTCGAGGAGCAGATGATCCCCGACGGCGATTTTCCGACCGTCTATAAGCCGAACCCCGAGTACGCCGAGGTCTTCCGCCTCGGGATCGCCCTCGCCGAGCGCGTTGGGAGCGATATCGTCATCGCCACCGACCCCGACTCCGACCGTGTCGGCGTTGTAACGCGCGACAAAAACGGCGGCTTTGTCACCATCTCGGGGAACGAGATGGGCGCCCTCCTTCTTGACTATATCATCGGCGCGCGCCGCCGTGTCGGCCGCCTGCCCGAGGACGCCTTCACCATCAAGAGCATCGTCTCGACCGACCGTGTCACCGAGATCGCCAAAAAGAACGGCGTCCGCCTCTATGACGTCCTGACCGGCTTCAAGTATATCGGTGAGGTCATCAAGGAGCACGAGGAGCGCGGCGAGGAAGCAAACTTCATCCTCGGCTTTGAGGAAAGCTCCGGCTACCTTGTCGGCACCTACGCCCGCGATAAGGATGCCGTCTCCGCCACCCTCCTGATCGCCGAGATGACCGCCTACTACGAGGAGCGCGGCATGACCCTCGCCGATGCCCTCCGTGAGCTTGACGCAAACTACGGCATCTATCGGGAGAAGACCACCGAGATCTATATGGAGGGGCTCGACGGCATCGCCCGTCAGCGCCGTGTGATGGAGACCCTCCGTACAGCGCCCCCCGCCGCGCTTGGCGGACGGCGTATCACCGCCATCGGGGATTACAGTAAAGGTTACTTTACAAATATCGCCACCGGCGAGCAGACCGCGATCCCTCAGCCCCCGAGCAACGTCCTCTACTTCATCACCGAGGATGACGACAAGGTCGTGATCCGCCCCTCGGGCACCGAGCCGAAGATCAAGATCTACCTCCTGGTCCACGGCGCGACCGAGGACGAGGCTGAAGCAAAGATCGCCACCTTCACCGAGGCGACCGCCGCCTTTTCCCGCGTCTAAGTAACAAAAACGAGGAAACGACAAGTGACAGACAAGCAAAAGCACATCCGCAATTTTTCGATCATCGCCCACATCGACCACGGCAAATCGACCCTCGCCGACCGCATCCTTGAGGCAACGCGCGCCGTTGACAGCCACGCGATCGACGAGCAGATGCTCGACAATATGGACCTCGAGCGCGAGCGCGGCATCACCATCAAGGCGCGCACCGTGGCCCTCTCCTACCACGCCGAGAACGGCGAGGAGTATTACTACAACCTGATCGACACCCCCGGCCACGTCGACTTCGGCTATGAGGTCTCGCGCTCGCTGCAGGCGTGCGAGGGGGCCCTTCTCGTTGTGGATGCCACGCAGGGCGTCGAGGCACAGACCCTTGCCAACGCCTATCTCGCCATCGACAGCGACCTTGAGATCCTGCCCGTCATCAATAAGATCGACCTCCCCTCGGCCGATGTCCCCCGCGTGCGTGACGAGATCGAGGAGATCATCGGCATCCCGGCCGAGGACTGCCCGGCCGTCTCGGCCAAAACGGGGCAGAACATCCGTGACGTCCTTGAGAGCATCGCCGCCGCCATCCCGGCGCCCGACGGCGACCCCGAGGCGCCGCTCAAGGCCCTCGTCTTTGACTCCTATTACGACAGCTACCTCGGTGTCGTTGTCTACCTCCGCCTCTTCGACGGGCGCCTTCGCGCCGGCGACAGGATCCGCATTATGTCGACGGGTGCCGTCTATGACGTTGTCTCGGTCGGCAAGCCCGGCGCCTTCGCGATGAACGATACGGGGGTCCTTGAGGCAGGCGAGGTCGGCTACATCACCGCCAGCATGAAGACGGTGGGCGATACCCGCATCGGCGATACCATCACCCACGCCGAGGGCGGCATCACCACACCACTGCCCGGCTTCCGCCCCGCCCGTCCGATGGTCTACGCCGGCATCTACCCGGCTGACGGCGCCCGCTATGGCGATCTGCGCGATGCCCTTGAAAAGCTCCGCCTGAACGATGCCGCCCTCTCCTATGAGCCCGAGACCTCGGTCGCGCTCGGCTTTGGCTACCGCTGCGGCTTTCTGGGCCTTCTCCATATGGAGATCATCGAGGAGCGCCTTGAGCGCGAGTTCAATCTCGATCTCATCACCACCGCCCCGAGCGTTATCTACAAGATCAAGCTCCGATCGGGCGAGGAGGTCACGATCGACAACCCGGCAGGCTACCCCTCGCCCGACGAGATCGAGGCCGCCTATGAGCCGATCGTCCGCGCCTCGATCATCACCCCCACCGAGTACATCGGCGGCCTGATGGACCTCTGCCAGGACCGCCGCGGCACCTACCTCGATATGAAGTACCTCGATGCCTCCCGCGCCGAGCTCCACTACGACCTGCCGCTCAACGAGATCGTCTATGACTTCTTTGACGCCCTCAAGAGCCGCAGTAAGGGCTATGCCTCGCTTGACTACGACTTCCTCGAATACCGCGAGAGCCGCCTTGTCAAGCTCGACTTCCTCCTGAACGGCGAGCAGGTCGATGCCCTCTCCTTCATCGTCCATGAGGAGAAGGCCTACGGCCGCGCCCGTCGCATCGCCGAGAAGCTGAAGGACAACATTCCGCGCCAGCTCTTTGAAATTCCCATCCAGGCCGCCATCGGCTCGAAGATCATCGCCCGTGAGACGGTCAAGGCCATGCGCAAGGACGTTCTCGCCAGGTGCTACGGCGGTGACATCACCCGTAAGAAGAAGCTGCTCGAAAAGCAGAAGGAGGGGAAAAAGAAGATGCGCCGCCTCGGCTCGGTCGAGGTCTCGCCCGAGGCCTTCATGGCCGTTTTGAAGCTGGACGACGATGACTGAGCCGACCCTCGGCCTCTACCTCCACATCCCCTTCTGCCGGAGGAAGTGCGCCTATTGCGACTTCTGCTCCTACGTCGGGCGTGAGGCCGATATGGCCGCCTACGTCGATGCCCTTGTGCGCGAGCTGCGCGCCCGTGCCGATGCGCGCCGCCGGGTCGATACCGTCTACCTCGGCGGCGGTACCCCCTCCCTGCTTCCGCCGGCCGAGCTTACGCGTATCCTTACGGCTGTCCGTGAGGCGTATACCCTCTCTCCCACTGCCGAGATCACCTGTGAGGCCAATCCCGGCACGGTGGACTACGACAAGTTTTCTTTACTGAACTCTCTTGGCGTCAACCGCATAAGCCTCGGTGTGCAGTCGCTCTCCGACCGCGCCCTCCGCGCCCTCGGGCGCATCCATACGGCCAAGGAGGCCGAGGAGGCCTACGGCGCCGCCCGCCGCGCGGGCTTTCGGAATGTGAGCCTCGACCTGATGATGAGCCTCCCCGGGGAGACCCCTGCCGAGCTTGCGGCCACCGTCCGCGGCTTCATCGCCCTTCAGCCCGAGCACATCTCGGCCTACTCCCTGATGGTGGAGGAGGGCACCCCCCTCGCCACCTCGCCCCTTCGTGCCACCGTGCCCGATGACGATGCCGCCGCCGAGGCGATGGAGACGACAGCCGAAGCGCTCGAGGCCGCCGGCTACCGCCGCTACGAGATCTCGAGCTATGCGCGCCCCGGCTTTGAAAGCCGCCATAACCTCCGCTATTGGCACGGGGACGACTACCTCGGCCTCGGTGTCGCCGCCTATTCGTATATTGACGGCGTGCGCTTTGGCGCACCGCGCGACCTTGACGGCTATCTCGCCGGCACCCTCTCCCCCGTTGACCGCGAGGAGATCACCGCCGCCGACCGTGAGCGCGAGCGCGTGATGCTCTCGCTCCGCCTTTCGGACGGCATCGACCGCGCGCGCTACCTGCGCGACTTCGGCCGCGACCCCCACGCCCTCTTTGCCCCGGTCACCGCACGCTACCCCGACCTCTTTTGCGTGACCGACACCGCCCTCGCCCTCACAGGGAAGGGAATGTCGGTTTCCAACACGCTCATTACCGAGTGCCTTTTGTGCCTCGATTAAGGGCTACCGCATTTATACATAGTAAAAAAGAGCGAAGCAATTTTTGCTTCGCTCTTTTTTACAGAAAAATCATTCATCTTCTGGGATATAGACCAAAATATCTTCTACGTTGCAGGAAAGAAATCGACATAGATCGTTGAGAGTCACTGTGCTGATGGGCTTATTGTGCTTCAATCTGTCCAAAAGGCTTCGACTTACACCGTATTGATTGATTAGCTTATAGGTGCTGATGTTTTTCTTTTTTAGTGTTTCATAAAAAGGTTGATAAGAGATCATTCTCTTCCTCCTAAGCATATCATTGCAACTTTCATTGTAATTTATGCTCAGGATGTTGACAATTGTCTATAAATAGAGTATAATGTCGTTACAATATCCCGAGAAATAATGAAGGGAATTGAAAGAATGAAAGGAATTTAAAAGATGAGCGAACAGATCGATTACAAAAAGCAATACGAGGAGGCGGAGGCGTATTATAAGGAGATATTGGAGAAGGAACGTCGTAAACAGAAGAAGAAAAAGGAGAATAAGCTTGCAGGTATGAGTGATGCTGACCGTAAGCTTATTGAGGAGCATCAGTCGACTGACACCAAGGGCTTTGGGGGCGGAATGCGCTTTTTGCTGTTCTTGTGCTTTAGCGGCGTTTTCGTGGCGATACGATACCTGTTTCTGGAAAATCTTCAAATGGAGGACGGCGCCTTCTTCGGAATCGCTGCCGGGGTGTCTCTTGTCCTTTCCTTGATGCTTGTGTATCTCTTGAATTCCAAATCGCGAAATCGGAAAAAGCGGGTGAAGGAGCTCGAGGAAATGCCCGGCGTGAAAGAATACCTCGACTATTGCCGGAAGGTGGATCAGAGTGAGTCGGATGAGCTGAAGGAGGCACATCGGAGCTTTAAGATCGCCGAGCAACAATTCTTCAATTACGTTCATACCGATACTGTGCTGATTTTTGCGCCCTCCTCGCGGACGAACGATTCGATCAGCTATTTCAAATATATTTCGGTGTATATTGACGGAAATATGTATTGTGAGCAGCTGCGTCCGGGAGTCACCAAGGTCAGGATTGCCCCCGGATACCATCACTTCCGTTTTGAGGAGGTTTCAAAACCCCGAAAATCGGACGGTTTGGCGGCAGCCTTCCGAGAAGGACGGTACGGCGGCTCTACGACGGCGGGAGAATACTCCTGCCAGATCGATATGAGTAGTCATTACCCCGTTGGCATCGTTCTTGAGGGAAAGGACAAGTATCAGATCGCCGAGAAGCTGACCGCCGATCAATACGAGCGTTTTGCTGCAAAGGTCTGAGCAAGGGCACTTCTTATAACGAAAAAACGCCGTGAGCGTTCTCCCACACGGGAGGCTCACGGCATTTTTCTTTTTTAAGATTATCGACCCTCGCGGCGCACGAACCACAGCGGCACGGCCGCCAAAAGAGCCACAATGGCCGCCGCCAAGAAGATCGTGTAGGTCGGGGTGAAGTCCTCGCCGTTCATGCCCATGGCGTCAAGCCCGATGCACAGCGAGATGATCGGCCCGACGATCATCGGGATGAGGACGGTGAAGCACATCCGCACCCCCTGGAAGCGCCCCTCGCACCCCTTCGGGATGGTGTCCTGGAAGGCCGCCGTGAGGAGCCCCGTGAGAGCGAGGATGCCGCCCATCATGAGGATGCCCCCGAGGTAGAGGACGGCACCGGCGATCGCCCCCTCGAGGAATTGCAGGAGGTACATTGAAAGGATCCCGAGGAAGGCGGCCCCGAGCAGCGGGAAGTAGAAGCCGCGCCGCCCGAAGCGGTCGGCAAGCAGTCCGCACACCCCCGTGACGGCCGCCGCCCCCACGATGATCACCGCCATCGGGATGACAAAGCCGTCCCCGTAGCCAAGGGTACGGATGACGAAGTTGATCAGATACGAGAAGAAGGTCTGCTGGGCGATCCCCACAAGGCAATAGGCGGTGAGGACCACGTACATCGGGCGGTTCTCGCGGATGACCGACGGGCGGAAGCCGTACAGGGTCTCGCTAAGATAGGAGCGCCCCTCGGCAGGGCGGACACCCTCGGCATCGTGCAGAAGGAAGAGGGCAACGATGCCCGCGATGAGGGGGATCGCCCCAAGGACGAGGAAGAAGGCGAGGTTGCGCTCGGCCTCGGCGCTGTAGAGCGACCCAAGCCCCAGGAAGATGATGACGACGGCAATGACCGGCAGGATCGAGAGGATGCCGTTCACGCGTCCGCGGTTTTTCGGCGTCGTGACGTCGGTCACCCAGGCATTGAAGGCGGCGTCGTTCGCCGTCGAGCCGCAGAAGGTCATCAGGCAGTCAAACACCACAAGCAGGGTCGCCACCACCGTGAGCATGGCCCCCTCGGCGCGCATCGGGATAAAGCCAAAGGCCATGATCGTCACGCCCCACGCAAGGTACCCGTAGGCAATGAAGGGGCGGCGGCGCCCGAGGCGGTCACAAAGGCCGCCGGCAAAGATCGTGGTGGCCGTCGCCGCCAGTGCCGAGAAAATGACCATGAGGGTCGTCACAACGTACGAAAGGTCGCTCCGCCCCGAATTCGAGAAGATATCCTGCGAGAGGGTAGAGAAGTACATGTTCTCGACCACCCACGCGATCTGGCCGATAAGGCCGAAAAAGATGAGATTGAACCAAAGCCGCCCCGAAAGGCGCTCGCGGCTGTTGCTTTCCATCGCTCTCTCCTTTGCTTTCGTTTCGTTACGAGGAGCGGCCAAAACGGCCGCCGGGGAGTCAGTAATTGCCCCTCATGACGTATTCGTAAAACAGCGTAGCGCCGAGCGGCAGGGCCTCCTCGCTCGGAGCGAAGCGGGAGTTGTGAAGCGGGATGACCTCCTCGCCGACACGCGCCCCGAGGCGGAAGTAGGCCGCCGGCACACGCTCGGCAAAGAAGGCGAAGTCCTCGGCCCCCATCGAGGGGGCAAGGTCGGTCTTGATCTCGCACGCGGGGAGGGCCTCGCGGGCAACGGCAACAAGATCGGCCGTTATGCGCCGGTCGTTCCGGAGGACGGGGTAATACTTGGTGGTCGTAAGCTCATAGCTTCCGCCGGCATCCCGGGTCAGGGCATCGGCGATCTCACCGATGCGGCGGTAGAGGAAGGCGTCGATCTTGTCATCCAAGGCGCGGATCGTGCCGTGCATATGCACGTGATCGCAGAGGATGTTGTTCGCCGTGCCGCCGTGGAACTCGCCAACACCGACAAGCGCCGGGAGGAGAGGATCGAGCTCGCGCGAGCGCATGATCTGGATGTCGTTATAGATGCGGCAGGCAAGGGCAATGGCATCCACACCGCGGTGGGGCGATGCCACGTGCGAGGACTTGCCGTAGATCTCGAGGAAAAAGCCGTGGCTCGAGGCGCTCATCACGTGGTCATTGATGGCCACCGTGCCCACGGGGAGGACAGGATTGACGTGAACGCCGAGAATGGCATCGATCCCCTCGCACACCCCATCCTTGACCATCAGCGAGGCGCCGCCCGGGGCGTATTCCTCGGCCGCCTGGAAAATGAGAAGCACGCGGCAGGGAAGCGAGTCCTCGACCGCCTTCAGCATTTTTGCGGTGCCAAGCAGTATCGCCATGTGGCAGTCGTGGCCGCAGGCGTGCATCTTGCCCTCATGCTGTGATGCGAAGGGGAGCCCGGTCTCCTCGGCCATAGGCAAAGCATCCATGTCGGCCCGCAGGGCGACTGTCTTCCCGGCGTCCTCGCGCCCAAGATACCCGACAAGGCTCGATTTCCCGTACCGATCGGTGTAGGGGATCCCCATAGCCTCCAGCTCACGCCTCACGACCGCAAGCGTCTTCGGCAGGTCAAAGCCTACCTCGGGGATCCTGTGGAGCTCACGGCGGATGGCAACGATATAATCGCGGTCGGGTGTCGACATGGCAAATACCTCGCAAAAGCTTTTTTCCTTTATTATAACGCGCGAGGGAGGGAAAAGCAAGAGGAAATCACGCTTTTACCTCCCCCTCCGCCCCAAGCCTCTTCCGTCCGACTACGGCTCACTTGTGCGAGCCCGGATCCGCGCGTGCTTGCGCAACGCTTCGCGAAAAAAAGTTTCATTTTACCCCGTCACCCCCTCTCTTTCTTGAAAAATAATTTCATTTAGCGCCAAATCGTTGCCAAAACCCACACAAGAAACGCGGAAATAGTTTTCATTTGTGAACTTTTTGACAAATCGGCATTATAAATATAATTTTTATTGACAAACGGAACGGTTTGTAGTAAAATGATAGATGGTGAAAAAACTTTTTGAATTTTCACCCCCAAAAATCGCCGAAAGGGAGATATCATGAACCGAACATTGCTTCAGGCCCAGCTCCTTTACGACGAGATGGGGAAGAGCGAAAAGAAGGTAGCCGATTGGCTGCTCTCGCATCCCGGGGAGGTGCTCCCCTATTCGATCACCGAGCTTGCTGAGCTGTCCGAGAGCTCGGAGGCGACCATCGTGCGCTTCTCCAAGCGCCTCGGCTATTCGGGCTATCAGGAGCTGAAGCTCTCGCTCGCCCGCGAGCACGAGAGCCGCGTGGTCTCGCCCACCGTTACGGCGGAGGACTCCTGCTTTGAGATCCTCGAGAAGGTCTGCAACGATGCCTACCTCTCGCTCGAGCGCACCAAGCGCCTGCTCGTCGCCGATGCGATGACAGCGGCGGCAGAGAAGATCGCGGCGGCACGCAAGTGCGTCCTGATCGGCCTCGGCTCGTCGGCCTCGGTCGCCGTCGATGCGGCCAACAAGTTCCTGCGCGCCGGGTGCAATTCCTATGCGTACGGTGACACGCATATGCAAACGATCGCCATCTCCCAGCTCACGGCGGGGGATGTTGTGATCGGCATCTCGCAGTCGGGCTCGTCGAAGGATATTGTCGACGGCCTGCGCCTCGCCCGCTCGCGCGGCGCCTCGACCATTGCCGTCACCGGCACCGAGCGCTCCCCCATCGTCCGTCAGAGCGATATCGTGCTCCTGACCGACACCGAGGAGGTGCGCCACGGCTCGGTCGCCCTCAATTCGCACATCTCGCGCCTGATGGTGCTGGATGCCCTCTGCTACTACATCGCCTACCGCAACGGCGAGAGGGTGACGGGCTCCTTGCGCGAGAACGAGCTGACACTCGAATCCAAACGCGTCCGCGAGGAATGACCTCCGGGCGCCCAAGATAAATTTTTACGGAGGATAGAACATGAAGATTCTGGTCATCAACGCCGGCAGCTCATCTCTCAAATACCAGTTGTTTGATATGGATACCGGCAATGTGATCGCCAAGGGCCTTTGCGAGAAGATCGGCATTGGCGGCGCGATCACCCACAAGCGCCCCGGGAAGGAGGACTATCAGGCGGAGGTCACCTTCCGCGACCATGACGATGCCATCGCCCTGGTGCTGAAGCTCCTGACCGACCCGACCCTCGGTGTGATCGCCGACCTTGCGGAGATCGACGCCATCGGTAACCGTGTGGCCCACGGCGGCGAAAAGCTCCGCCGCTCGATGCTCGTCGGCGACGAGGAGATCGCCTACCTCAACTCGATCGTTCCGATCAACCCCCTGCACGGCCCGCCCGCCATCAAGGGGATCGAGGCCTGCCGCCGCCTGATGCCCGGCAAGCCCCTCGTCTGTGTCTTTGACACCTCCTTCTACGGCACTCTTCCCGAGCATGCTTACATCTATCCCATCCCGTATGAATACTATGAGAAGTACCGGGTCCGCCGCTACGGCTTCCACGGTACCTCCCACCGCTACGTGACCGAGCGCGTCGAGGAGCTTGTCGGTAAGCCCCTCTCCGAGCTGAAGGTCATCACCTGCCACCTCGGCAACGGCTCGTCGATCACCGCCACCAAGTACGGTGAGGCCGTTGATACCTCGATGGGCTTCACTCCCCAGGAGGGCCTGCCGATGGGTACCCGCTCGGGCTCGATCGACCCGACCGTCGTCACCTACATCCAGCGCATGGAGGGTCTTACCCCCGAGGAAGCCGATAAGATGCTCAACTCGAAGTCGGGCCTTCTCGGCGTATCGGGTGTCTCGAGTGACGGCCGTGAGGTCTGGGCCGCCGCCAACGAGGGCAACAAGCGCGCCCGCCTCGCCATTGATATCCTCGCCTACGATATCAAGAAGATCATCGGCTCGTACGTCGCCGCGATGAACGGCGTTGACGTCCTGGTCTTCACGGCCGGCATCGGTGAGAACGACCGTGCCCTGCGCGGCCTCGTCTGCGCCGATATGGACTACCTCGGCATCGCCGTCAATGAGGACGTGAACATGAACGGTCCCCGCGGCACCGAGCTTGACATCAGCGCCGAGGGCGCCCGTGTCAAGACCTTCGTGATCCCCACCAACGAGGAGTATATGATCGCCCTCGATACCAAGCGTCTTGTAGAAAAATAAGAAAGGATATAAACCATCATGATGTCTCCCTACGAAATCAAGAAACAGATCTGTGAGGTCGGTCACAAGCTTTACGCCGCCGGCTTTGTTGCCGCCAACGACGGTAACATCTCGGTGAAGGTCAACGACAACGAGTATTACTGCACCCCCACCGGTGTCTCGAAGGGCGCCCTTACCCCCGATATGATCATCAAGGTCGACGGCCAGGGTAAGAAGCTGGAGGGCTCGCTCAATCCCTCGAGCGAGATCAAGATGCATATGCGCGTCTATCAGAAGCGCCCCGATGTCGGCGCTGTCGTCCACGCCCATCCCCCGGTAGCCACCGCCTTCACCGTTGCGAATGTTCCCCTTGATCAGTACATCCTCCCCGAGGCGGTCCTGACGATCGGTACCCTCCCCACCTGCGAGTACGGCACCCCCTCCACGATGGAGATCCCGGACTCCCTCGATCCCTACCTCCAGGACCATGACGCCTTCCTTCTGAAGAACCACGGCGCCCTGACCGTCGGCAACACGCTCACCAAGGCCATCTTCCTGATGGAGGAGGTCGAGTTCAACGCCAAGATCTGCAAGTACGCCCGTGAGCTCGGCGGTGTCGATGAGATCCCCTGCGAGCAGCTCGAGAAGCTGATGGAGCTCCGCAAGAAGATGAACATCCCCGGCCGTCACCCCGGCTGCAAGCGCTGCTCGAACCTCGGTACCGACAAGTGCCGCTGCAAGGACAACGGCAAGCACGAGCACGGTGAGGGCCACGTCTGCACCTGCGGTAAGAACGATGCCCCGAAGGGTGACGATCTCGTCGCCGAGATCACCCGCCGCGTCCTCGCTGCCCTCGGCCGCTGAGCCTCTTCCCGACAAGGAGAAGCACTATGGCTATCCAGTGGACCGAAGCCGAGATCACCGAGATCGTTCGGCGCGTGATGCACGAGGTCGGTGCCACCGAGAGCGAGGCAGACTATGATGCCACCTCCTACGGCGGCCGCCGTCTGATCGGCGTCTACGAGGACATGCGCGATGCGATCGCCGCGGCCGAGGCCGGCTACCGTGCGATCCGCGAGATGCGCGTTGAAGAACGCGAAAAGATCATTACCTCGATCCGCGAGCTCACAAGGGCGGAAGCCCCCATTATGGCAAAGCTCGGCGTCGCCGAGACCAAGATGGGCCGCGTCGATCACAAGACGGCCAAGCATATGCTGGTCGCCGATAAGACCCCCGGCACCGAGGATATCGTGTCGGCGGCAAAGACCGGGGATCGGGGCCTTACGCTGACCGAGATGGCGCCCTTCGGCGTTGTCGGCAGCATCACTCCCTCAACGAACCCCTCCGAGACCGTCATCTGCAACTCGATCGGCATGATCGCCGCCGGCAACGGTGTGGTCTTCAACCCGCACCCGAACGCCATTGCGGTATCGAACTACGCCGTCGACCTCGTCAACCGCGCCTGCGCGGCGGCGGGCGGCCCGCGCGTCCTCGTGGCCTCGGTCAGAAAGCCGACCCTCGAGACGGCCGATCTGATGTATAAGCACCCCTCGATCCGCCTGCTCGTCTGCACGGGCGGCCCCGGCGTTGTCAAGAGCGTCCTCTCCTCCGGGAAGAAGGCGATCGGCGCCGGCGCCGGCAACCCTCCCGTCATCGTGGATGACCCCGCCGACATCAGGAAGGCGGCGCGCGATATCATCGACGGCTGCACCTTTGACAACAACCTTCCCTGCATTGCCGAAAAGGAGGTCTTCGCCTTCGATTCGATCGCCGATGAGCTGATCGACGGAATGCAGAAGGCGGGCGCGCTCCTGATCGACCGTGCCACCGCCGACAAGCTCGCCTGCGTGGTCCTCACCGAGGTCACCACCAAATCGGGCGCCAAGAAAAAGACCGTCAGCCGCGACTGTGTCGGCCGCGATGCCGCCGTCATCCTTGAGAAGATCGGCATCCGCGTCGGCCCCGAGATCCGCTGCGTCATCTGCGAGGTGCCGTTTGAGCATCCCTTCGTCCAGGAGGAGCTGATGATGCCGATCCTTCCGATCGTGCGTGTGCATGATATCGATGAGGCCATCAAGCTCGCGGTCAAGGCCGAGCACGGCAACCGTCACACCGCCCATATGCATTAAGTCGGATCGTAGCCATGTCGTTCTGTGAG
>JAZSGE010000091.1:0-3215 GCA_045532575.1 Eubacteriales bacterium | reverse complement strand
GGCTTTTGATGCTTCGCCAGGGCGTATGGCGAAGGGCAGCTACGGCGGGGGCACAGTCCCTCCGTCGGCTATGCCGACACCTCCCCTTACACAGGGGAGGCTAAGTTAGACGGAGGCATTTGATGCTTCGCCGAGGCGTATTGCTAAGCGTAGCTACGGCAGGGGCACAGTCCCTCCGTCGGCTATGCCGACACCTCCCCTTACACAGGGGAGGCAAGCAGAGCGCAATTTTAGCCTCCGAGGAGGGCGAGGAGACCGACGGTCGCAGTGATATTATATTCGCCTTAAAAATCAACGCGCAAAGCGCATATCACGTCCGAAGGACATATCACGCACTTGTGCATATCACTCGCCAGAGGCGAATATAACTGGCGTATCTGCTCTACGGCAGGTACGCCAAGTGGCGTTTTTTCGTTATTCTTTGGCGACAGCTTCGCGGAAGGCGGCTTCGACCTCGGCGGCGAGGGAGGCGAGCAGGGCCTTGGGGAGCTTTTCGCACCGATCGTAGGTGAAGATGCCGTTGATCTCGTCCTCGATGTCGGTGAGCTGGGTGTAGACGGTGGCCGAGAGACCCTCGCGGCGGATGGCGGGGATGACCTCCTCCCGGAAGAGGCGCGCGTAGGCCTCGGCGAGGGCTTCGGCCTTCCGATAGGTGCGGTAGCCGAAGGACTTCTTTGTGAAGGTGTGGCCGGCGACGGGGTGGGAGTAGCCGCCAAACTCGGTCAGGGCGAGGATGCGGCGGCCGTCGTTCTTCGGTCGGGCCTTGCGGAAGTAGATATGGCGGCTCCTGAGGTCGCCGCCCCCCTTATCCTGCCAGCCGCTGGCGTGGTCGTAGAGGCGCGAGGGGTCACGGGCGCGGAGGTGCTCGGTATTCGCAAGGGCGTCAAACTGCCCCCAGCCCTCGTTGAAGACGGTGTAGAGCGAGAGCGAGACACAGTTGTAGAGGGCATCCTGCACGGCCTCGGCCTCCCATCGCCAGAAGGCGCGCGAGCGCTCGTCGGCGCGGCCCATCGCGCGGTAGTTTTCATCGTTAAGGTGGAGGTTCAGGAAGGGGGCGAGGATGAGGCGGTGGGTGCGCTCGCGCTCGCCGCCGTTCATCATATCCTGCCAGACGGCGATGCCGAGGATATCGCAGTAGTAGTACCAGAGGGCGGGCTCTACCTTGCAATGCTTGCGGAGCATATTGAAGCCGCGTGCCTTGACGGCCGAAAGCTCCTCGTACATCGCGCGGTTCGAGGGAGGTGTGTAGAGCCCCTCATGCCAATAGCCCTGGTCGAGGAGACCGTTATAGAAGATCGGCTTGCCGTTTTCTGCAAAGTATTGTTTACCGTCAAACTCGATTTTGCCGTAGGAGCGGACGCCAAAGTAGCTTTCGACGGTGTCCTCGCCGAGGCGGAGGACGAGGCGGTAGAGGTTCGGCTCTTGCGTTGACCAGAGGCGGCAGGCGGAGACATCGAGGGTGGCGGTGGCGCCTGCCCCGACGGTGGCCTCGGCGATGACGGTATCGCCGTCAAGGGCGCTGACGGTCACGTCGCCGGGGGCGGTGGCGGCCGGGGTCACGGCGAGGGTCATAGCGGTGGCATCGGGCAGGAGGCGGACACCCGTCAGGGCGAGGGCCGGGGTGCTCTCGAGCCAGACCGACTGCCAGATGCCCGACTGGGGCGTGTACCAGATGCCGCCGTGGCGGTAGCGCTGCTTGCCCCGCCCGTAGACACACGAGGAGGCATCGTCACGCACGAGGAGGACGAGCTCGTTCTCGCCGTCACGGAGGGCGGCGGTCAGATCGACCTCGAAGGGGGTGTAGCCACCCTCGTGCCTGCCGACGGGGGTACCGTTCAGGTAGATGTCGGCCACCTGATCGACGGCGCCGCATTGCAGGAGGAGGCGCCCCTTGAGGAAGCCCTCGGGCAGGGTGAAGCGGCGGCGGTAGGCGAGGGTCTCCTCGGGGGCGAGGATGCGAAGGACGCCCGAGGCCGTGCACTCGGGGGAATAGGGCACGGTGATCGTGCCGTCATAGGTCGCGGGGAGGCCGTCGGCACGGGTGAAGGCGTAGTCCCACGGGCCGTTTAAGGAGAGATAGCTTGCGCGGCGGAAGCCCGGACGGGGGTATTCGGCGAGCGGAAGCGTATCGCTTGAAAATTCGGGATGGAGGATCATAGGGCACCTCGGTTCGGTTTGATACCTTATTGTAGCACACGCCGCCGATTTTTTCAAGCATCTTCGCCCCGCCTCTCGACTTTTCGGCGCGCTTGTGGTATACTGTACCCAAAGGAGGAGCGCTATGCCCGACGTTACCTTTCACCACATCGCCACGATCCACACCGACTTTGCCGAGAAGTTCGGCATTCCGCGCCAGAGCGGCCGCGTGCCCGAGGCGCAGGGACGGATCGTCTTTTTGCCGGAGTACCGTGACCCCGAGGCCCTGCGCGGCATCGAGGGCTTTTCGCACCTCTGGCTCCTTTTTGATTTCTCGATGGCGCACCGCGACGGATGGTCGCCCACCGTGCGGCCGCCCCGCCTCGGCGGCAATCGGCGCGTTGGGGTCTTTGCCAGCCGCTCGCCCTTCCGCCCGAATCCCATCGGGCTTTCCTCGGTGCGGCTCACGGCGGTCGAGAGGACGGCGGCCGAGGGGGTCGTGCTCCACGTGGCGGGGGTCGATCTTCTCGACGGCACGCCGCTTTTTGACATCAAGCCGTATCTTCCCTTCTCGGATGCGCACCCGGAGGCCACCGCCGGCTTTGCCGAGGGGGGGCTCTCGCACAGGCTGACCGTCCGCTTTGCCGAGGGGGTGGTGCTCCCGCTGGACGAGGGGCGGCTCCGCGTGCTCACCGAGAGCCTTGCCGAGGATCCGCGCCCTGCCTACCGCGAGGACGACGAGCGTGTGTATTCGATGCGATTTGCCTCCTTGGATGTAAAGTTTACCGTACAGAATGACGAATTAACCGTCACAGGGTACGAGGTTATCAGATAAAAAACCGCCCACGGGCGGTTTTTTGGGGGTGTCAAAGCTGCCCCACGGTAGGCTCCCTTGTGCAGAGGGAGCTGTCGCGGGACGCGACTGAGGGCGTGTGTCCCTACCACAGAACAAAATTAGAATACGCGAAGACGGTTCGTTTTGATTCTTTCTCCTTTTCCTGCGTATTTTAATTCCGGCTACGGCAGGGGCACAGTCCCTCCGTCGGCTACGCCGCCACCTCCCCTTACACAGGGGAGGC
>JAZSGE010000089.1:0-3793 GCA_045532575.1 Eubacteriales bacterium | reverse complement strand
AAGACCGCTTGGCCTCCGACTTCCTTTCTTCCTCCGAAACATCACCCATGCCACCGATGAAGGATAGAACAGTATCCATAATGGCGTCAAGGTCAATGCCGGAAAGGTCGATCCCCTCCAAAAGAGAAAGATATTCCTCCGGGATTTGAAATGCGGTATCCGCCGTCCCCTCGGTCGGAGTCTCGCCGATCGGCTCGGTATCCTCGATAACGGGCGGTTCCTCGTATTCTGCGCCGCCGTCACTTGCGAAGGCGGTCATAGAAAAAGCGGGGGTACACATCACCACCGCCAAAAGACAGGCCAAAAGTCGAAACATTCCTTTACGCTTCATCGTTCATATCCTCCGTTTCCTCGGGCTCGGCTCCGCTGTCCGCCGCCATCATATCCTCGGGCAGCGTAATGAGGCCGCTTGCGTATGCCTTCAGGAAGGCGGTGAGCTCCTTGTTATCCATCTTCACGGCCTTAACCATACGGACGATCTCCAGGTTTTCTTCCTCTGCAAGCTGGGCCTCCAGGGAACGCTGCTTTTTCTGCAGCTCCGCGATCTTTTCTTTCGTTTTCGCAATATCATTGCGGATTTTATCAACAGTTGCCATAGATTAAATATCTCCTTTCAAAAATCGGTCTTTCCAAGAATAGTTACGTCCCAGACCCTTGACCGTTTTGAGATTAGGCCGGGCGTTATCCTCCAGGGCAATAGCACGACGGAACAGGTCGGGGTGCTGCTCCCGAAGGTCGATGATTTCCTCCGCCCGCATACTCGGGCAGAAAAAACAGGAGGATTTACCGGGCTGCGGCAATCCTGCCGCCTCGATCTCCCGGATACAATCCTCCCGGTTCCATCCCCATTCCATCAGGGGATACCACTTGCTGTATTTGGGGTCTGCCAGATCCCGCAGAAGTACCTTATCACTTCGGTATTGTTCGCCTGCGTCATAGCCGATGAACTTTACCACCTTTTTCCCGCTACTCCACACCTCACGGCAAGGAGGATAATTATTGCAAAACTTCTCCTGCGGACCGATCTTGTGTTTTAAGGAACAGCGTTTGAAGCCATAGGCGATTGACGGGAGCGTTCCGCTTTGCAGACATTCATCCTCCAGCGTCAGCCTCCGTCCGTCCTTCGTGGTTTTATATACCCGCGTGATCTTCGGCATACCGTGACTTTCAAGCCATCTATCCATAACGTCAAGATAGGCGTATGTGTGCGGATGCTCGCCGCCTGTATCCGCAAAGAGGATCAGGTCCACGGGGATACGGTGTTTGTGAAGCCCCACAAGCAATGCGGTACTGTTTGCACCGCCGCCATAGGAAACGATATTAAATCAAGCTCACCTCCGATCAATCAAAAGGCGGTCTGCCGAATGCGTAAAAGTGCGACTGCCAATAGCTCGTATTGATATCGGCATACTGGATCGGGTCCCCACAATGCAGCATTTTTCCGCCGCCTACATAGATACCCACGTGGGAAACGCCCGGCGTATCGTAAGTACCTGTAAAAAAGATCAGATCGCCCGGTCTTGCGTTTGCGGACGATACGGGAGTGGAAATGTTGTATAGCCCCTGGGCTCCCAGCCTGCCCGTATTGCAGACGCCGCTTTCCGTCAGCGCCCAGGATACAAAGCCGGAACAGTCAAAAGACGTGTTGGGATTGCTGCCGCCCCACACATAGGGATACCCGATGTATTTCTCCGCCTCCGTGATGAACGCCGCAAAGGTTTCATCCTCCAGGGCAGAAGCGGGGATATCGTAGGTCTGCGGTGGGTTCGTGTACTTCTCCACATAGGAGGACGTCGGGAACAAATCCTCACGATTTCCCAGAGTTGACATATAGGCCGCATACAGGGACAGGGTTTCTTCGCCCATAATATACACCGGCACGTGGGAGAGATTAAAATTTTCCAGCTTCACATTGCAGATGTAATAGGTGTATGGCACCTGGACCTCATACTCGTATTCCTCGGTTGTGGTCTCGCCGGTCTCCGGGTCCGTTACCGTTCTGGTTCCTGTCCGCGTTTCCGTCCGATACCTTGTTTCGGTCTCCACCGTTTCGGTAAGGATATACTGCTTTTCAAACAGCATAGCAAGATCAGCCGTTATCTGTTCAGAGGTGAAAGTACCCTCATGCAGCGCCGACAGAATGGAGATCAGCACATAGGGATCATGCTCGATATCGTCCAGATCATAACGGTATTCATCATAGCCGGGATTTAGGGACTCGTAATTGTCGAGCTTATATTGAAGCTCCGCCTCCATAGAGAGATAGGCATTTTCCGCTGCATAGATATCCGTATCCTCCGAGAGATAGGAGGACGAGAACACGGTGCCCGCGCCGCTGCCTAACATCATCGTACAGGAGGATATCCCGCCGATCAGAAGGAACACCACCGCCGCTATCGCAACGACTATGAGAATGACCTTCCAATTACTTTTCACAAATACCGCCGCCCGCTTTGCCGCCTCCTTCGCGCGGACTGCCGCGCTCTTTGCAGTCTGGGCTGCTTTCTTTGTGTTCTGTCCGGTCTTGTGTACCTCCTTCGCATAATTGCGCTTGATACGCTGCTTCTGCATAAAACGGGATACGGGGTTGGAGGCCGCCAGCGCCGGATCATCGTGAAGCGCCTTTTGGTAAAGATACTCCGCGTTTGCCTTGATAGATGCCTGTTCCGCCTTCGCCGCGTCCCGCCAGGGTTTGGTTTTGTGGTGACGGATGGCTGAGCGTACCTTGCTGCCTGTATAGCTTACGGCACTTTCCGCCAGGAGCTCACCCTTGTGTCCTGCCTCCACACCCACGTTATCCTGTTCGACCTGCCGTATCTTGCTGTGCGCCGTCGCCCTTAACTCCTGCATAGGTCGGGATAAAGGGCTATGGTGCAGCTTGCCGTTTGGCTTTTTCTCCACTTCTTCAAAGCGAAACCGTGTTTTTCCTTTGCCGGTCGTTTCATCGAAGGCTCGCTCTTTGCGTGTGACCTTCTTTGTGGGGATAGCCGCTTTTGCCTTATCCAGCCTATCCGCCGCCTTGTCGGAACGGTCGATATATTTTTTCATCGTAGGACCGGCGCGTTCTTCGTCGGTGAATTGCAAACGGGAGGAAGGACGGCGCCTTGCCTCAGTACCTTCCTTGACCGCCTTATCGTCGGCCTTCGCCTGTTTCCTTGCGGAAAGATGGGTATGGTGTTTCGCTGCTCGTGCCGCCAGATCGACCGCCGCGCTTGCCGGTTCCTCCGATGAAGCGGACAAGTCCACCTCCGCCTCACGCTGACTGATATTCGTTACCTCGCCCGTGGCAAGATTTTCCGTTACCGCGCCGTCGTGGGTCATTTTCTGCGTGACTTTATCCGGCGCTTTCAATTCTTTCATAGGCAATCACCGTCCTTTCCGTAGGGGCAGATATCCACACAAGCCCCGGTCTCTATTGCCGCGATATAGCGGAAGATGGGATACGCCTGAGGAGGACAGACCGCGTTACCCAGCGTTTTCAGTCGCAGAGCGCGGCCGTCCATCCTTTCGGTCATACGGGGGACGCCCTCGGGTTCTCTTGCCCAGAGGATACGTCCGTCCATCCCTTCGGGAAGCCCATCAGCCATTCCACCCAATCGGGGTTCAGTGCTGAATTGTCGGAGATCGGCTGCTCCAGGGAGATCATTTGCGCTGACAGGTTCCCGTCCTTCTTCTTCGGATCGAAGGCCGAGGGTTTCAGGGTCGAGCGGAACCCGTCCGACGCAACGGGGGTCAGATAGAACACCGCCGCCGACAGCGGAAGGCTCCAGATCGCCCCGCTTTTGTTCCTCTT
>JAZSGE010000013.1:0-17096 GCA_045532575.1 Eubacteriales bacterium | reverse complement strand
CCTCCTCGCTCCTGCGCCGCCCCGCCTTCTGGCTTTTTCTCCTCGTGATGATGGCCGCCGGCGCCTCCGAGCTCTCGATGAGCCAATGGGCCTCCGCCTTTGCCGAGGCAGGCCTCGGTGTCAGCAAGGCGGTCGGTGACCTCGCCGGCCCCTGCCTCTTCGCTGTCTTGATGGGCATCGCGCGTGTCTTCTACGCCAAAATGAGCGAGAGGATCGACCTCCGCATCTTCCTGCTCCTCGGAGGCTCTTTGGCCATCGGCGGCTACCTTCTCGCGACCCTCGCCCCCTCTCCCACCCTCGGCTTTCTCGGCTGTGCCCTCACAGGGCTTGCGGTCGGCATCCTGTGGCCGGGCTCCCTGAGCCTCGCCTCGGCGCGCTTCCCCCACGGCGGCACCCTCCTCTTTTCGCTCTGCGCCCTCTCCGGTGACCTCGGCTGCTCGGTCGGCCCGACCGTCGTCGGTCTCATCGCCGATGCCGCGGGCGGCGATATCGCCGGCGGCCTCCTCTATGCCACCGCCTTCCCCGTCCTCTACGTCCTTTTGCTCGTCATCATCCTCGCAGGCGAACGGAAACGGGACAACGCCCAAGCATAAATTGCCAAAAAAGTAAACAAAACAACACAAAAGGCACCTCTCAACCGAGAGGTGCCTTTTGTATCTTAATCGAGCTCCTTGAGACCAGTATACAGCTCGTAATACCGTCCGCCAAGAGCAAGGAGGGCCTCGTGGTCGCCCGCCTCAATGATGCGCCCGGCCTCAAGGACGTAGATCACGTCGGCATTGCGCACCGTCGAAAGCCGATGCGCGATCACAAAGGTCGTGCGGTTCTTCATCAGGGCATCCATGCCGCGCTCGATGTGCCGCTCGGTACGGGTATCGACCGAGCTTGTCGCCTCGTCAAGCACCAGGATCGGCGCCTGCGACAGAGCGGCGCGCGCAATGTTCAGGAGCTGGCGCTGCCCCTGCGACAGGTTGGCACCGTCCCCCTCGAGGAGGGTATCGTACCCATGCGATAGCCGCTGTATGAAGCTGTGGGCCGAGGCGGTTTTTGCCGCCGCCTCCACCTCCTCGTCGGTGGCCTCGGGGCGGCCGTAGCGGATGTTCTCACGCACCGTCCCCGTAAAGAGGTGGGTGTCCTGGAGCACCATCGCAATGCTGCGCCGCAGGTCGCTCCGCCGATAGTCGCGGATATCCACCCCGTCGATCGTGATGCTCCCCGCGCTGACGTCGTAGAAGCGGTTCAGAAGATTGGTGATCGTCGTCTTACCCGCCCCCGTCGAGCCGACAAAGGCGATCTTCTGCCCGGGCTCCGCCACAAGCGAAAGCCCGTGCAGCACCGTCTTTTCTGGCACATAACCGAAGGAAACGTCGGAAAGCTCAACGCGCCCCCGGAGCGAGGCGATGGGGAGTGCCTCGGGGCGGTCGGGCGCCTCGGGTGCCTCGTCAAGGACGGCAAATACGCGCTCGGCCCCGGCCAGCGCCGAGAAGACCGAGGTCATCTGCATCGAGATCTCGTTGATGGGGCGCGCAAAGTTCTGCGCGTAGTTGATGAAGGAGTAAAGACCGCCGTAGGTCAGGGCGATCAGGCTCCCCTCGGCAATGCTCCCCCCGGCCGTCAGCGCGCAGAAGATGCCGCCAAGGCCGGCCGTCAGCGCATAGCTGACCTTCGAGAGGTTGCCCATCACCGGCCCCATGATGCCGCCAAAGAATTGGGCGTTCATCTGCTTTTCACGCAGGTCGGCATTGAGGGTATCGAATTCCTCGGTGCACTCGTCCTCGTGATTGAAGACCTTGACGACCTTCTGCCCCGAGACGGTCTCCTCGATGTAGCCGTTCACAGCACCGAGCGAGGCCTGCTGACCGCGGTAATACTTGCCGCTCTTTTTGGCGATCGCCATGCCGCCAAAGGTGAAGATCGGCACAAAGACGACGGTCACCGCCGTCAGGACGAGGTTGGTCGACAGCATAAAGGCCAGGGTGCCGACAAGGGTCGAAAGCCCCGAGACCACGCTCACGATCGAGGAGTCGAGCATCACCCCGATATTGTCAACGTCGTTCGTGAAGCGGCTCATCGTGTTGCCGGTCGGATGGCTGTCATGGTAGGCGAGCGGCAGGGTCTGCAGATGGTCAAACAGCTCGCGCCGCAGGCGGTGCAGGGCATTTTGCGAGATAAAGAGCATCAGGCGCGTCTGCAGGAAGGTACAGCCGGCCGCCAGGAGATACACAATGCCGAGCAGGAGGAGTCCGCCGCCAAGATACGCGAGGGTGCCCGGCTCCTCGCCCCCCGCAAAGACCGTCCTCGCCACCCCCTCGATCAGCCCGGCGGCCACGTTGCCGCTGTCAATGCGGCTGCCGGCCAGGCGGTCAAGGATGGGCGAGAGCAGATAGGTCGCGCTGAGCGTCGATAGGGTCGAAAGGAGCAGACACAGGAAAACGGGAATGAAGAGGAAGCGGTAGGCGCGCACGTAGGAAAAAAGACGGAGGAGCGTCCTTTTCGTGTCCTTCGGCTTACCGCCGCCCCCCATCGGCCGCCCGCGGCCGCCGCCGGGACCTCCGCCGGGACCTCCCGGCCCCCGTGGCGGTCCCTTGACCGTGCTCTGATAACGCTTCTGCAGTTCTTGTAATGAGCGTGCCATCACATCACCTCCCGCTTCTCGCTCTGGGATTCGCAGATCTCGCGGTACTCGGTACAGCTCGCCATCAGCTCGTCATGGCGGCCGATCCCCACGATCCGTCCCTCTCCCAGCACCACAATGCGGTCGGCGTCGCGCACCGAGCTGATGCGCTGGGCAATGATGATCTTGGTCGAGCCCGCCAGCTCCTCGCGGAAGGCGCGGCGGATGCGCGCCTCGGTGGCGGTATCCACAGCGCTCGTCGAGTCGTCAAGGATCAGGATCTTAGGGCGCGAGAGCAGGGCTCTGGCAATGCAAAGCCTCTGCTTCTGGCCGCCCGATACGTTCTGGCCGCCCTGCACGATGGCGGTGTCATAGCCATCGGGGAAGGCGCTCACAAAGCCGTGTGCCTCGGCCGCCTCGGCGGCCGCCCGCAGCTCCCCGTCGGTCGCCTCCTCGCGCCCCCAGCGCAGGTTATCGGCCACCGTCCCCGAGAAGAGAAGATTCTTCTGGAGCACCATGCCGACCCCCTCACGCAGGCGGCGGAGGCTGTACTCGCGCACGTCCACACCGTCAACGAGAACACACCCCTCGTCCACGTCGTAAAGGCGCGGGATCATCGAAACCAGGGTGGTCTTGCCGCACCCCGTGCCGCCGATGATGCCCACCGTCTCGCCGGGCAGGATATGCAGGTCGATGGTATCGAGCACGCGCTCGGGGCTATCCTTGTAATAGCGGAAGGAGACCGCGCGGAACTCGATCTCGCCGCGCGTCACGCGCGCCTCCTTATGGGTCGCCCCCTCGTCGCTGATCGTGACCTCGGCATCCAGCACCTCGCGGATGCGGCGGCCGCTGGCGAGGGCACGCGAGCTGTTCATAAAGAGCATCGTCAGCATCATGAGCGACATCAGGATCTGGTTGATGTAAGTCAAGAAGGTCGTGAGCGTCTCGGGCGAGAGCCCGGTCCCCTCGATCACCTGCCGTCCCCCGATCGAGAGGACGGCGAGGATCGTGCCGTACATAATGACCATCATCAGGGGCTGGGAGAGGAGCATCACGTTCATCGCACGCAGATGGTGCTGCTTCAAGCTGTCATTGGCCTCGAGGAAGCGCTCCTTCTCGTGCTCCTCGCGCACAAAGGACTTGACAACGCGCACGTTCGTCAGGTTCTCCTGCACCGTCGAATTCAGGTGGTCGATGCGCCCCTGCATCCTTGAAAAGCGCGGAAAGCCGATGCGGATCACAAGATACTGCACCAGCGCCAGCAGGGGGACCGAGATGAGCAGGATTGCCGCAAGATCGGGGCGGAGCGCGACCGCCATGATGAGCGCCCCCACCAGCATGATCGGCGAGCGCATGCACATACGCAGGAGCATATTGACAAAATGCTGGAGCTGGGTGACGTCATTCGTCAGGCGCGTCACAAGCGACCCCGTCGAAAAGCGGTCGATCTCGGTGAACGAGAAGTCCTGCACGCGGCGGTAGATGTCCGAGCGCAGATCGGCCGCGAAATTGACCGAGGCCTTCGCCCCGAAGTAAGCACCCCCGACACCGCCGAGCAGCATGAGGGCGGCCGCCCCGACCATCAGCGCGGCGATCCCGACGATGTACCAGATGTCCTCGGATGTCGTCGTGCCGGGGGCCTCGCCAAGGCGCTTGACGGCGCCGTAGATATTCTGGAGGAGCAGGGGCATCACCACCTCGCCGATCGATTCGACGATCATGCACAGCGGCCCGAGGATAAAGGCCGCGCGGTAGGGCGCCGCGTATTTCAGCCAACGCTTCATTCGGCCACCTCCTTCAAGGCGCTCCGGAGGCGCTCGAGCAGAGAAGAGAAGAGGATAAGCTCCTCGTCCGAGAGGGAGGAGAACATGGCAAGGTCCACCTCGGCAAAGGCCGAGCGGCTCACCTCGAGCAGGGCTTCGCCCGCCTCTGTCACGGCGATGGTCTTGCACCGCCCGTCGCTCTCGCTCGCCTCACGGCGGATGTAGCCCGCCGCCTCGAGCTTGCCAAGGGTCACGGCCACCGCCGCCGGGCTGATGTCCAGCTCCTCGGCCAGCCTCCTCTGGGAGAGCTGCCCCCCGGCCCTGTGCAGATGCACGAGCATGCGGTGCTGAGAGCGATGAATGCCAAGTGCGCTGATCGCTCTCTCGATCGCCGCGCGGTGGAGCCTGTCGGTGTACATAAAGTCGTGGATGGTGCGGTGCACGGTCTCGGCGCGCCCCTCTCCCTCCGCGGTCGGCAGGATCGTCTTCCGGTCCATAGAAACTCCTTCCGTTACCCGCCCCCTCTCCCCCCCACGGGGCAAAAGGTTAACGGGTTAATAATTAACGCATTAACATTCTAGCACGCCACCTCCCGCCTGTCAACCCCAAAAAAAGAAAAAGCGATATTCGGCCGAATATCGCTTTTTCCTTACTGCCGCTTGGCATCGTACTTCTCGGCATAGTCGTAAAGGGCGGCGCCTCCGACAAGGAGAAGCACCGATACCCCGAAGCTGTCGACCCAGAAGGCGAAGTGATCCCTCATCCAGAGGAGATCGTACCCCCCTACCACTCCGCCAAAGCGGAGGAAGAGCAAAAAGCCGAGGGCCGCGTACAGCGGCACCATCCCCCAAAGGAGAAGGCGTACCGCCGTCGGCGAAAAGGCGGTGAGATATGTACGAACCGCGGTATAGAGCTTCATCCGTGACCTCCGTATGCAAATCGTGGCGCATCCTATCCACAGGGATGTGTAGCTCCATTATACAGCATCCTCCCCCGGATTTCCTTGCAAAATATCTTCCTCCTCTTCCTCCCTCGCCCCAAAATACCGTCAAAAAAGGAATATTTTACCCATATTTCCTCCGCTTTCTGAATAAAAAACATCTCCGCTCCCTCTCCGCTCTCAAAATAAGGCAGAATTTTCCATATTGCTCCATCGGGGCCGCAGGAGCGGACGGGCGCCCCGTCGGTTTTCGTGGTATGCTGAAGGCAATACAGGAAAAGCGGGGGCAGGCCATGCAGGAGAACCGACGGGAGGACGAAGAGTGCCGGGAGACCGCTTGCCTTGTGCCCGTCATCGGTGCGCGGCTCATCACCCGTCTTCGCCCGGCGGACGGAGGGTATGCGCTCACCGTCACGATGGTGCGGGGCGACCGCCGCACCGCCGAAACCGTCATACTCCCGACAGCACCCCTCGCCCACAGCCTCCGCTCACTCGTCCTCCGTCATATCGTTACGCCCCTCTCCCTCCCCGCCGTCTATGACGATTTCATGGCCGCCGCCCTCTCGCTTCTCCCCGAGTGAGCGCCGCCATACGATGACCGCCCATCCCCGGCCCTTGCCGAGGACCCCGGGCGGTTTTTTGGCGTTTTTTCACAAGTTTTTTGAAAAAAGCCAAAAACCATGTGCCATTCACAGAATGTTCACAATGTTATGTTATACTAATACGGTGTAAAATGCTATTTAAATTTATTATAAATAAAAAATAAGCGCGCGCCCGTCCTGCGCACGGGCCGCGCGGTACTACTGGAAAGGAGAAGGCCTCCCCGGCCCTCGGCAACGCATGAAGGAGAAGGAAACCGCCGTCGGCGGTCACGCACCGCAGGAACCCAAGCAAAAGAGCCCGGCCATCCGGATGGAGTCTCTTGGCAAGCGCTACGGCCATCTGACCGCGCTTGACGATGTGACTCTTGAGGTCGGCCACGGGGAGATCGTGGGTCTTCTCGGTCCGAACGGGGCCGGCAAAAGCACGGCGATGAATATTCTGACGGGCTATCTCTCGGCCGGCAGCGGCCGCGTCCTTGTGGACGGGGTGGATGTGCGCGAGTCGCCCGCCGAGGCCAAGCGGAGGATCGGCTACCTGCCCGAGCAGCCGCCGGTCTACCCGGATATGACGGTGGACGAGTACCTCTCCTTTGTCTACGACCTCAAGGGCTGCACCTTTCCGAAGGCCAAGCACCTTGACGATGTTGTGAACGCCGTTCGCATCGCCGAGGTCCGCACGCGCCTTATCCGCAACCTTTCCAAGGGCTACCGTCAGCGTGTCGGCATCGCCCAGGCGCTTATCGGCGATCCCCCCATCCTGATCTTTGACGAGCCGACGGTCGGTCTCGACCCGAAGCAGATCATCGAGATCCGCAACCTCCTCCGCACCCTCGGTCGCCGCCACACCGTCATCCTTTCGACCCATATCCTCTCGGAGGTGCAGGCCGTGTGCGAGCGCATCGTGGTCATCGACCGCGGCCGCCTTGTCGCCAACGCCCGTACCGAGGAGCTCGCGCGCACGGTCTCGGAGCGCGCCACCTACCGCTACCGCATCCAGGCCCCCGAGCGCGAGCTCATCAGCGAGCTCCGCGCGCGCCACGGCATCGCCCGTGCCGAGCTTCTGCCCGAGCGGGAGGGGGAGGCCGTCTCGGTGCTGATCGAGTCGGACCGCCAGGTGGATGCCCGCCGCACCGTCTTCACGCTCTGCGCCACCAAGAATTGGCCGATCCTCGGCCTTACCTCGGTGGGGGCCGACCTTGAGGACATCTTCCTCCGTCTTGTCGAGGCGGAAGGGAAAAAGTAAGAAAGAAGCCGACCGGAGCCGCACGGCTCGGGTCATTCCTAAGGAGACGCTATGCTTGCCATTTACAAACGCGAATTGGCCGCGTATTTCAGGACCCCCATCGGCTACATCTTCTGCGCCGTCTTCCTGGCGCTCTCGGGGGCTGTCTTTTCGTATACCACCCTCTTTTCGATGACGGCGGACGTGACCACCTACTTCACCGCGATGCTGCTTCTCCTCGTCATTCTCATTCCGCTTCTGACGATGAAGCTCTTCAGCGAGGAGAGGAAGCAGAGGACAGAGCAGCTCCTGCTCACCGCCCCCGTCTCGCTTTACGGGATGGTCGCAGGGAAGTTCCTTGCCGCCTATACCCTCTTTGCCGGCTGTACCCTCCTTTCCTTCTGCAGCTTCTTTATCCTCTACCTCTATGCCCCCGTGCAGACGGCGGTGCTCTTTGGCAACCTCGTCGCCCTTCTGCTCCTCGGCATGACCTTCGTCTCGATCGGCCTCTTTGTCTCGGCCCTGACCGAGAACCAGCTGGCCGCCGCCGTCGGCACCGTGGCGATCCTGCTCGTCCTCGTGCTCATCAGCCTTCTGAATTCCCTGATCCCCGTCTATTGGATCCGCTTCATCCTCTCGAGCATCTCGGTCTTTGCGCGCTTCCAGAACTTCACCCAGGGGGTCTTCGATATCGCCGCCCTCTTCTATTACCTTTCGGTGTCGGTCGCCTTCCTGTACCTGACCGTCCGTGTGTTTGAAAAGCGGCGCTGGGGGTAAGCATGGATCTGAAACGCGTGACAAGCGACCGCCGCTTTCTCGGCACGGCGTACTTCGCGGCGATCTTAGCCCTTCTTATCCTTCTGAATGTCATCCTGAACGCCGTTGTGAGCCGCTATTCTCTCTATCTCTATACCGAGGAGAGGTACGAGCACACGGTGGGGGATGCCTCCCTCTCGGTCTTCCGTGACGTTCCCGAGGGCGAGGAGGTGCGTGTCCTCTTCTGCATGGCCGAGGAGAAGCTCGAGGGCGATACCGTCTATTCCCTCGTTCTGAATACCTTCCGTCAGCTGGCCGCACGCCATGACTTTATCAAGATCGAATTCGTCAATATCTACCTCCACCCGGGCGCTGTGCGCGAGTACACCAAGCGCAAAACCCTCTCGGGGGAGGAGGTCAGCTACGCCATCACCGAGGAGAGCGTGATCCTCGTCGGGGAGGGCGAGGGCAACTTCCGTGTCGAGAGCCTCTCCTCCTTCTTTATCCTGGATAGCGATAGGCTCATCACCGGCTATAACGGCGAGGAGATCGCCATCGCCGGGCTTGCCTGGCTCCTCGCGGGGAGCCATCCCGTCGTCGGCTTCACGAACACCCACGGCGAGAACTTTGACAGCATGCAGGCCTTCTCGGTCATGCTGGTCGCCGCCGGCTACGATATGCTGCTGCTCGACCTTTCCGAGCCGATCCCCGCCGGGGTCGATCTCATCGTCATCGCCAACCCCCGCTGGGATCTTGACCGCAGTGCCGCCGGGAGCGGCATCGTGGCCGAGCTCGACCGCCTTGCGGCCTTTACCGATGGCGGCGGCAGCCTCTTCGTCTCGCTCGATCCGTACGCTAAGAGCGAGCTTGTGGGGCTGACCGAGTTTTTGGCCGCACGCGGCCTTGTCGCCACCAAGGACGTCATCCGCGATACCGAAAACTCCCTGACCTATGACGGCTATACCCTCCTGACCGAGACGGCGTCCGCGCCCTTTGCCACCGCCGTTTCACAGCGTGTCGGCGCCTTCTCCTCGGCGAAGGCCGTCGTCAGCTCGGCCTCGGCCATCGAGTGCCGCACCGTCGGCGCCTGGAGCGCCGAGCCGATCCTCGTCTCCTCCCCCTCGGCCGAGACCTACAAGAACGGCGCCCTCGTCAGCGATACGGGGAGCTATCCCGTCTTCGCCGTGGCAAGCAAGACCGAGGGTGAGACCACCTCCACCGTCTTTTTGACCTCGAGCGTCTATCTTCTGGCCAATGACGTTCTGAATTCCTCCACCTACCGGAACCGCGCCACCCTCCTCGCCTCGCTCGAGAGGGCCGTCGGCCGCCCCCTGCCGGTCGGCTGCACCATCCTCTCGGTCGGCAGTCAGCGCCTCGAGGGGCTGACGATGGGCACAGCGCGCCTTTATGCCGTCCTCCTCTCGGTGGCGGTGCCCCTTGTCGCCGTCGGCATCGGCGGCTTCATTACGATCCGCAGAAAGCTTCGCTAAGGAGACCCTATGAAACACCTCTTACCGCATATGGGAAAACGCGGCCGAGGGGCGGTCATGACCGCCGTTTCGGTCCTTGTCCTTTTGGCGGCTCTTCTCCTTGGCATCGGCGCCTCCTACGCCAAGGATTCCCTGAATTCCTACGTGGATATGACCCGTGAAGGCCTCTATACCATGACCGACGAGTTCCTCGCCGAGGTCTCGCATATCGAGGACGAGGTCACCATCACCTTCTGCGCCGACCCCGATATCCTTCTCAATAACTACGATACGCGCTATATCTACATCTTAGCGCGCGATCTTGCGCGTAAGATGGACAACGTGAAGGTCGTCACCTGTGACGTCCTCCGCGATCCGACAGCGGTGCAGGCCTACCGCACCACCTCCTCGACCACCATCAAGTGGGATGACGTCATCGTCAGCTGCGACAAGCGCTACCGTGTCCTTTCGGCCAAGGCCTTCTTCAGCACCGATTCGACAACAAACGAGTATTTCGCCTTCAACGGTGAGCATAAGCTCGCCACCGTCATGCTCTCGATCACCGCCGTCGAGCGTCCCGTCGTCTGCTTCACGGTCGGTCACGGCGAGCAGGTCTACGATCCCCTCCATCCCGAGGCCCCGGGCAACGAGAAAAACCGCGCCTTCTATCAGCTTCTCGTTGACAGCGGTCTCACCGTCAGGTCGCTTGACCTTCACACCGAGGATATCCCCTCGGACTGTGTGCTCCTTATCATGAACGGCCCGACCGCCGACTATCCGACCCCTACCGACGATCGCTTCACGCTCGGGGCAACGCCGCCGCTTGAGAAGATCGACCGGTATCTTGACGGGCGGGGCGCCCTGATGGTCTTCAAGGACCCCACCGCCACCCTCCCCGCCCTCGAGGAATATCTCACCGAGTGGGGCATCGTCTATAAGAACGGTGTGACCCTCCGCGCCGACCGCACCGGCGCCGGTGACGATGCCGCCCTCGAGGCGGCCCGCGACCGCCTTGTCGCCGTCTATCCCGATAAGACTAAGGCCCCCCTCGCAGGCTCACTCTTCGGTGACGTCTCCGAGCTCGCCTCGGCCCCCCGCACCCTCGTGGCCTCGAGCGGCTATATGACCTCCCCCTGGGAGAACGGCACGCGCATCTTCGGCACGCTCACCTCGGCCATGACCTCGCCCGTCCTCCTCTCCTCCGAAAGGACCGCCGCCTACGATGCCGCGGGTGCCCTCGTCGATGAGGCAGGCAGCTATTCGCTCGCACAGATGACGGTCCGCACGCGCCTCCGCGAGGATGGCGATATCTACTCCTACGTCTTCTGCGCCGCCACCACGGCCCTGACCTCCACCGAGTATATCGACAACCCGACCTACGCGAACTACGATGTCCTCTTTTCGACCGTCCGCACCATCTCGCGCACCGATGCCTACGCCAGCGATTCGCTCGGCGGGCTGAATATGAACTCCGAGAAGTACGGCGGCAAGCGCTTTGTCGACACCACCATCTCCCCGACCAAAAAGGATGTCTATAAAAACGGCAAGATCGTCTACACCTACCTCGGCCTTTCGGGGAGTGATATCGCCGTATGGACCGTCGTCCTCCTTCTCCCGTCACTCGCTTCTCTCGGCGCTGGCCTCTTTGTGCTCATCCGCCGCCGCTACCGCTGAAGGAGGCCGCTATGAAGAAACGTCAGCTTCTCCTTTTGATCCTCTTCGGCATCGCCGCTCTGCTTCTTGTTTTGTGGCTTGCCGTCCTCCGTCCCATCATCATGACGCCCGACGATCCCGAGCCCCCCGTCACCACGGGCCCCGGTGAAGGCGTGCAGTACAACTACCCCCTCCTCTATCCGAAGCTTGAGCGCTCGGACATCCGCTCGATCCGTGTCCATAACCAAACGGGCGAATACAAGTTTGAGCGTACAGCGCTCAAGGAGGGTGCCGAGGCCACCAACACCTCTCCCTTCCTGATCTATCAGAAGGAGGGTGACGAGTACCGCGCCTATTTCGACGTCGCCTATAACGAGGACCGCTTTGCGGCGCTTGTCGTCGCCACCGGCACCTTCTACTATCTGAAGAACATCACGACCGAGGCCGAGGCCGCCGCCGAGACCATCGACTATCATGACTACGGCCTCGCCCCCGAGGACGATCCCGCCTGGTTTGAGATCGTCACCTTCGGCGGCGAAACCATCCGTGTCTACGTCGGGGATGCGGCCGTCACCGAGGCCGGGCACTATGTCCGTGTCGAGGGGCGCCCCACCGTCTATCTCAGCAATTCGGCCACGGTGGCCGAGACCGCCCTCGTCCCCCTCGCCGCCTTCGCCGATCCCTCGCTTGCCTACTTCTTCGTCCAGCAGGGCTACGCCTACACCAAGGGCTTCACCCTCTGGCGTCCCCATGACCCTCTCCGCCCGATCACAGCCGAGGACACCGTGAACTTCAAGGCGACCGCCACCGTCGAGGGCGGGGCGACAGCCTCGCATGACCTCTCGGTCGACCTCCGCACCGCGCTCACGGAGATCAAGACCGCCTTCCGGGGGCGGATGGTCACCGACAAGGGCTTCTCCTTTACCGTCACCTTCCCCGATAAGGAGCTTGAGGGTGACTTTGCCGACTACCGCAATAAGACCGTGACCTTCACGGTCGGGGAGATCACCTCGGTCAATTCGCTCTTCCTTGTGCTTGACCACATCAACGTCAAGGACCAGGACATCTTCCATGAGGGCACCTCCTACAAGATCGTCGCCCCCACCCCGATGACCGGATATCTGCCGAACACCGGGCACCATATGTCGGTCTTGGAGACGGTCGGTCAGCTCGAGGGGAGTGAGGCGGTGGCCGTCGGCCTTGACGGTGCCATCGAGACGTACGGCCTTGACCGCTATATCCTCTATTACGAAACGCCCGAGCGCCTCTCGCCCGACAGCACCCAGCAGAACGTCGAGGTCGAGTCCTACCGCGCGAATTACCTCTATATCAGCGCCCGTCAGAAAGATGAGAAGGGGAACGCCTTCTACTACGTCGGGAGCCTGATGCACAGCATCGTCGTCAAGGTCCCGGCAGACACCCTCGCCTTCCTCGAATACGGCGACGCCTGGTGGCTGAGCGATACGATGTTTGAGGTGAATGTCAATAACGTCACCGAGCTCACCTTTGATTTCGACTACCGCGACCATGATGTGACCTACACCCTCGCCATCGGCCACGTGATCGGCACGGGGGGGAAGAAGTCGGTCAGCACGGTCATCCACAGGGAAAGCGGGAAGTCGCTCTCGACCTCCGACTACAAGACCTTCTACCACCACCTCGTGACGACCGACTACGCCGGCGCCTATGAGGGGGATGCCGCGGCGATCCTCGCCGCAGGGAAGACCGTCCTTACGATGCGCGTGACCCTCTCGGACGGCACGACCTACGCCTATCGCTTCTACCCGTACGGTGAGCGGCGCGTGCTCGTGTCGGTCGCCAAGGGGGACGGGCCCGAGAGCGCCTACTTCTATATCGCCGACTCGGACGTTGAAAAGACCTGCCGTGACATCGGCCTTCTCCTTGAGGGGAAGACGCCCGATCCCGATACGCAGTATTGATTTGATTTGATTTAAAAAATATATAAAGAGGAAACGAACATGAGCATTCAAAGCAAAAAGCAGAAAAAGACGAACAAGTGGCTGGTCGGCGGTATCGCCCTCCTTGTCCTTGCCGCCATCGTTTTCGGGATCGTCTGGTCGCTGATCGACCATAGCTTCCGTTACGACAAGAAGGACCTCTCTTCCTACTTCGATGCCGCGGTCCTTGACATCGAGGCGCTGAAGGCCCTCGATCTCGAGATCAAGACCGACGTCGATAAGGAGGCGGTCGCCGCCAAGATCGAGGAGAAGATCAAGGCTCTCTCCACCAAGGCTCTCAACACGGTGAAGGTCGATAAGATCCAGAACGCCAAGCAGAACGATGCGGAGGCCTTCAACGATCTCGTCTGGATGTACTATGAGGTCGCCGCGGTGAAGGATGCCGATGGCACCGAGCCCAGCGTGATCAAGAACCTGACGAACCTGAAGCTCGCCACAAAGGACGGCGCCACCGTCGTGCGCCTCGGCACGGGCAGCTATTCGAGCGTCTTCGAGAAGATCCTGATGAAGAACTCCGACTTCTCGACCGCCTTCACCCGCATCACCGATGAGGACGATCCCTACACCGAGGGCTTCAACCTCGTCCTGACCGGTAGTGCCACCTACAACGACGGCACGAAGGATGTCGAGTACCTGAAGCTTTCCGATTACTATTATTATTACGCCCCCGCCGCCGCCCCCGCTCCCGCCGCTGAGGGGGAGGAGAGCACCACCCACGTCTCGGACTACAAGAGTGCCACGACCCTCGGCAAGACCGCCGCGGCCGATACCGCCTTCCGTGCGGCCCTCGATGCCTCGGGCAAGAAGATCGGTGAGACCATCACCTTCACCGTCACCGAGACCATCGACGCCGTCGAGCGCACCATCACCTTCAATCTGAAGGTCACCGCCGCCGTCAAGGCCGAGGTCAAAGAAATGATCGTCAAGCTTGACGAGAAGGTGTCCTATAAGGACGACGAAAGCGGCGCGAAGGAGCTGGCCAAGGACAGCTACGTCTCCTTCCGCGTCATCTTTGAGCGCATCGTTCCCCTGAACGAGGCGACCGTCAAGGAGCTTGCCAAGGCCGACGAGTACACCCTCGATGCCTCGCTCGCCGAGGGCGACGCCGACAAGGCCGATGAGCGCTATGTCACCGCCTATAAGAAGCACGTCGAGGAGGATCTGATCAAGGAGTACGTCACCAAGATCAAGAAGGCCGGCACGGACGGTGCCCCCGCCTCGATCGACGCCATCGTCCGCAACGCCCTCTGGACGAAGATCGCCGAGACCTACGCGAAGACCGAGTCGATGAAGGACTACCCCGCAAAGGAGCTCAAGAACTACTGCAAGATCGAGCTCAACAACTACGAGTACGATTACGAGACGAGCTCGACCAACAAGAAGACCTACGCGACCCTTGAGGACTACATCCTCCGCTCTGTCTTCGGCAAGTCGGCCACCGATATCCAGGGCTGGGATGCCGAGAAGAAGGAGAGCGAGGCCTACGCTCTTATCGAGGCCGAGGGGAAGGAGCTGATCGCCCGTAAGATCGTCCTCTTCTCGCTCGCCGACAAGCTGGGTGTCGAGGCCGACCGCCGCGAGCGTAAGGAGGCCAAGGAGGAGATCTATGCCGAGGAGTACGCCCTGTACTACGATATGTACTTCAACGCCTTCTCGGGCTCCTCGTCCTCCGAGGATGAGGCCAAGTCCACCGCCCATTACTACGCCTCGATGTACGCCGATGCGGCCCGCTCGTCGCTGACCGCCTCCTACCTCCGTGAGTATGTCGTTCTCAACGAGGTCCTCGAGGCCCTCGTGGCCGATCCCACCGCGTTTGCCGATGCCCACGTGACCTGGATCACCGAGGACGCCGCGGCCGAGGACTGATGAAACACGTTACGATCTATACCGACGGCGCCTGCCGGGGCAATCCCGGCCCCGGCGGCTACGGTGTGATCCTTGTCTACGGCACCGCCCGGCGTGAGCTTTCGGGCGGCGAGGCCGAGACCACCAACAACCGCATGGAGCTGACGGCCGCCATCGAGGGGCTCGCCGCCCTTCGCGAGCCGTGCGAGGTCACCCTCTATTCCGATTCGCGGTACCTTGTGGATGCCATCAACGAGGGCTGGGCGCGCTCCTGGCAGCGCTCAGCCTGGAAGGGTGGCAAGGCCAAGAACCCCGACCTCTGGGAACGTCTTCTTGCACTACTTGACGTCCACCGTGTCACCTTTTCCTGGGTACGCGGGCATGACGGTCACGCCGAAAACGAACGGTGTGATGCTCTGGCGACCGCCGCCGCCGACAGTTATCGCAAGCCGGCGGAGAAAACTTAACTTTAAGGAGAACACGTATGCACAGCACAAAAAGATCGCTCCTCGCGATCGTCCTTGCCGTTCTGATGCTCCTCCCCTGCTTCGCGATGACCGCGTGCGGCGATGATGAGATCGACGGCATCATTGAGTTTGACTTCAAGGGCACCAACTTCTCGAAGTATATGACCGTCTCGCGTGACGATTACTTCGGCCTCGGCGTGACCATCGACAAGATCGATGAGATCGACACGGCCGTCGTTGATAAGTACATCAACGACCTGCGCGTCAGCTACGCCACCACCACCAATAAGAGCGACGGCGTGATCCAGAAGAACGACACCGTCAAGATCTATTACCGCGGCCAGGTCGAGGTCAACGGCGCCCCTGTCGACTTCCTCGGCGGCAGCAACCTCACCTCCTCGCCCTCCTCGCTCGTCATCGGCTCGGGCAACTTCATTGACGGCTTTGAGGATGCCCTGACCGGCAAGGAATTCACCGACTCGCGCATCGTCCTCTGGACCGATGAGAACAAGCACGTCGGCGACCAGGACAAGTATGTCCTCTATATCTCCTATACCTACAAGTACACCGAAAACGGCAAGGAGAAGACGGGCACCCACGCCGACCGCATCAGCCTCGAGAAGAACGAGGACGGCAGCTACAAGGAGACCCAGAATTACAGCGTCGCCCTCCGCGATGCCCTCCGCGATCCCGATAACACCATCGGCACGACCCTCTCGGGCCCCTACACCGAGAGCCTGGATCTGACGGGCGACCTCGTCCCCGAGACCGCCACGCTCTCGAACGTCAAGATCACCCACATCGTGAAGGAGGATACCCCCTTCGTCTTCAAGGTCTCCTTCCCCGAGAACTATCCGAACAACCCCGATATCGCCGGTAAGGAGGCGACCTGGTACGTCTACGTGACCGCCCTCGCCCGTCCTACCCTCCCCGAGATCAACTATGATTTCGTCAACGGCAAGCTCGGCCTGACCTACGATGACGTCGCCGCCTTCGTTCCCGAGGGCACTGCCGTCAATACCGAAGCGCAGAAGAAGAGCGCCACCGTGACCGCCTTCCGCCCCTTCGTTGAGAATTACCTGAAGGAGAACCGTGAGATGGAGGTCGAGCAGGCCGCCATCACCGCCTATTGGGAAGCCATCATGGAGAAGATCACCGTCAAGGAATACCCGGGGATCCTCCTTGAGGATGCGATCAAGCTCTTCTGGAACCAGGCCGAGGCCGGCTTTGAGGAGTATGTCTACAATTATGGCGAGGAGGCCATTGCCGACGTCGAGGAGTATATGGTCAAGACCTACGGCAAGGAGTATTTCCCGAACGGCACCGCCGATATCGATGCCGGTGTCAAGCGCCTCGCCGAGGAGTACCTGAAGCAGCAGATGCTCGTCCACTACATTGCGGACGAGGAGGGTCTGAACCTCACCTACCGTGAGCGCAACAAGGGCCGCAAGGAGCGCATCCAGGCGATGCTCGACTACTACAACGCCCAGAACGGTACCACCACCGGCAGCGCCAACGCCCTGACCGAGGAGGACCTCGAGGCGGCCGGCTACACCAAGGACGTAATCCTTGACCAGCTTCTCTACGAGAAGGTCTGCGATGCGATCTACCAAAACATCAAGGACAAGGTCATCCAGAAATAATGTCTTCGGGCATAACCGAAAAAGCCGCCTTCGGGCGGCTTTTTCTATCGTCGTTTCCTCCCTCTGACGTACGCTCTGTACGCCTGTCGGTCGGAGAACGGCGATTTCTGTTCCAAAGACATGATTTCTCCCCCACCCCTACT
>JAZSGE010000050.1:0-3463 GCA_045532575.1 Eubacteriales bacterium | reverse complement strand
GCCTTGCGGCGCGCTCGGTCGTCAGCCTCCTCCGCAGCGCGTCGATCACGGTAAAGAGGATGCTGAGCAGCAGCACATTGCCAAAGGTCAGCTTGGCCGCCAGCTGCACATTGTCATCGGTCAGCTCAACGGCGAGCGAATCGGCAAGGACGGTCACAAAGAGCGAGGTGGTGCAGGAGACAAGAAAGGCCACAAGGAGGAAAAAGAGGAAGTAGTTGTTGGCCGCACGCAAAAACGCCTGCCGTGCCTCGGCGCCCTTCATCGGATCACCGCCTTGTACCCCAGCCCGTGGACGGTCTGGATCTCAAAATCCTCGCACGCGGCGAGCTTTGTGCGGAGCTTGGTCATATAGACGTCCACCGTCCGCGTGCCCGAGCGGGTGTCGGCATCCCAGAATTCGTCCATCAGCTGGGTGCGCGTGAAGGTCTTCTTCGGATAGGACAGCATCTTATAGAGGAGGTCGAACTCGCGCGCCGTCAGGGCGATCTCTTCGCCGTTCAGGGTGGCGGTGCGCTCGTCGGCATCCATCACAAGGCTCCCGACCTCAAGGCGGCGGCTCGAGGCGATCTTCGAGCGGCGCAGGAGCGCCCCGATGCGCAGAAAGAGCTCGTCAAGGTCGATGGGCTTCGTCATATAATCGTCGATCCCGATGCGGAAGCCCCGTTGCTTCGAGGCGATATCGTCACGCGCGGTCATAAAAAGGATGGGGATGTCGGTGTTGAGCGAGCGCACCGTCTTGGCAAGCCCAAAGCCGTCGATGCCCGGCATCATGATGTCGGACACGATGAGATCGAAGGTGGTTTTGTACATCTCATCGTAGGCCTCCTCTGCCCTAAGGCACCCGACCGCCTCATAGCCGCTATGATTCAGGAAGGAGCAGACCGCGCGATTCAGGTCGCGGTCGTCCTCCACCACAAGGATTTTAAACATCGTCTCCTCCTTTGCCTCAAGGATATCGTTCTGCTCTATTCTACCACGCAAATGTTAAAATTTTGTTTGCGTTTTCATCTTTTTGCAAAAAGATAGGGCAGGCGCCGAGCGGCGCCTGCCCTTTGGCCACAGTTATTTCTTGGCGGCCTCGTAGCGAGCGTTGGCCGCCGCCGTCTTGGCCTCGGCCTCGGCGATACGGGCCTCCCTGGCCTCCTGGTCCTTGGCGGCTCTCTCGGCGGGGCTCATGTGCGCCTCATCCCAGGTCTTCTTCGCATCGGCCTTGGCCTTGGCGTAGGTGTTGTGGAAGCGGTTCTCCTCAAAGTTGGCACGCGCCTCGGCCTTTGCCCGGCAAAACTCGGCCTTATCGACCTCGTGCTGTGCCTTGGTGCTCGCCTTCATATCCGAAAAGGCCTTCTTGAAAAAGCTCTTGATACCCATGATCCGTTTCTCCTTTATCCGTATCGCTATTTTCTTATTCTGCGTCCATGATGCTGTCGCCGAGGGCGAGGATCTTATCGGCGTACTTTGCCTTGCGCGCTCCGAGGATGCGCTTGTAAAGCGGATAGGTGGCAATGGCCATCCCAAGGCCGAGGATGCCGATGACGATCCCCGTGGCCATGGCGCCGGCAAGGCCGATCGTGGCCCCGATGTCGGTCATCACAAGGCTCATCCCTGCCCCCATCACCACGGCACCCACACTGCCGAAGGTGTAGCCGAAGACGGTGGCGGGGCGCTTGACCTCGGCATCCAGCGCGCGGAGGGCGTCAAGCTCGGTGGCCTCCTTCTCCACATACCGGGAGCGGATCTTCTCTACCATAAATTTCAGGTCGTTCTTGTTCATACGGTTCTCTCCTTCTTACTGTAATCGTTTTCGTACTTTCGTGATTCAGGGCTCCCCCGCAGGGGGCACCGGGGAGGGCTCTTTTGCCCTCCGACGATCATAGGATACCGTACCGATGTTTTTGATCCTTTTCCGAATTGTTTATGAAATGTTAGAAAACCGATCCTTCAGAACTTCCGTACCCGGCGCCGACGGCGGCACCTCCCGCCAAAGCGGTCGTCCACAGCCGCCACCTTATCGTAAAGGCAGACCAGCCAGCCGGCCGCCGTAAGCGGCGGCACGGGCGTGACGGGGAACATATGGTGGGCGATCATATCCCTCTGCCGCGCGGTGAGCTCGGGGTAACGCGCGGTCGCGTTTTTGAGGGCCCGCCCCGCGTGCCGCCACCAATGGAGGGGGTGAGGGCGGCCATCGCCGTGCAGGTCGTAAAGATAATAATCGTGCAAAAGGGCGCCGCGCAGAAGCTCGCGGAGGTCGGTCCTGAGCCCGAAGAGGCGATGGTGGCGGTAGCAGAGGTAGGCCACCTTGAGCGAATGGTCGTAGAGGGTGCCGCAGATGTGATGGCGGTAGCCCTTCATACGGATAAATTCCGGGGTGGCAAGAATATCGCCGACAAGGGCAAGGAAGTCACGGGGCAGGTCGTTCGGTAGCGTCATAATGTTAATGTATCGTAGGTCACAGCATGGGGGCGAACACACGGACAAGGGCACGGAGGAAGCGCACGGGGAGCCCCGTCTTCAGGGACTCTCTTGTCACCTCGGTCGATACCCGAAGGGTGGCGTCGATATCGGCCTTCAGGTCGGCGATCGCCGCACAGCGGTACATCCACACGCCGTTTTCAAAGTGGTGGACAAGACTGCGGTAGTCGAGGTTGATGGTGCCGATCATGGCGTATTCGTCATCGGCGATGTAGCTTTTGGCGTGGATAAAGCCGGGGGTATACTCGTAGATCCGCACGCCGGCGCGCATCAGGCGGTCGTAGTAGCTCCGTGTCATCTGGAAGACCAGCCTCTTATCGGGGATGTGGGGTACGATGATGCGGACGTCAACGCCGCGCAGGGCGGCGTTCTCAATACACTCGCAAAGGTCGTTGTCGATGATCAGATAGGGGGTCGTCATGTACATATACCGGGTGGCGGCGCCCAGCATATTCCGGATCACGCTCTTGCCGACGCGCCGCTCGTAGAGGGGCTTTGGCCCGTCGCCAAAGGGGATGAGGTACCCCTCGGCCCCCTGCGGCGCCGCCTTGGGGTAGAGGTCGTGCCGATCGCTTGGCAGGGCCTTGACGTTCAGACCGTAATCGGTCAGAAAGAGGCGCGTCAGCTCAAAGACCGCCTCGCCCACAAGGCGGACACCGGTATCCTTCCAATGGCCAAAGCGGACGATGCGGTTGATGTACTCGTCGGCGATGTTCACGCCACCCGTGTACCCTACCCTGCCGTCGATCACGAGGATCTTGCGGTGGTTGCGGTTATTGAACTCGCTGTCGGCGTTGCCGCGCAGACGGGAGAAGGGCGCGGCCTCGATGCCGCGGGCGCGGAGGCGCTTGGCGTAATTCCCGGGGAGGGTGTTCATGCACCCGATGTCGTCGTAAAGGACGCGCACCGTGACCCCGGCGGCGGCCTTCCTCGTCAGGATCTCGAGGATCGAATCCCAGAAGGCCCCCTCCTCGATAATAAAATATTCAAGGAA
>JAZSGE010000047.1:0-8655 GCA_045532575.1 Eubacteriales bacterium | reverse complement strand
GTCTTTTCGGATATATCTATTCCACACAAGCTGTTACAATTTGGTGCAACCTTAATGGCAAGTCGCCCTGTTCCAATTCCTATTTCTAAAACGGATTTGGTTTTATCAAGCTGCATACTCTCGATAAACTTATCTCCGTCCCACTTGTCCATATAATCTCTCAATGGTTTAGGATCGCGAGCAGGGTCATTGTTTTCGTCAATTAGCTTGTTATAATGTTCGATCACTTCTCTCATAAGCATCTTCCTTGTACTATTCAAGATTAATGTTTTTATTATAACAGAAAAACCGCAGAAAATCAATCTGCGGTTTCTGTTTTCTGGCGGTAGGTAATGTAGTCTCAAAACTGTCCTTAAGAGTACGTCCCATTGCGGGTCTCTTTTCTTTTTTGTGTTCAGTTCGGGCCGCAGTAGGAGAAGCGGCCAAGGCCGACGATCAGGATAAAGAGCATCGGCATAAAGAGGAAGCCGAGCCCAAGCCCGACGGCGCCGCCAACGCCGTCGCTGAAGACCGCCCCGAGGCGGAAGGGGAGGATCAGGATCAAAAGGATGTTCACAAACGGAACGAGCAGGAGCAGGAAGAGCCAGCCCTTGCCAAAGAGAAGGCGGAAGAGGCAATAGACATTATAAATAGGAACAAAGATGGCCCAGCCGGGGCATCCGCCCTTCGAGAAGAGGCGCCATTCGGCGATCGCATAGATCAGCGTGAACGCGAGGAAGGTGATGATGTACCCAAGGAAAAAGGCGGCCATGAATTCGGCATCGGCGGCATCGCCGATGTAGACGGGTTCCTGGATGGCGGGAGCGTTTTCGATCATAAAAGACCTCCTTAAGCGACTTTTGTACCTTATATCATACCACGCGCGCCCGCGTGTGTCAAGGCGTTTTTTGCCATGAGGCAAGCGACGAGGCAAGCGACAATAGAAAAAAGAGGCGCATCTGCGCCTCTTTTTGCGGTTATGCCAAGGCTCCGAGGGGAGACAGCCGGGCAGAGTAGGAATTTTGAGCAGAAATTGCCGATCGCGACCCGCAGGCGTACATCGCGTACGTCAAGCGGTCGTGAGCGACAATAGAAAAAAGAGGCGCATCTGCGCCTCTTTTTGCGGTTATGCCAAAATTAGATCGGGCCGAGGTAGATCGACTTCCCGAAGGCGAGAATCGCACGCCAGATCACAGGGAAGAAGGTCAGCCCAAGGAAGAAGCCGAAGCCATGACCGAAGGTCTCGGAGAGGCGCCAGTTCAGGACCAGGGTGAAGAGGAAGCCGAGGCCGGGCACAAGCAGGAAGAGGAAGAGCCAGCCCTTACCGAACGCCAGCTTGCAGAGGCAGTAGAGGTTGTAGAAGGGAACAAAGGCGGCCCAGGTGGGCATATAGGCCTTGTAGAACAGGCGGTAGTTGATGAAAATGCCGATGACGGCGTTGAAGGCGCAGACCGCGACGAGGACCGCGAGGAGAACGGCGCCGATGGCCAGCGTGCCACCCTCGACCGGGAACCCGGCAATGGTATCGAAGGTCCCCGAGGTCTCAACACCCTCGAGCGCGCCCTGATACTGCTCAACGGTGAGCTTGGCATCACCCTTGAGGAAAAGATTCATAAATGCAACAATCAGCTTATCCATGAGGCATCTCCTTATGTAAGATGAAAATAGTATTTTCTACCCTATATTATAGCGCCCGTCTTGGCTGATGTCAAGTAAAAAGTAAAACTTTTTTGAAAAATGCGAAAAATCCGAAAGAAAAATCAAAAAACCCCTTGACAAACAGCAAAGTATTCTATATAATAGGTGCATATAAATGCAGTACGCAAGAATATTTATGCATTGGAGGCTTATAAAAATGAATAAGGAAAACATTAAGAAGGTTGTCCTCGCCTATTCGGGCGGTCTCGATACCTCGATCATCATTCCGTGGCTCAAGGAAAACTACAACAACTGTGAGGTCGTTGCCGTCTCGGGCAACGTCGGCCAGGCGGACGAGCTTGAGGGGCTTGAGGAGAAGGCTCTCAAGACCGGTGCCTCGAAGCTCTACGTCCTTGACCTTACCGAGGAGTATGTGGACGAGTATATCATCCCCACCATGAAGGCGGGTGCCGTTTACGAGGAGTATCTCCTCGGCACGAGCCATGCGCGCCCCTGCATCGCCAAGGGCCTCGTTGAGATCGCCCTGAAGGAGGGCGCCGACGCGATCTGCCACGGCTGCACGGGGAAGGGGAACGACCAGGTGCGCTTTGAGCTCGCCATCAAGCATTTCGCCCCGACCATGCCCATCATCGCCCCCTGGCGTGAGTGGGACATCAAGTCGCGCGAGGAGGAGATCGAGTACGCCGAGGCGCACAACGTTCCTCTGAAGATCAACCGTGAGACCAACTACTCGAAGGACAAGAACCTCTGGCACCTCTCGCACGAGGGCCTTGACCTTGAGGATACCGGCAACGAGCCGCAGTACGAGAAGCCCGGCTTCCTCGAGATGGGCGTGTCGCCCCTCCAGGCGCCCGATGCCCCCACCTACATCGAGCTTGACTTTGAGGCCGGCATCCCCGTCGCCCTCGACGGCAAGAAGATGAGCGCCAAGGAGATCATCCTCGCTCTCAACGAGCTCGGCGGCAAGAACGGCATCGGCCTTCTTGACATCGTCGAGAACCGCCTCGTCGGCATGAAGTGCCGCGGCGTGTACGAGACCCCCGGCGGAGCCATCCTCTACAAGGCGCACAGCGTCCTTGAGAGCATCTGCCTTGATAAGATGACCCTCCACGAGAAGCAGAAGCTCTCGATCACCTTTGCCGAGCTCGTCTACAACGGCCAGTGGTTCACCCCCCTCCGCGAGGCCCTCTCGGCCTTCGTGGACAAGACCCAGGAGAAGGTCACGGGTAAGGTGCGCCTGAAGCTCTACAAGGGCAACATGATCAACGCCGGCGTGTGGAGCGACTATTCGCTGTACAGCGAGGAGATCGCCACCTTCGGTGAGAGCGACTACGATCAGAAGGATTCCGCGGGCTTCATCAACCTCTACGGTCTGCCGATCAAGGTGCAGGCCATGGTGGATGCCAAGAACGCCAACAAGTAAGACAAAAGCAGGATGCCGCCCCACGCCCTCCGTGGGACGGCAACCTTTCGTGTAAGGAACCCTAAAAAAGGAGACAGACATGGCAAAGCTATGGGCGGGCAGGACCACCGCCGAGACCGATACCCTGGCCGACGAATTCAATTCCTCGATCGCCGTTGACGGGCGGATGTACCGCGAGGATATCACGGGGAGCATGGCCCACGCCGCGATGCTCGCCAAGTGCGGCATTATCGAAAGCGCCGAGGCCGACGCCCTGATCGACGGGCTTTCCGGCATCCTTGCTGACCTTGAGTCGGGCGCCCTCACGATCGACCCGACAGCCGAGGACATCCATATGTTCGTTGAGGCCGTCCTTACCGAGCGCCTCGGTGACGTTGGCAAGAAGCTGCATACCGCGAGGAGCCGCAACGACCAGGTCGCACTCGACTTCCGGATGCATCTGCGCACCGTGTGCGACGACCTTACGGGGCAGGTGCTCTCGCTCGTCGAGGCGCTCACCGAGCGCGCCGAGGCCGAGGCCGAGACCGTGATGCCGGGCTACACCCACCTCCAGCGCGCCCAGCCCATCACCTTCGGCCATCATCTCATGGCCTACGCCTATATGCTGCTCCGCGATGCCGACCGTCTCTCCGACTGCCGCCGCCGCATGAACCTCTCGCCGATCGGCTCGTGTGCCCTTGCCGGCACCACCTATCCGACCGACCGCCGCTTTGAGGCCGCCGAGCTCGGCTTTGCCGGCGTCGTTGAGAACAGCCTTGACGGGGTCTCGGACCGCGACTTCGCCGTGGAGCTCCTCTCGGCCCTCTCGCTCGTGATGGTACACCTCTCGCGCTTTGCCGAGGAACTGATCCTCTGGTCGAGCTGGGAGTTCAAGTTCATCGAGCTCTCGGATGCCTACACCACAGGCTCCTCGATCATGCCGCAGAAGAAGAATCCCGATATGGCCGAGCTCGTCCGTGGGAAGACCGGCCGCGTCTTCGGCGATCTTATCGGCCTCCTCACCACGCTCAAGGGCCTGCCCCTCGCCTACAACAAGGATATGCAGGAGGACAAGGAGGGCGTCTTCGATGCCGTTGATACCGTCTCCCTCTGCCTCTCGATCATGACCCCGATGGTCAGGACGATGAAGACCCGTGCCGACCGTATGAAGAAGGCCGCCGAGGGCGGCTTCATCGGGGCGACCGACCTTGCCGACTACCTCGTTGGCCGCGGCCTGCCCTTCCGCTCGGCGTACAAGATCGCAGGGCAGCTCGTCGCCTACTGCATCGAACACGATCTCACCCTCGAGACCCTGCCGCTCGACGTCTATCGCCGGTACTGCGATCTGATCGAGAGCGATGTCTACAAGACCATCGACCTTCTGACCTGTGTCCGCCGCCGCACCTCGCTCGGCGGTACCTCGCCCGATTCGGTGCGCGCCCAGGTGGCCGCGGTAAAGGAGAAGCTAGCGCAATGAAAACAGTATTTATCGACGGCTCGGCCGGTACGACCGGCCTTCGCATCTACGAGCGCCTCGCCGCGCGCCCCGACCTTACCCTCCTCACCCTCCCCGAGGAGAAGCGCAAGGATCCCGCCGCCCGCCGTGAGATGCTCCATACGGCCGACGTCGCCTTCCTCTGCCTGCCCGACGATGCCGCGCGCGAGTCGGTCGCCCTCGCCGAGGGGAGCCGTGCCGTCATCATCGACACCTCGACGGCGCACCGCACCTCCCCCCTCTTCGCCTACGGCTTTCCGGAGCTCCCCGGGAACCGCGAGCGCATCGCCGCCTCGCCCCGCATTGCCAACCCCGGCTGTCACGCCTCGGGCGTGATCGCCCTTGTGGCACCCCTCGTCGCCGCCGGCCTCCTCGCCCCCGACACCCCCCTTTCGGCCTTCTCGCTGACCGGGTATTCGGGCGGCGGCAAGAAGATGATCGCCGACTATGAGAGCGAGGAAAGAGACCCCCTGCTCGATGCCCCCCGTGCCTACGGCCTTACGCAGGCGCACAAGCACCTGCCCGAGATCGCCAAGGTCTGCGGCCTTGCCACGGTGCCCGTCTTCTGCCCGATCGTCGCTCCCTACTACGCGGGCATGGAGGTCACGGTGCCTCTGCACGCAACCGAGATTCGCGGTAGCCTTGCCGACGTCCGCGCCTGCCTCGCCGCCGCCTATCCCGGCGGTATGGTGACCTACACCGAGGAGAGTGAGGGCGGCTTCCTGTCGGCCGGTGCCATGACGGGGCGCGACGATATGACCGTCGCGGTCTATGGCAACGAGGAGCGTATGACCCTCGTCTCGCGCTTTGATAACCTTGGCAAGGGCGCCTCGGGTGCCGCCATCCAGAACATGAACATCACACTCGGAGTTCCCGAAGAGACGGGGCTCGTCATTGGAGGAAACTGATATGATCAAATTGATTGAGGGCGGTGTCACCGCCGCCGCCGGCTTCCGCGCCTCGGGTGTCCATTGCGGCATCCGTCACAACCGCAAGAAGAAGGATATCTCGCTCATCGTCTGCGACCGCCCCGCCGCGGCCGCCGCCGTCTACACCCAGAACCTTGTCAAGGGAGCGCCCCTCGTCGTCACGCGCCGCCACCTCGAGGACGGCACCGCCCGTGCCATCATCTGCAACAGCGGCAACGCCAACACCTGCAATGCAAACGGCGTTGAGATCGCCGAGGAGATGTCGCGCCTTGTGGCCGATTCCCTCGGCATCTCGCCCGATGACGTCGTGGTCGCCTCGACCGGTGTCATCGGTCAGCCCCTGCCGATCGAGCCGATCGCCGCCGGCATCCCCGCGCTCGTTGCCGAGCTCTCGGAGGACGGGAGCACCTCGGCCGCCGAGGGCATCATGACGACCGACGTTGCCAAAAAGGAGGTCGCTGTCGAGTTCACCGTGGGCGGCAAGACCTGCCACCTCGGCGGTATCGCCAAGGGCAGCGGCATGATCCACCCGAACATGGCCACGATGCTCGTCTTCCTGACGAGTGACGTCGCGATCTCTCCCGCCATGCTGAGAAAAGCCCTCTCGACCGACGTCGCCTCGACCTTCAATATGATCTCGATCGACGGCGATACCTCGACGAACGATATGGTCGTCGTCCTTGCGAACGGTGCCGCCGGCAATGCCGAGATCACCGAGGACGGTGAGGACTTTGCGACCTTCATGTGCGCCCTGAACACCGTCACCACCGACCTCTGCCGCCGCATCGCGGGCGACGGCGAGGGCGCCACCAAGCTCCTTGAGTGCCGCGTTTCGGGGGCGCCCGATGAGGCGACCGCCAAGACCTGCGCCAAGAGCGTCATCTGCTCGAGCCTCGTCAAGGCCGCGATGTTCGGCTCGGATGCCAACTGGGGCCGCGTCCTCTGCGCCCTCGGCTATGCGGGCGCCGCGATCGACGTTACGAAGGTCGGCGTCTCCTTCCGCTCCTCGGCCGGCGAGGTCGAGGTCTGCAGAAACGGCGCCGGGGTCGCGTTCTCGGAGGAGATCGCCAAGCAGGTCCTCCTCAAGAAGGAGATCGAGATCCTCGTCACCCTCGGGATGGGCGAGGCCTCGGCCACCGCGTGGGGCTGTGACCTCACCTACGACTACGTCAAGATCAACGGCGACTACCGCACCTAAGGAGACAGTCCATGTACGAAGAAGTATCGAACGCGGAGCGGGCAGAGATCCTCTGCCAGGCGCTCCCCTACATCCGCCGCTATAACGGCAAGATCGTTGTCGTCAAGTACGGCGGCAACGCCATGATCAACGAGACCCTAAAGCAGCAGGTCATGGAGGACATCGTTCTCCTTTGGCTCGTCGGTGTCAAGGTCGTGCTCGTCCACGGCGGGGGCCCCGAGATCTCCGAGATGATGGAAAAGCTCGGCAAGGCGCCCCTCTTTGTCGATGGCCTGCGCGTCACCGATAAGGAGACGGTCGACATCGTCCAGATGGTGCTGGCCGGTAAGGTCAACAAGACCCTCGTCAATCTCATCGAGAGCCGCGGCGGTAAGGCCATGGGCATCTCGGGCATCGACGGCCGCCTGATCGAGGCCAAGATGAAGAACGAGAAGCTCGGCTACGTCGGGCAGATCACCAAGGTGCACATCAAGCCGGTCACCGACCTCCTCGAGAAGGGGTACATCCCCGTCATCTCGACCGTCGGCTGTGACAAGGCGGGCAACACCTACAACATCAACGGCGACACCGCCGCCGCCTACATCGCCGGTGCCCTCGGCGCCGAGCGTCTTATCATGATGACCGATATCGCCGGCATCCTGCGCGATAAGGACGACCCCTCGACCCTCATTCCCGAGATCACCGTGGCCGGTGCCAAGGCTCTTTACGAGGAGGGCGTTATCTCGGGCGGCATGATCCCGAAGGTCGATTGCTGCATCGAGGCCATCGAGAGGGGCGTTGAGAACGTCATTATTATGGACGGCCGCATCTCGCACTCGATCTTAATGGAGATCCTGACCGACGAGGGCGCCGGTACCATGGTCAAGGGAGACAAGTGATGGGCTTCAAAGTAATTGACGATACCTACGTCGCCGCGACCTACAAGCGCTTCCCCCTCGAGCTCGTCTCGGGGGAGGGCTCGCTCCTCTATGATACCGAGGGGCGCCGCTATATCGATATGGGCACGGGCATTGGTGTCACCGCCTTCGGCCACGCCGACCCCGTCTGGCGCGAGGCTGTCACCGCCCAGCTCGGGAAGGTCTCGCATACCTCGAACCTCTACTACACCGAGCCCTGCGCCCGCCTTGCCGAGGCGCTCTGCGCCCGTACCGGCATGGCCCGCGTCTTCTTCGGTAACTCGGGGGCCGAGGCCAACGAGTGCGCCATCAAGGTGGCGCGCAAGTACGCCGCCGATCACCGCGGCCTTGAAAATGCCGTCATCGTGACCCTCAAGCAGAGCTTCCACGGCCGCACGCTCACAACGCTGGCCGCCACGGGGCAGGAGCATTTTCATAAGCTCTTTACTCCCCTCACCCCCGGCTTTATTCACGCAGAGGCGGGGAATATCGAGGAAATGACAAGAATACTTGACGAATATCCCGTCGCCGCCGTGCTCCTCGAGTGCGTGCAGGGCGAGGGTGGTGTCATCGCACTCGACGGAGAGTACCTCCGTGCCGTCGAGGCCGCCGTGCGCCGTCGCGACGTGCTGTTTATGGTGGACGAGGTGCAGACCGGCAACGGTCGCACGGGCGCCCTCTATGCCTATATGCACCACGGCCTGACCCCCGACGTTGTGACGACCGCCAAAGGTCTTGGCGGCGGCCTCCCGATCGGGGCGTGCCTGATGAACGAGAAGACGGCAGGCGTCCTCGGCTATGGCGACCACGGCTCGACCTTCGGTGGGAACCCGATCGCCTCGGCCGGTGCGCTGTCGATCCTCTCGCGCCTCGATGACGGCTTTCTCGCCGCCGTCCGAGAGAAGGGTGAGCACATCCGCGCCCGTCTTAGCGGTGCCCCCGGCATCCTCTCGGTCTCGGGGCTTGGGCTGATGGTCGGCATTGAGACCGTCCGTCCCGCCGCCGAGGTGGTTGCCGACTGCATGGCCGCCGGCGTCCTCTGCCTGACGGCGAAGACCAAGGTGCGCCTCCTGCCCCCCCTGAATATTGACATGGCG
>JAZSGE010000055.1:0-2659 GCA_045532575.1 Eubacteriales bacterium | reverse complement strand
TGCCCCCGCCGTAGGGACCGACGTCCCCGGCGGTCCGCCCCCCGCCATACGCCGGACCGAAGCACCTCCCCAAAACCGAGAAAAATTCCTACTTGCATTTTCCGCCTATCTATGCTACAATAAAATCAACCCAATAAGGAGGATCCTACATGCTTGAAGTTGTAAATCTAACCAAGGTCTATAAGACCAAGGGCGGTGTGGACGTCAATGCCCTTGACGGCGTCTCCCTCCGCTTTCCCGAACGGGGCATGGTCTTTCTGCTCGGTAAGAGCGGTAGCGGTAAGTCCACGCTTCTGAACGTCTGCGGCGGCCTCGATTCCCCCACCTCGGGCGAGATCATCGTCAAAGGGCGCTCAAGCCGCGATTTCACACAGAGTGACTTCGATAGCTACCGGAATACCTTTATCGGCTTTATCTTCCAGGAATATAACATCCTGAACGAGTTTACCGTCGAGGATAACATTGCCCTCGCCCTCGAGCTCCAGGGCAAGCCCAAGGATAAGGAGGCGGTCGCCGCCCTTCTCGAGGAGGTCGATCTCACCGGCTTTGCCAAGCGCAAGCCCAACACCCTCTCCGGCGGTCAGAAGCAGAGAATTGCGATCGCCCGTGCCCTCATCAAGTCGCCCGAGATCATCATGGCCGACGAGCCGACCGGCGCCCTTGACTCGAATACCGGTAAGCAGGTCTTTGATACCCTCAAAAAGCTCTCGCGTGATAAGCTCGTCATCATCGTCTCGCATGACCGCGACTTCGCCGAGCAGTACGGTGACCGCGTGATCGAGCTGAAGGATGGCAAGATCCTCTCGGACGTCTCAAAGACCGTCGAGGAGCAGACCGCCCTCTCCGAGAACGTGACCGCCATCGGCGAGACCCTGACCGTCAAGCGCGGCTCGGACCTCACCGACGCCGATTTCGATAAGATCCGCGCCTTCCTCAAGAACGCCGAGAATGACGTCGTCATCACCGGCGGCGAGCGCGAGGTCAAGGCCTTCCGCGAGGCGACCCGCATCACCGACGAGGGCGGCCAGGAGGTCTTCCGTGAGACCAACGAGGAGACCATCGAGAAAAAGGCCTATACCGAGGAGGACAGCCGCTTCATCCGCTCGAAGCTCCCCCTCCGCCACGCCGCCAAGATCGGTGTCGCAGGGCTGAAGACCAAGCCCTTCCGCCTCGTCTTCACCTCCTTCCTCTGCACCGTGGCCTTCATCCTCTTCGGCCTGCTCTCGACCCTCGTCTTCTATGACAGCGAGGCGACCTTCCGTGAGACCCTCTCGGATTCGCACTATACCCTCCTCCGCATCGAGAAGCAGTTCCGCACACACGAGAAGTCGTATGAGTACGGCGAGCTCGTCCGTGAATACGAGTCGCTCGGCAACCAAGGTATGCTGAGCCGCGCCGATGTCTCCGCCCTGGCCAACGCCATGGGCGCCAAGGGCTTTGGCGCCATGGAGCTGGATCTTTCGGTCTCCGTCCAGCAGAATTCCTCGTATTATCTCTCGGATATCTCCTGGGTGGGCGCCCCCACCGATGCCTCGATGCTTGGCAGCCTCCTCGGTGCTATGCCCGCGGCCGATGACGAGATCGTGATCTCCTCCTACCTTGCCGATGCCTTTATCAGCAACAAGGTCATCCTGTCAAACGGGGATGCCCTGAACGCCAATAAGCGCGAGGACCTCCTTGGCAAGAAGCTCTCGCTCGACCTGACGCAGGCCTCGAGTGAGGATGATGTTTACAAGATCGTCGGTATCTTCGAGAGCGCCGCCGTGCCCGCAAAGTACGACGCCCTGAAGGATACCGCCGCGAACGACCGCGATCTGCGCACCTCTCTTGAGGAGTGGCTGGTCGACGGCACCTCCTCCCTTATGCTCGTGACCGAGGGCACCCTCGGGAAGATCAACAGCCGCTTTTCCTACTACTACGGCGGAAACGACCACTTCGATAACCGTCCGATCTTTGCTGCCGACTATACGGGCACGTACCCCTCGGATACCTATGCAAACGGTGCCTACGCCTCGGTCGCCAATGTGACCGCCCCCTTCTACTTCACCGCCGGCAAGACCGCCCTCGCCAACGGGGAAGCCCTGCTCGATATGCGCAGCTTCCTTGAGCTCTTCCGCTCCGCCCTTGAGCAAAAGGCTCCCTCGCGTGTCGAATATGCCTCCTATACGTATGAGGAGCAGCTCCGTACCGTACAGGAGTCGATCCCGTATGCCGATGAGATCGCCAACGGCTGGTATGACAGCTGGAACAGCAGCTGGGATGGCGAGCATTACTACTTCAATGCCGTCTCTCCCGGTGAGCCTCTCTACGAGGTCTATTCGACCGTCTTTGCCACCCTCCCCGAGGCCGAGCTGCACACCTACCATGTTGACACCAAGATGGTCCTCCTCCATACGGCCCTCATGAATGAAGGGGTCGATACCGATGCCGCCTGGACTCTGCTCAACGATTGGCAGCAGTACCTCGAGGGTAACAGGAAGGAGGGCGAGAATGCCGTCACGCCGCCCGCCGAGGGCGATGTCGGCTACGCCGTCTATACCGAGCTTGCCACCTATTATGACAATTATGGACTGCACCTCGATGACCTGTACCGCTCGGCCGCCAAGGCCTAGGTCGTGGCCGCGATCGAAGAGGTCGTAGGGACCAGGTACAACGAGTC
>JAZSGE010000022.1:0-7529 GCA_045532575.1 Eubacteriales bacterium | reverse complement strand
ACCTAAGAGGTGTAACACACTATACCTTGCAGGCAAGGTGTGCGAAAAGGAGTACGAGCAACGTTGCTCGTACTCCTTTTGCTTTTTCGGCAGGTCAAAATCTGCTTTATGGTAGGAACCCCTCGGGCGGCTCTTCTTTTTCACTTTACTCCCTCTTACTCTCCGAGAAGCTCCTCCTCGGGGAAGCGATAGGAAGCATTACAGAAGCGGCAGTTCGCCTCAAGCGAGCGCTCATGCCCCTCTGCCTCCTCCTCGGCAAGCATCTTCAAGATCTCGGGGCGCCCGACACGGCGGATGGCCGTGAGCATCCGCTCACGCGAGCAATCACAGCGATAGGCCGTGTCGATCTCATCAAAGATATCAAAGGGGATATTCCGCATGGCGATCTCGGCGATCTCGGGAAGGCTCTTCCCCTCGCGGAAATAGCGCGAGATATCAAAGAGATCGGCGGCATTCTCCTCAAGACGAGCAATGACCTCCTCATCGGCAAAGGGGAGGAGCTGAACGAGCACACCGCCGGCGGCAAGGCAGGTATAATCCCTGTCCACCGTGACACCGAGGGCGCAGAGGGTGGGGATCTGCTCGCTTTCGGCAAAATACTGCGTGACATCCTCGGCGATCTCGCCGCTGACGAGCCCCACCGTGCCGATGTGCGGCTCGGGGGAGCCGTCCTCGCGGATGACGGCAAGCGTGCCGCGGCCGACAGCACCGCCGACATCGAGCTTCCCATTCGGCTTTGTCGGAAGATCGACCAGGGGGTTTTCGATGTACCCCTTGACGTTACCGTAATAATCCGAGGTCGCGAGGAGCTTACCGATCGGGCCGTCGCCGCTCACCGAAAAGGTGATGCGATTCTCCTTTTCCCCCATCAGCGACCCCACCATCGAGGTCGCGGTCAGAAGGCGCCCGAGCGCCGCCGAGGCGGTCGGGGTCGTGCGGTGGTAGGCAATAGCCTGATCCACGATATCGCGGGTATCGGTCACAAGCAGGCGGGCGCTCCCGTCCCTTGACATTCCGCGCAGAATTTTTCCCATGATGCTTCTCCTTTTTATGCTTGCTGTGTCGGGATGGGCTTTTCGGCCCGTGCGACAAAATAGAGGCGGTCTTCTCCGCCGAGGATACGGTCGTTATACGGCTCACCGCCCACCGAAAGCGGCGTAAAGCCGGCGGCGCGCAGCTCACGGAGGATGCTTGCGGTCGGGTACATCCGCTCGCGCGTTACGGCATCCGAGCGGCGGTAGCTGCCGTCCCCGTTCGCCTCAAAGACCGTCACGTAGAAGTCGGCGAGCGAGGAGGAGGCCCGATACTCGTTCTGCCAGATGCAGAAGGCCTCCTCGGTCTCGTAGGTGTAGACGTTGTCGGCATACACGGTCTCAAACTTTTTGCGGCTGTTAAGGTCGAAGAGAAAGAGACCGCCGGGGACGAGATAATTGTGGACGAGCGAAAGGCAGGCGCGCAGGTCGCGGTAGCTTGTCAGATGGTTCAGGGTATCGAGACAGCAAACGACCGCCTCGACCGTGCCGTACAGCTCGAAGGAGCAAAGATCCTGCAAAAGGAAGAGACAGCGCGGCAGGACCCCCGCCGTCTCGGCGGCATCGCGCGCGGCCGTGAGCATCTCGGGCGAGCCGTCCACCCCGACCATATCGTAGCCGCGCCGTGCAAGCTCCACCGTCATGCGGCCGCTCCCGCACCCAAGGTCGAGCACCGAGGGCACACCCGAGGGGCAATAACGGCGGAAGGTCGCCTCGCAGGCATCGGCCCACGCGCCGTAGTCGAGCTCCCCGTTAAAGACGTCGTAATAGGGGGCCAGAAGAGTGTAGATATCGCTCATGTCGTCCTCTCCGATTGTAGAAACGTTTGTGTTCGCCTGTTTTCCGTGTATTTTAGACGAAAATCGGCGTTTTTTCTTTTGTTTCGCAGTTTTTTCTGGTTTTTTCGTTTTGATGTTACTTTTTGGCGGAATTCAAGGAGTCATCCCCTGAAAATCGCAAAAGAACCTCCGAAAAATTGAGGCGGTCGGTCACATACGCGCGGCGCAGGAGCGGCGCCGGGATATACTCGTCATACTTTTCAAAGCAGGGGGCTTCCCCACTGCCGACAAGCTCCTCGGGGGTGGGGGGAGAGGTGCGAAGGAGTGAGGCAAGCGATGCAAGGAAGCGCTCACCGACCGCGCGCTCGGCCTTGAAGGTGATGTAGCAGCACCCCTCGCCGCGGATCTCCGAGATCCCGAGCGACGAGGCGTAATGCGCCAGCGTGCGGCGCACCGCGCGGAAGCCGCGCGTACCAAGCCACGGGAACAGCACAAAGCTCGAGCCGCCAAGCGAGATGAGGGGGGAGCCCTGCATCCCGGCGGCGCGCGCCGTATGGCGCGCCGTCTTGAGGCGACGGGCGGCATTCGGCATCAGATACGGATAGGTCTCGGTGCCGAAGAGGATATCGCGCATCTTTTCAAGCAGGCGCGTATGGATCTCGCCCGTGCCGCCCGGCCAGGAGATCTCCATCTTCCCCTCGACCCCGTGCACGAAGACAAGGCGGTGGGAAAGATCGACCTCCTCCACCTCCCAGACCCGTCCGGCAAGGGCAAAGCGGTCGCCAACGGGGGGCGGCGTTGTGATGGTACCGATCTCGTCCGAGCCTGCGCGGACGGTATAATCCTCGCTGTCGGCAAAGACGGCGTAGAACTTGAAGTTGTTCGTCAGCCGCTCTCCCTTAAGGCCAACGATACAGCCTCCCTCCTCGAGAAGCTCAATGTAGTCGTTCTCGACCATGGACACAAGGAGAGCGCGGTAATCCTCGGGGGCGAGGGCCGCAAAGGGCGGGAGCGATAGGATACGCTCGGCCAGCGCGGCAGGGGAAAGCTCGCCCGAGGAGGCAAGCACCGAAAGCGTTTGCTGAAAGGCAAGAGACAGGGGCATCCGCGGGATCCGCGGCGGCTCGATAAAGCGCTCGGTACGGTAAAGCTCCACAATGGCAATGCCACGCAAAAGCCCCCACGGGATCAGCTGCGGCAGGGGGGTGTTCGGCAGGGGTGTCTCCTCGCGGAAGAGGAGAAACATCTCGGAGGGGGCACCGCGGCGTCCCGAACGGCCAAGGCGCTGCAAAAAGCCCGAGACCGAGGTCGGGGCATCGATCTGTGCCACGCGCTCGAGGCGCCCGATGTCGATGCCAAGCTCCATCGTCACGGTGGCCGCCACGACCGAGCGCTCGCCCTCGTCCTTAATACGTCGCTCGGCATCCTCGCGCAGAGCCGCCGAGAGGTTGCCGTGGTGGATCAGGAAGATGTCCTTATCGCCGCGCGCCTTCGCGATCTGCCGCAGGGTGGCGGTCACGTACTCGGTCTCCTCGCGCGAATTGGAGAAGACGAGCGAGCGGCAGGGGATAACGGCATCATAGAGGTATTCATAGCCGGGGTCAAGGGCCGCACGGCCTGTCCGTTCCTCGGCTGTTTCCCGAGCGGCAGCGGTACGCGAATGCCGCGCCCCCTGGTCCTCCTCGGGGTTTTCAATGTAAAAATGCTCCATGCCAAGCCGCCAGGAGAGCGCCTCGCGCTCGGGCGGCGGTGCCGCCGTACGGCGCCCCGAGCCGGCTCCGAGCCATGCGGCGGCCGAGGCAAGATCCCCGACAGTCGCGGAAAGGCCGACACGGCGCGGATGGCGACCGAGGAGGTGCCCAAGGCGCATAAGCTGACAGAGCACCTGATTGCCGCGGTCGCTCCCGATCAGCGCGTGGATCTCGTCGATCACCACGGTGCGCAGAGCGCCGAAGAGGCGCGGAATGTCGTTTTTGCGGTTCATCAGCATGCTTTCAAGCGACTCGGGGGTGATCTGAAGAATGCCCGAGGGCGAGCGCAAGAGCTTGCTCTTTTGCGAGGAGGAAACGTCCCCGTGCCAATGAAAAACCGGGATCCCGCTCTCCTCAAGGAGCGCCTCGAGGCGCTCAAACTGATCGTTGATCAGGCTCTTGAGCGGAGCGATATAGAGGACCGTCACCCCCTCGGTCGTCGGGGGGCGCATCACAAGGTCGGCAAGGATCGGGAAGAAGGCGGCCTCGGTCTTACCGCTGGCGGTGGCAGAGGAAAGGAGGAGGTTATCGTCGCTGTCAAAAAGGACGCGCGCCGCCTCGATCTGCACCGGGCGCAGCTCCTGCCAGCCCGAGCGGAAGATATACTCGCGGATGAAGTCCGGATAGCGTGAGAAGATGCGATCGGCTTCGGTCATAGCCTCTCCTTTCATAACGTTTTCTTTACATTATTCCAATTTTACAGGGATAAGTCGAAGAGAAAGCCGGGGACGGCGGGCGTGTCAGCCTCCCCGTCGGGAACGGCGGCAGGTGCTCTTTCCCGCTCCTTCACGAGACCTGCGAAGGTGGCATTGGGGTTCTCACGCAGGATGTCGAGGAGCGAAAGGAAGTCACGGATGATCTCACGCGGCGTCACCAGCTCCTCCGCCCCGGCACGGTCAAGCGCCGAGCGTAAAAAGCTCTCGCATTCCTCGGAGGAGAGGAGGGCTGTGCCGTAAAGCTCGGCATGGAGGGAGGCAAGGCGGACGACAAGCGCCAGGAGCTCATTGTCCGAGAGGCGCCGCAGGCGGATGACGGGGGCGTTCATCGTGGTATAGCCCCCCTCGGTAAAGCGGCTGTCGGCCAGGCGGCTGCGCAGGGCCTCATAGCTGAAGAGGCCGCGGCGCGTGTCCTCAAGGAACTGCACGGTGCCGCCAAAGACAACGCACAGCCCCTCGGCGCGGCCACCGAGCGTATCATTGAAGATCGAAAGGATCTTTTCGTAATTCGATTCTCTTGCAATGCGGTTGGGGATCTTATAGAGATTTACGCATTCGTCGATAAGGACAAGGAGGCCGCGGTAGCCAAGGCGGCGCGCAAAGACGGCAAAGAGCTTGATGTACTCATACCAATTGTCATCGTCAATGATACCGCCAACGGCAAAGCCGAGCGCCGCACGCGCCTCGGTCTTAGTGCCGAATTCGCCGCGGAGCCAGCGGAGGCAGGCGCTTTTTTTCTCCTCATCGCCGAGGAGCTCGGCCGTATAGTAGGCACCGAGAACGCGGGCAAAGTCAAAGCCGCCAACGCCCCCCTCCAGGGTGGCGAGGGTCGTATAGATGCGCTTCTTCATCTCGGTCGGGAAGGCCTCATCCTCGGGAAAGATCCCCTCGGCGGCGAGCTCGGAGGCAAGACGGGCATAATAGCGCGAAAGGACAACGGGGAGCGCACCGCCGTCGGGCGAGGCGTGCGAGGCAAGGTTGCGCAAAAGCTCGCGGTAGGTGGCAAGCCCTCCGCCGTTACCGCCCGAAAGACGCCGCTCGGGCGAAAGATCGGCATCGGCGCAGAGGAACTCACGGTCGAGCGCGTAGCCGCGGATCAGCTGCAAAAGGAAGCTTTTACCGCTCCCGTAGCGGCCGATCAGAAAGCGGACGGCGGCGCCCCCCTCGGCGGTGGCATCCAGGCTATCGAGAAGCGCACCGCTCTCTGCCGTACGGCCGATGGCGATGTAGGGGGCGCCCGAGCGCGGCACGACCCCGGCCGTCAAGGACGAGAGCAGGGTGCGCAAAATGCGCTTCGGCACGGTCATTTTGTTATGGATTTCAGCCATTCTTCGGTATCCTCCCGGTACTCTTCGATCAAGGTATAGCCCTCACCATCGGGCTCAAGCAGAATGTCGCCGTAAAGCGAAAGGAAGGCCTCGTTGACCTCCTCGGCAAGGAGGGGCAGGGGGCAGGAGCGGCGCAGGGCCAACCCGCGCGGCGCCTCGCCCCCCGCAAGGAAGGCGCGGAGCGCGTCGGCAAGCGCCGCCTCCTGCGGCTCGGAGAGAGGCAGGGGCGTGTCGGTCGGGGCGCCCTCTCCCCCCGGGGTCTCGGTCGGGGCACTCGCCGGAGGCGCGCCCGTGTCGGTGGCACCGTCGATAGCGAGGATCTCGCCCTCGGAGTCCTCCTCGACAACAAGGCGGCGCGTCAGCTGCCAGGAGGCCGCCTCGATCTCCCTTGCCGAGGCGCTGTCGATGCCGCGCTCGGGGGCATCGTACAGCATCTCATACGCCGGTGTCTCGGGGACAGGGTGGCGCCGGGGGAGCGAGGCGCGGACGGCGGCAAAGTAGCCGTCGATCACGCTCCGCACCACAGGGTCCAGCCCGGTCGCCGCGAGGCGTGCGCGGATCCCGAGCACGGCACGCAGGGTGTTCTCGGTATGCTTGACCGCCAGGGTGACCGTACGGCGCAGGCCATCGGTGTGGCGGAGCGAAATGTACTCGATCTCAAGCTCGGCGCGGACGTTATGCGAGCACAACGTCCCCGAGAAGGCACGGCGGTGCTGGCGCTCGGGGCGGTCGGAATAGGAAAGGGCCCCCGCCGAGAAAAGGTGGGAAAAGACACGGGCCATCGCCCCCGTCACGTGGCGGTAGAAGAGGGTCCGCGTTTCGGCTGTCAGGGCGCGGCTCGCCTCAAAGCGGTAGTCGGAGGACAGCGAAAGAAGGCGCAAAACGCCCTCGGGAGTCGCAACGGTGGCGGTGCCGAAGAAAAAGCCGATGCCGTCACTCTCGGCAGCAGCCGAAAGGCAGGCGGACGGCAGCTCATGGGGGCAGGGGACGGCGTGGAGGAGACAGTAATCGGTCAGCCAGGGAGCCATATACCGATCAATGCCGTCCAGCGACTCGCGGTACGCTCCCCACAGCGCGGCCAAAAGGCGCGCCCCCTCCGTGGGAGGCACACGCACCGGGAGGTGGATGATCTCGTAGACAAGGAGGAAGAAATACCCCTTATCGGCCTTCGGATAGCGGCCGGCGCGCACCTCGCTCCGCAGATAGAAATAGTACGCCATCTGCTCTTTTGAGAGCTGATTGTACTGCGGGGTAAAGGAAAAGAAGGGGGTATAGTCGCAAGGGAGGCCGGGGGCATCAAAATAGCGCTCGGCATCGCGGCGGAACTGCTCGTAAAAGCTGTGTCCCCCCACCGCCCTGCGCACCGTGACCGAGCGGATCAGCGCGTTCTCGCTCGGTGCATAGGTCGTGGTCTCGGTCTCGGCGGAGGAGGTAGGGAGGGCGGTCAGGCGCCGCGCCTCCGCCGCTTTCACCGTGGGCGTAGCGGAGGAGGTGTCGGACACGGGGGTAAGAGAGGGCGCCGTAAAGGGGCGGCCGACCGACTCGCGGTGCTTTGGCAGGAGCTTGCCGATATTCCAAAAATCGTCGCGGCTTCCGCTCATCTCTTCCCCTCCCCTCGCTTGCATTCGGTATTATAGTATTATACCATTTCTTTCATTCACTGTCAATCGCTTTCCGGGATGGTTTTTGAATTTGCGTCGGTAAAACAAAGGACGACCCGGATAGGGGTGGTACTCTTAAGGGAGTATCCCTCCGGTTCTATTCGCCTCTTGGCGAGTTCTATTGCTTCGCAGTGATATTCGCTTCGCGAGTTTTGGAGGCGAATAGAATATCACTGAAGCCGCAAGGCTTCAATAACACTGTCGCTGTGCGATAATATCACTCTTTGCGTTAGCAAAGAATATCACTTTATACCAACAGAAAA
>JAZSGE010000056.1:0-9556 GCA_045532575.1 Eubacteriales bacterium | reverse complement strand
CAAAAAGACGGAAAATCCCCCGAAGGCCTCCGGGGCCGAGAAAAAAAACCAAAAAAAACCCCCCTGGCCCGGGGGGCCAATCCGTTTTCAGTTTACTCAGACCGAATGGACACCGCTTTCGGCATCGCTGTTCGGGTCGAGCTTGTGACGCTGCTTCTTTCTCCATTCGAAGAACTTGACAGCCACATTCTCGAAGAGAGCGAGGGAGAGGAGGTCCTCATCCTGCTCGGCATAGGGCATGACGCGCTCGCGCAGGCCGTCGATCTCGGGAGCGAGGTCATCGGCGGGGCGGTGGTCGATCGGCTCGAGGTCGCCGATGATCTTCTTGCGGAACTCGGGGTTGATCTCGACGGGGGTCTTACCGTATTCGCCGCGGATCAGGCCGCGGAATTCCTTGGTGGTGCTGGCATATCGGCCGAAGAGGACGTTGCTGACCGCCTGGGTACCGACGATCTGCGAGGTGGGGGTAACGAGCGGCACATAGCCGGCATCGGCGCGCACGCGCGGAACCTCGGCCAAAACCTCATCGAGCTTATCCGACTTGCCGGCCGCCTTCAGCTGGGAGACAAGGTTCGAAAGCATACCGCCGGGAACCTGGTAGAGAAGAGCGTTGACGTCGACCTTCAGGACCTTCGGGTCGATGAGGCCGCTCTCAAGGTACTTCTGACGGATGCCGGTGAAGAACTTCGAGACGACGTCGAGCTTCTCAAGATCAAGGCCGGTATCGTAGGGAGTACCGGCAAAGGTCGCGACGATGGCCTCGGTCGGAGGCTGGGAGGTACCCATTGCCATCGGGGAGATCGCGGTATCGACGATGTCGACACCGGCCTCGATCGCCTTGAAGACGGTCATCGAGGCAAGGCCCGAGGTGTAGTGGGTGTGGAGCTGGACGGGAACCTTGACCGAGCCCTTGATGGCCTTGACGAGCTGGTAGGCATCGTAGGGCTTCAGAAGGCCTGCCATATCCTTGATGCAGATCGAGTTGGCGCCCATATCCTCGAGCTGCTTGGCGTAAGCCGCGAAGAACTCGTTGTTGTGGACGGGGCTCGTGGTGTAGCTGATGGCCGCCTGGACGTGGCCGCCCTCCTTGATGGTTGCCTTGATGGCGGTCTCAAGGTTGCGGGGGTCATTCAGGGCATCGAAGATACGGATGATGTCGATACCGTTGGCCAGCGACTTTCTGACGAAGTACTCGACAACGTCATCGGAGTAGTGGCGGTAGCCGAGGATGTTCTGACCGCGGAAGAGCATCTGGAGCTTGGTGTTTTTGACACGCTTGCGGATGGTGCGGAGGCGCTCCCACGGATCCTCATTCAGATAACGGAGGCAGGCATCGAAGGTCGCGCCGCCCCAGGCCTCGAGCGAGTGATAGCCGACGGCATCCATCGCCTCAAGGACCGGGAGCATCTCCTCGGTCGTCATTCTCGTGGCGGCCAGCGACTGATGCGAGTCACGCAGTACGGTTTCGGTAAGAAGTACTTTAGACATAGTGGTTTTCCTTTCGTAATACTTTGACGGTACGGCTTAACCGAACCAGGTAAGGAAGACGCCCGCCGCCACGGCAGAGCCGATAACACCGGCGACGTTCGGGCCCATGGCGTGCATCAGGAGGAAGTTCGAGGGGTTCTCCTTGCGACCGACATCCTGCGCCACACGGGCGGCCATCGGGACGGCGGAAACGCCGGCCGAGCCGATCAGCGGGTTGATCTTGCCCTTCGTGAGGAAGCACATCAGCTTACCGAAGAGAAGACCGCCGATGGTGGAAAGCATAAAGGCGGTGAGGCCGAGGAGGATGATCTTGATGGTATCCAGAGCCAGGAAGTTTTCGGCCACGGCGGTCGCGCCGACCGAGACACCGAGGAAGATCGTGACGATGTTGATCAGCTCGTTCTGACCGGTCTTCGAGAGGCGGTCGGTGACACCGCTGACGTTAAAGAGGTTGCCGAGCATCAGGAAGCCGATAAGAGGAGCGGCATCGGGAATGACAAGGACGACAACGAGGGTAACGAGGATCGGGAAGATGACCTTCTCGGTCTTGCTGACAGGGCGCAGGGCAGTCATAACGATCGAGCGCTCGCGCTTGGTGGTCAGGAGCTTCATAAAGGGCGGCTGGATCATCGGGATCAGGGCCATATAACTGTATGCCGCGATGGCGATGGCGCCGAGAAGCTCGGGAGCCAGGGTCTTGGTGACAAGGATGGCCGTAGGACCGTCCGCACCGCCGATGATACCGATAGCGGCGGCCTGCATCGGAGAAAAGCCGAGGAGCAGAGCGCCGAAGAAGGCAGCAAAGACGCCAAACTGTGCAGCCGCACCGAGGAGGAGGCTCTTCGGGTTAGCAATGAGGGGCGAGAAGTCGGTCATTGCGCCGATACCGAGGAAGATCAGCGAGGGATAGACACCGAGCTTGACGCCGAGGTAGAGAAGATCGAGAAGACCGCCGGCGTTGATGACCTGCTTGATCACGACCGACATTTTGATCTGGATAAGAGTGCTTTCGCCCGACTCCTTCAGCTTGGCCACATCCCCGAGGTGCTCCTCGAAGATCGAGGTGAACTCGGCCATGCGGTCGCCGATCACGGAGGGATCAAAGCGGCAGGTTCCTTCCTCCAGCGTATACACGGCATCGCCAAAGGCGGCCTTGACGGCATCAAGGAAGGCCGTCATATCCTTGGCGAAGATGCCTTCAACGGCACCGGATTCGGTGAAGGAGATGTAGTAATCATCGAAGAAGAATTCCGAGTGATAGAGCTCGGCGCCCGGCAGGTTGGCAAGCAGCATACCGAAGGCGATCGGGAGCAGGAGCATCGGCTCAAACTTCTTTACAATGGCAAGGTAGAAGAGGACGATGACGATGGCATACATCACAAGCGTCTTCCAACCACCCGAGGTAAAGCCAGAAAAGAGCTGAGCAATACCGGTCTTACTCAGAAAATTCCCGATGTTCTGAAAAATTTCACCCATCGGATAGATCTCCTTTCGCTATCAGCCGAGCGAAACGAGAACGTCACCGGCGTTGACGGTAGCGCCCTTCCCGACACTGATGGCAACGACCTTGCCGTCGGCAGGGGCGGGGATGTCATTCTCCATCTTCATGGCCTCGAGGACACAGAGGACGTCACCCTTCTTGACGGTGGCGCCGACGGCGACCTTCACATCGAGGATCGTACCGGGCATCGGGGCCGTGACGGCGGTAGCACCGGCAGGAGCGGCAGCAGGGGCGGGAGCGGGCGCTGCCTTGGGGGCCTCGGCCTTCTTAGGGGCAGGAGCGGGAGCGGCCACAGGGGCGGCGGCAGGAGCCGCCACGGGAGCGGCGAAATCGCCCTCGACCTCTTCCACCATGACCTCATAAGCGGTGCCATTGACCGTAATATTGTACTTTTTCATTTCCATTCTCCTATTCTCCGCAAGGGCGGATCAGATTATTTTCTTTTGAAGGACACCACGCGGAAGCGGGCGGCGGGGGCGGATTCCATTGCCGCGACGGCGGCGGTCAGAACGGCGATCAGCTCAAGATCCTCGGCGGGCGCGGCCTCGGCCACGACGACCGGCTCGGGCTTTTTCTCCACCTTCTGGGTGGGGGATGCCGTCATCTTTTTGAATATCCGGCCGGAGACCTCAAGAATTCCCCACAAAAGGGCAAGCACCGCAAAGATGATGGCCATGCCGATGAGAAGCATCTGCAATCCGTAGAGTGCGGCTTCACCGAAGGGAATGTTCTTTTGCGTCATGCTGATCTCCAGCAAGGGAAGCATCAGGTTACTCATCGTAGCCTCCTTTACAGGGGATTCACCGTGTGCAGGCGCGGACGGACGGTCCCCTTGGCAGAGAGCATCAGAAGAGCAGAGCAGATGCGGGCGCGGAGCTCGTTGGCGCTGACGATGTCATCGACCTCGCCGAGTGAGGCGGCGGCCACGGGAGAGGCCAGCGACTTTCTCCATTCGGCGTTCAGCTCCTCGCGGGTCTTATCGGGATTGATCAGGTTGTTCCAGGCGAAGGCGACCGAGGCCTCGGTGGACAGAGCACCGATCTCGGCATCGTCAAGCGCGTAGGTAACATCGGCCCCGAGTGCCTTCGAGCCAAGGAGGGCAAAGGAGGCGCCGATGGCATGACCGAGGATGACCGTGACCTTCGGCGTGACGGCCTTGGCGTAGGCCATCGCGAGCTTAGCGAGGTCAGCGGAGAAGGGCGCGTTCTCGTTCTCGTCGCAAATGGCAAGACCCATCGAGTCAACCAGGGTGACGAGCGGGATCGAGAAGGCATCGCAGAAGTCGACAAACTTGGCGGCCTTGCGGGCGGCATCCGCCGTCAGGCGACCCTCGTTCACGGTGTAGGAGGTGCCGACAAAGCCGCACTTCACACCGCCGACGGTGGCGAAGGCCGTGGTAAGGACGGGGGCGTACTCGCCCGAGACCTCAAAGAAGATGCCGTTGTCGGCGATCGCGGCGATCGCGGTATTGGCATCACCGCCGAAATCGCGGTTGCCGAGCATGCGGTTAAGGTTGTCCGCCGTGCCTTCAATGGCGATGCCCTCGCCGGCCTTGTCGGGCAGGTAGCCGAGAAGGTTGCGGGCGTAGATCACAGCCATGCTGCGATCGTCAGCAGACAGAGAGGCGACCGGCGCCTGCGAGGCGGCCGTGCCGGCAAATTCGGGAGAGGTGACATAGAAGTTCGCGCTCTTCGTCTTGATCACGAAGTCAAACATCGCGGCAATGGCGGCGAAGGAGCCGATGCAATTGCCGGTGACGATGGCGAGCTGGGGGATCACGCCGGAGGCGGCAGCAACGGCGCGCATGATGCGGCCGTAGGCGGCGAGGGCGGCGGCCCCTTCAAAAATATCGGCACCCGCGCAGTCAAAAAGACCGATGACGGGAGCACCGTTCTTGAGTGCAAGGTCATAAAGCGCGCAGATCTTCTTGGCGTGATTTTCGTCAAGTGCACCCTTCATACGGGCGCCATCCTGCGCGAAGGCATAGACGAGGCGGCCGTCCACGGCGCCGTAGCCGCAGATAACGCCCTCCAGCTCGTCATCCTGCTCAAGTCCCTGATATTCGCAGAACTTGCGCTTGGTAAAGGCACCGAGCTCGACAAAGGTGTCGACATCGAACAGGGTGCGCAGGTTCGCTCTCGCTTCCGAGGTGGCTGAGGCGGTCAGGGAGGCCTTCAGTTCTTCGGCGGAGGGCAGAACGCAGGAGGTTTTGGAGATCTTATATTTGTCCAAAGTGAATTCCCGATTTGCGCTTTTCGCAAATCTTCTCCTTCCGAGTAATATTTGGTGGGGGTGAAAAACCCCAAAATCCACCAAATATACTATACCACCAAACGGGGGGCTTTGTCAAGCAAATTATAATATTATTGTTTATTTAAATTGTTTATTATAATAGGTACCGTGGGCGTGGGGATGCAGGAGGACAAAGAAGCGCTCTCCGCAGAATGGCGGAGAGCGCTTCTTCAGGATTGGAATGCCGAAAGTAGATTCATGCGCTTGGTGGCATACTTATAGGCTTGCACAAAGTCGCGAGCCTCACGGTAGCAGAGCTCCATATCGGTATAAAGACGGAAGAGAAAGTAGGCCGAGACCCCGGGCTCGCTCTTTCTCTCCTCAAGCCCCTTCAGGATGGTCAGCGCCTCGTCGCGGCGGCGGTCACGGAGGAGGCGGTGCGCCTTTTGATGGGCGGCGAGCATATCGCTTTCATAGGGGTAGTCGGGGTCATCGGTCATATAGGCATACAGCTCACTCTCGGTGGCGGCGGCCGCCTGCTTACGGTAGGCCTCCTCATTGAAGTCACGGCGCGGCGAGCCGACATTGGAGCACAGGGCCGCGTACAGGGAGGCGGAGGCGCGGAGCCCTTCGGTGGGGAAGCAGGTCTTATCAAGAGAGGCGAGTGCCTCGCCGAAATAGACAAGCGCCGTTTCAAGGTTTCCCGAGTGAAAGGCGCGTTTCCCTTCGCCAAAGGCGGCGTGCGCCGCGAGGAGGGCGATCTCATCGGAGGGGGGGCCCGGGAGGGTCTCGCAGAGGCGGTAGCATTCGCCAAAGCGGTGGGCGAGGTAGAGCCGCTTGATCTCGGGGAGGGCGCGCCGCTGATAGAAGCCGGTAGGATCCTCACCGTCATCCAAAAGGTAAGAGGCGGGAACATCAAGGGCATCGGCAAGATAGAGGAGGGTGTCGAGCGAGGGGGCGGCTTTGCCGCGTTCGATCTCACACAGCATATTGGGGGTGATGCGATCACCGGCAAGGCGTGCTTGCGTCATGCCGCGCTCCTTGCGCATCGTGCGTATTTTTTCACCGAGCTTCATTGTCTGCACCTTTCTTTTGCGGAGTACACTTATTGTATCACGAAACGCCGCATTTTGCAACAAAAGGTAAATAAAATTTACTGATGGGCGCCGAAATCGTAGAGATCGTCGATCTCGGTCTCACTGATATCGCTTGTGAGACGGTCGATCTTGGTATAGGCATCGGGAACATCCCCGACGATGACGGTTTCGGCAAAGGGAAAGTCACGGGTGACGGTAAGATACCGCAGGCGACTGGGAACAAGGATGGCGATCCTGACGCTGACACGGAAGGTGATGCTGTGGCGCGTTTGGTTGATGCCGCGCTCCTCAAAGGCGGAGGCGAAGTAGGCGTTCAGCTCACGCTCGAGGCGGAGATCGATCGGGAGGGAGGCACGCGAGGGGAGAAAATTCAGCCCGAAGAGCGAGGCGAGGGGAACCTCGGCCACAAGCTGCCCCGTTTCGCGAAAGGCCTCGAGGACGCGAAGCAAAAGAGAGGTCCGCAGGGAGATAAGGCGTGCCGTGTCGGCGCTGAGTGAGGCTACCGAGCCGTCCGCCTTGTAGCGCAGGGAAATGAGGTCGGAATACAGGGTGGGGTCACGCTGCATTTCCGCGCTGATGGCGGCCGAAAGCAGGCCCTCTACGGTATTGGTGGCCTCGACCTCTGCGAGTGCGAGAAGGAGGGGGACGAGGCGCAGGTTGAAGAGAAGGAGGAGGGCAAGGAAAACGACGAGAACAATGAGAAGACGGCGTGTGGCGAGCGGATGGCGGCGCCGCCGTCGCTTCGGCGATAAGTAACAACGGGTAGAGCCCGACATAAAAAATCACCCCCACCCAAAGGATATGCGGGTGGGGGCGGAGGGGTTACTCCTCGTCGCTTTTTGTGAGGTCGTTGCCTGCCGAGAGAGAGAGGGAGGAGAGGGGATTTTTTGCCATGGCCTCCTCCATACTGCGGTTTGAGAGGTGGGTGTAGATCTGGGTGGTGTTGAGCTGAGCGTGACCGAGAATATCCTTGAGGACACGGACATCGACGGCGCCGCTCTGATACATCAGGGTTGCGGCGGTGTGGCGGAGCTTGTGGACCGAGAAGCCCTTCTGGGCGAGGCCGGCCTTTTCGAGGTATTTGTATACGGTGACCTGTACCATCTGGTTGCTGATGCGCGTCGCGCGATTGCTGAGGAAGAGGGCATCGGCATCCCCGGGCAGAGGTGTCATGGCCATGCGGAGCTCAAGATAGGCAGAGAGCGCCGCGCGGCAGGCATCGTTCAGGTAGACGATGCGTTCCTTGGCGCCCTTACCGAAGACACGCAGAGAGCGGAGCTCACGGTCGATGTCCGAGAGGTTGATGCCCACAAGCTCGGAAAGCCGCATGCCGCAGTTAAGAAACAGGGTGATCATGGCAAAATCGCGTGTCCGATTTCTTGCCCCGGTATCATCGAGGATGCTTTGCAGGAGGGCGATGCTTTCCTGCTCGGTCAGGTACTTCGGGAGGGTCTTATCCTTTTTCGGTGCCTTGATCGTCTTTGCGGGGTCGAAATCGGCATAGCGGCTGTCAAGGGTGGAGATATAGCGGAAGAAGGAGCGCAGGGAGGAGAGCTTCCTTGCGCGGCTTGCCTTCTCGTTGCCGCGCTCGGCGGCGGCATAGGTGAGAAAGTCGACGACTGCCTCGCGGTCAATACCGAGGACGAAGGTGATATCGACCGAAGAAAGATCAATGGCCTCGAAGTCCTCGCCGAGGGTCGGGAGATTCCGTTCCTTAGCGATGAGATAGCGGAAAAAGGTGCGCACATCCAGCAGGTATTCAAAGGCGGTCTTTTCCGAGCACCCCTCAATGGCGATCTTTGAGCGGATGAAATTTTTGAGTATGGCCGGGGCGGAGGTGAAGTCGTGAGAGCGGAGCAGATGAGAAGCCATGGCGTTCCTCCTGAAGATTATCACCTTAATTATACAAAATCCAAAGACGGAAGTAGTGTATATTTTGTAAATTGTGTAGGGAAGACTTGCTTTTTTTGACGAAAAGGGGTATGATAGAGAGGAAGAAAAGGAACGAGGACACAGCATGAAATTTATTAAGGAAAACTCGCACAGGATCTTCCGTGTGCTGATCAACCAGATCGGTATGATGATCTTCTCGCTCGTTGTGACGACGACGGCGATCTCGATGGGAGAGGGCTACCGCGAGCCGATGACGCTGGTGGCGAGCATTTTTGCCATTCTGTTTTACCTTTTTCTCGTGTTTTACTGTATGCGCGAGGAGGGCACGCGGGACAGCGTGAAGATCGAGGGCGGACGGCTGGAATACGATCGCTTCCACGGGCTGAGGATCGGTCTTTTGGCGGCGGTGCCGAACATGCTCTTTGTGTTTCTGATGGCGCTTGGCCTGCTTCTCGGCGAGGCAGGGCTCGGGCTTTACAGCACGGGATATCTGATCACGACCCTGATCCAATCGATGTATTCGGGGCTTTTGAAGGCGCTCTTTGGTTGGCTTTCCCTGACCGAAAGCCTCCTTGCCGCGGTGATCGCCTATGCGATCACGCCCTTCATTGCGCCGCTGGCGGCGTGGGCCGGATATGCATACGGTGTGCATCGGCCGATCGTTAACAATAAAAACCGCTGATCCCCTCGGTATAGCCCCAAGAAGACGGCGAAACACTAATGGTGATACTGTACCATTGGTTAGGAGGGTATGGCGGATGCATCCGTATACAACGCAAGGAAGGCGCGTACTCCCAACGGCAGTGCGCGCCCTCCTTTCTTTTTTTCTGATCGTGGGGCTTCTTCTGATCCCGACGCCGGTTGAGGCGGGGGAGGCGCACCCTACGGTAATTCTGGACCCGGGACACGGCGGCGAGGACGGCGGTGCCGTTGGGATAAACGGCGCTTACGAGAAGGATCTCAATCTCGCGATCGCCCTGCGGCTTGCCGTGCTTTTGCGCGAGGCGGGGGTCGAGGTGATCCTGACACGGGAGGAGGACCGGCTCCTCTATAAGGACGAGGAAAATATCAAGGGACACCGGAAGGAATACGATCTCAAAAATCGCCTGGCGATCGCAGGGGAGCATCCCGAGGCGCTGTTTGTCAGCATCCACATGAACACCTTCTCGTCGCCGAAGTATGCGGGTCTCCAGGTGTATTATGCGAACACCCCGGGGAGCGCCGCCCTGGCCGAGAGCATCCAAAGGACGGTAAAAGAGCAGCTGCTGCCCGTCAATACACGAAGGCTCCACGCGGCCTACTCCTCGATCTTTCTCCTCGATTAGGCGATCGCGCGTGCGCTGCT
>JAZSGE010000141.1:0-3679 GCA_045532575.1 Eubacteriales bacterium | reverse complement strand
CGTTACCCCAGCGAAGATTCTCCTTGATGGTGCCCGAGAAGAGAAGATTCTTCTGCAGAACCATCGAAACCGAATCACGGAGAGTGCGCAGGTCATATTCGCGGACGTCAACGCCGCCAACCTTGACACTTCCCTCGGTTGCGTCATAAAGTCTCGGAATGAGCTGTACGAGCGAGGTCTTCGAGGATCCGGTGCCTCCGATAATGCCGACGGTCATACCCGATTCGATATGAATATCAATGTCGGAGAGGGCATTTCTCTTTGCCTTTTTGGAATACTTGAAGTTGACTGAATCAAAGTCGATCGAGCCGTCCTTGACCTCGGTCTTTCCGTTCGCGGGACTCGTGAGCGTGGGTTCCTCGCCGAGGACCTCATAGATACGCTTGAAGGACTCTGCGGACATTGTCAGAATTACGTAGATCATCGAGAGCATCATCAGCGACATCAGGACCTGCATCGCGTAGGTGAGCATGGCCGAAAGCTGGCCGACGTCCACCTCTGCGCCACCGCCGGCAATGGCGAGGCGCGAGCCGACGATGAGGACGAAGATCATATTGAAGTAGAGGCAGAGCTGCATCAGGGGACTGTTAAGCGCGACGATGCGCTCGGCCTTTGTGAAGTCCACGCGGATGCTCTCGGCGGCGGCGCCGAACTTCTCCTTCTCATACTCCTCGCGCGAGAAGCCCTTGACAACGCGCATCCCGCGGACGTTCTCCTCGATCGACTCGTTGAGACGGTCGTACTTACGGAAAACGCGGCGGAAGGCGGGCATGGCAAAGCGCGCGACGAGCAGAAGGCCGGTGACGAGCACGGGGATGATGACGACAAAGGTCAGGGCCAGCGAGCCGCCCATCACGAAGGCCATCACAATCGAGAAGATGAGCATTAGGGGGGCACGGATGGCGGTGCGGATGATCATCATGTAGGACATCTGGACATTCCCGACGTCGGTCGTCATACGGGTGACGAGAGACGAGGAGGAGAACTTGTCGATGTTCTCAAAGCCATAGGTGCTGATCTTGCCGAAGAGGTCGGAGCGGAGGTTCTTGGCAAAGCCTGCCGAGGCACGGGCACAGGCAACGCCGGCGATACCTCCCGAGGAGAGCGAGAGGACGGCAAGCAGGATGAGCAGGGCGCCGGTCGCAAGGATATCGGGGACGCCCGCCCCCGCCTTGATCTTGTTGACAAGGTCGGCGGTGATGAAGGGGATCGCCGTTTCCACGATCGCCTCAAGGACGATGAAAAAGAGCGTAATGAATGTGGGCTTCTTGTATTCGCGCACACATCCGAGGAGCTTCCTTATCACTTTAGGTTTCCTTTCATAGAGTATAGATTTCACAATAAGTAATTATAGCGCGCCCGCCGTCAATAATCAAGAGAGTTCACAAAAACTTTTTATTTTTGAGAGAGGTGGGTGGCCTCTTGCTTTTTCTCCGCCTCTTTGCTATAATCTCTATAGCCGGCTGCACGGCCGGCAGACTTCTTTTTGTATAGTTTTCTTTTCATCTATTGCAAAAGTCAAGGACGGAGGACAAAAAGACCGCTTATGGTGGCAAAGGCATACAGCGCAGGGCTTACGGGCATTGACGGCTTCCTCGTCACGGTGGAGTGCAGCGTCAGCCAGGGAATGGAGAAATTTGAGGTCGTGGGGCTCCCCGACAATGCGGTGCGCGAGGCGCGCGAGCGCGTGCGGGCGGCCTGCCTTTCGAGCGGCTTCCGCTTTCCCGACCGCCATATTCTTGTCAATCTGGCGCCCGCCAACCGCCGTAAGGAGGGCTCGGCCTTTGACCTTGCCCTGCTTGTCGGGCTTCTGTGCGCCGCGGGGGCGATCCCTGCCGAGGCGATCCTTGGCGACTGCTTCCTCGGTGAGCTCTCGCTCTCGGGCGAGGTGCGGCCGCTCTCGGGGGTGCTCTCGATGACGCTCGCCGCGCGCGACGCCGGCTGTCGGCGCATCTTTGTGCCGCGGGAGAACGCCACCGAGGCCTCGATCGCCGAGGGGATCGAGGTGATCGGCGTTGCGACCTTCACCGAGCTTTTTGAGCATCTTTCGGGGAGGAGGACGATCGCCCCGACGTGCTTTGATCCCACCGTCATTGAGGGCGACACCCGTCCGATGCCCGACTTTTCGGAGGTGGCGGGCCAGGCGAAGGCGCGCCGCGCCATCGAGATCGCGGCGGCGGGCGGCCACAACCTGCTTCTCATCGGGCCGCCGGGCTCGGGCAAGTCGATGCTTGCCAAGCGCATCCCCTCGATCCTGCCGCCCATGAGCTTTCAGGAATCGGTCGAGGTGACGCGCGTGCATTCGGTGGCGGGGATGCCGATCGACGGTCTTGTGACGCGCCGCCCCTTCCGCTCGCCGCATCACACGGTGTCGGCGGCCGGGATGATCGGGGGCGGCTCCAATCCGCGCCCCGGCGAGATCTCGCTGGCCGACCACGGCATCCTCTTCCTCGATGAGCTCCCCGAGTTTTCCCCTGCCCTGCTCGAGACCCTGCGCCAGCCCCTCGAGGACGGCACGGTCACGGTGACGCGCGTGGCGGCACGCGCCGACTATCCCGCGAGCTTTATGCTGGTGTGCGCCATGAACCCCTGTCGGTGCGGATGGTACGGACATCCCTCCGGCCGCTGCCGCTGCAGCGAAAATGAGGTTAAAAAATACCTCTCCCGTCTATCCGGACCTTTACTGGATCGCATGGATATGTTTGTGGAAGTATCCTCCTTAGAATTTGAAGAATTGTCCCAAACTGCCCCCTCTGAGTCCTCTTCCGAAGTAAAGGCTCGGGTAGAACAGGCACGAGATATTCAGCGGCAGCGCATGAAGAACACCCATGTCTCCTGCAATGCACAACTCAGCCGCAGCTATATTGAAACCTACTGTGCACTGGATGAAAGTTGTCAGAAACTAATGAAAGGAGCCTTTGACCGGTTAGGACTGACCGCCCGTAGCTATGACCGCATATTACGCTTGGCCCGAACCATTGCAGATTTGGATGGATACGATACCATTCAATCCTTCCACTTGGCAGAAGCACTGCAATATCGGCCACCAGAATATTTAAGGCGATAAAAAGCAAACGCAGTATACACATCTCTGTGTATACTGCGTTTTATTTTCAGTATTGAAATTTATCGACCCAGTGCAAACAGATTGCTTCCCTGAGCGAAGTTCTGGAAGGAATACAGCACAACAACCTGGTCGATCTCATTCTGCTCCACATACGCCTGAACGCTGTTCAGGTTGTAGCGCAGGTCGTAGAGATGCACCTCGGAGCAACGCTCGGTGAGGAAGGGAGCCAGAGAATCGGAATAGGAGTCCCGAATCACCAACACCTTGGGGCCATCGTTTTTCTCGGTCTCCAGAATACACAGAGGCTGGTTTCCACCCATGAAGTAGGAATACTTATCCTTCACTTCCAGCTTTTCCTCCACATACATCTCACCCTCCACTGGAGTGCCGGTGAAGTTAGAAGTCACCTTGACCCCCTCCTCGGGGATATAGATGTCAATGGTATCGGGAAGTCGGATCGTAGCCATGTCGTTCTGTGGGCCAAGGAGTTGTTCCTGAGTATTGTCTTCCTAAGACCGCTTGGCCTCCGACTTCACCCTCCACTGGAGTGCCGGTGAAGTTAGAAGTCACCTTGACCCCCTCCTCGGGGATATAGATGTCAATGGTATCGGG
>JAZSGE010000033.1:0-3040 GCA_045532575.1 Eubacteriales bacterium | reverse complement strand
CGACGCTCACGCCGGAGCCCGTGAAGATTTCAAGGTATGCCGGGATCGAGCTCGCGGCGGGAGATTTTGAGACGCTCGCCCGCCTCGTATGGCTCGAGGCTCGGGGCGAGCCGTTCGAGGGACAAGTCGCCGTTGCGGAGGTCGTACTCAACCGCATATTGTCGCCGTCGTTCCCGGACACGATCGAGGAGGTCGTCTATCAGACGGAGCCCGTGACGCAGTTCTCCCCGGCGAAATACATACCGACCACGACGCCGACCGAGGAGCAATATCGGGCCGTCGCGACGGCGCTCCACTCGGCGGAGCCGATCACGGACGCGGACGTCGTCTATTTCTCGACCGAGGCGCAGAACGACCGCGTCTTTACGGAGATCGGCGGACATGTCTTTTGCAGAGAGTGAGGCGGAGTCTATGAGCACACCCTTTAGAGAGTGCCCGTTTTGCGGAGCTCACATCGACCACGGGGAGCGGTGCGATTGCGTCGAGACGGCAAGGATCACGCCGACCGAGTCAAGACCGGGGCCTCCGTTTGGCCGAGTATCGCCTCAAACGTGGAACACGCCCGCGGAGATTGCCGCGATAGAGAAAAGAAAAACTCCCGACGCTTGACGAGAGCGTCGGGAGTGCAACCGCCCGGAGGGAGATTGCCATACCTTTATTATATTATCACCTCCCGGGAGGAAAAGCAAGGGCTCGAGCCCTCTTTTTGAGGTGTTTTATTATGCAGAGAGTCAAAAGACGCATTTTTTCCGGCGTCGTATGCGAGCAAGAGGTCTTTTCTGTTTCGGAGAGGATCGCGGACATAAAGAAAGCGGAGCCGCGCCCACGTTTCAAAAACGAGGAGGAGCGGGCCGCACATAGGCTCGGAATTTCTCGGCGGAAATTTGTCCGCCTCGTAAATGAGAATTTTTCGCCGACGTCCCTCTATTCGACACTCACCTTTGATAATGAGGACGAGATACATACATTCGAGGAGGCTCGGCGGATCGCTGATCTTTTCGTCCGCCGTCTCCAATACCACGCGCCGGACGCCCGGATCGTCCTCGTAAAGGGCCGGGGAAAACACACAGACAGAATACATTTCCACATGATAAGCGAGGGCGTCCCGGAAAAGCTGATCCGCGATCAATGGATATACGGCTCGGTCGTGAGGATCGTCAACCTCCGCGAACACAATTATTATAACGGCGTCGATCACGGTCGGGACTATACGGGCCTCGCCGAGTACCTCTTTAACCATTGGACGCCCGAGCAAGGCGGCCGGAGGTGGAAAGCAACACGCAACCTAAAAGGCCCGGAGAAAGAGGAGCCGACGATCATCAAAAGGGAGTATAGCGAACAGAGGCCGCCGCGGCCTCCGAAAGGCTATATCCTCGTCGAGAGCCGAGCGACGCCCTACGGGTATTTATATTTTAAGTATATCCTCGAACCGCCTCCGAACGAGAGGCAAAAAAGCGGCCGATCACATGATCGGCAAACTAAAGCCTTGTAAATGCGTAAATTTTCGCGACGAACGAGAGGAGGCTCCGAAATGAACATAAACGAGCTCGCGAAAGAAGTCCACGAGAACGCCGTCCGCCTCGGAGAGTGGGAGCGGACTCCCGCTCTCCCGGAGGCGCTTTGCCTCATTCAAGCAGAGATCGCCTCGGCCTTTGAGGAGTGGAGCGATAACAAGCCGCTGATCTATGGGACGTGCGCCCTCGCGGCGGAGGATTGCAAGTATAGCGGGATATGCGATCAAGTCGGACAGCCGGACGAGGAGGGAGCCGGGATCGCCGGGCCGTGCAAGCCGGAGGGGGTCGCCGTCGAGCTCGCCGACGTGATCCTCCGAACGCTCGACCTCATGGCGGCACTCGGAATAGACGTCGACGCGGTCGTCACAGCAAAACACAAGTGGAACAAAGGGAGGGCGAGCCTATGATAAATTATTTCAAGTCGGCAGAGCGAACGCTCTCGGAGCGGGCCAACCTCGAGAAAGCCCTTGCCAACCTCGAGAGACGCAAGGATCGCCTACTCCGAAAAGGGGCGCCGAGCGATAACGTATTGAGCGACTACGCTCGGCCGTATATCTCGGGAGGAGGAGCGAACGCCGTCCTCTCGGATATGCTCGACCTCGCCGAGATCGCGAAAGAGATCGAGCTCACAAAAGAAACGATCGAGGAGATCGACGACGTGCTCGCACAGCTTGAGCAGACGGACGCCGACCTCCTCCGGGCGTGGTACATCGAACACAAGAGCAAAGAGGAGATCGCCGAGCGGATCAACTACTCCTCCTCGTCCACAATCTACGACCTACGGAATAAGGCCGTCGCCGCCTTTGCCGTGCTCTATTTCGGGGCCGGGGCTCTCGCCTCGACCTAACCTCTCCGTGCTCTATCGAAAAAAGTCCGAACAGACAAGACCATTTTCCCGTGATATGCTGATACCGTGAAAGAGGGCGGGAGAAAGAAACCCGTCGCCGAGCGTCCTACATGGCCGACCGTGGCCGAGTGGGGCGCCTCTTTCATACCCTCACACGGACGGAGGCGCGGCAACATGAGGGAGTTTGCCCGAGAGTTCTATCTCTCGAAAGAGTGGCGTCAAGTCCGAGCGTACATCATCGAACGAGACGCCGGGCTTTGCGTTCGGTGCGGGCGCCCCGGCGTGATCGTTCACCACAAAGAGCACTTGACGCCGGAGAACATAGGCGATCCGACGATCGCTCTCGGCGAGAACAACCTCGAATTGCTTTGCCGAGAATGTCACGGGCTCGAACATCAAACAAGCCCCGCCACGGCGGCGGGCCTCATGTTCGACGACGACGGAAATCTTGTCGAGCGTTTGGAGTTCATGTCTTGAACGAAGAACGGAAACAAAACACACAAGCGCCGGGCCGACAGCTTACAAGGAGAAATAAACGGGACACGCCCTCGCTCCCCTCTCCCTCGCCTCCCTCCTCCCGATCCGCGGGGGAAGAAATGCGGGGGCGAGTCGGCCAAGAAAGAAAAGCGTCGGAGATTTTCTCGGAGGCTCCGAGATTTCCTCCGGCTCTACCCTCCCC
>JAZSGE010000146.1:0-13170 GCA_045532575.1 Eubacteriales bacterium | reverse complement strand
GGGTTCCTCCCCACCCTTTTATCCCAAAACCGCGGACTAGCACGCGACGGCGGCTTTTTTACTATTATTTAAAAAAGATTTACAACTTACCACATGTTTCTTTTGAAACTGTGCGCCGCGTTGTAGTACAATGTAGGCAACAAACTATTGCGAATGGGGTACCCGTATGCTTCGTTTATCCGGCATTACCAAGAATTACGTGACCGCGACCGAGACGGTGGCCGCCCTGCGCGGCGTGTCGCTTGCCTTCCGCAAGAATGAATTCGTCTCGATCCTCGGCCCCTCGGGCTGTGGGAAGACCACCCTCTTAAACCTGATCGGCGGCCTTGACCGCTACACGGGGGGCGATCTCTTCATCGGCGGCCGCTCGACGGCCGAGTTCACCGACCGCGACTGGGGCGTTTACCGCAACCACCGCGTCGGCTTTATCTTCCAAAGCTATAACCTGATCCCTCACCAGACGATCCTCGGGAACGTCGAGCTCGCCCTGACGATCGCCGGGGTCTCGCGCGAGGAGCGCCTTGCGCGCGCCAAGCGGACGCTTGACCGCGTGGGGCTTGCGGGGATGTACTATAAGCGCCCGAATCAGCTGTCGGGCGGTCAGTGCCAGCGCGTGGCCATCGCCCGTGCCCTGGTCAACGATCCCGAGATCCTGCTTGCCGACGAGCCGACGGGCGCCCTTGACACGGTCACGAGCGGACAGATCATGGACCTCATCCGCGAGATCGCGGGGGAGCGCCTTGTCATCATGGTCACGCACAACCCCGAGCTTGCCGAGGAGTATTCGACGCGCATCGTGCGCCTGCTTGACGGGCAGGTGATCGAGGACACCAATCCCTTCTCGCCCGAGGAGGAGATCGAGGAGTGCCGTCTGAGCGCCGCCATCGAGGTCGCGCGCGACGCGGCCGAGGAGGCCGCCCTGCGTGATGCGGGGGCGGACGAGCGCACGATCCGCCGTGCCACGGCCAAGCGGCGCGAGAGGGCGAAGATGTCCTTCTTCACCGCCTTCCGCCTTTCGGCGCGCAACCTGCTCTCGAAGCGCCGCCGCACGGCGCTTGTCGGGGTCGCGGGGTCGATCGGCATCATCGGCATTGCGATGGTGCTTGCCATCTCGGCGGGGATCCGCGGGTACGTCGCCTCGATGCAGGACGATATGCTCTCGGGCAACCCCATCACGATCACCAAGGTGACCTATGATCTTTCGGCCATCACGGGCATGATGTCGGTCGAGGAAAAGGCCGAGCTGCTCGAGGATCACGTGCGCGTCAACTCGCTCATTGAGTATCTGGCGAAGACGGCCGAGTCGATGGAGAGCCTGCAGATCCACAACGAGCTCACGAAGGACTATACCGACTACGTGCTCTCGATGCCCGAGGACTACCGCGCGGCCATCAAGGTCAATTGGGGCATGGACCTCTCGCACTCGATCTTCACCTCCCGTACCCTCACGGACGGGACGGTCGAGCATCCCTCGGTCACCTCGCTCACCGCGGCCTACACGGCCATGATCGAGAAGACCGAATTCAAGCCGTTTGCCTCCTATGCGACCTCCCTCGGCAAGCTGATGGACGAGGCGCCCGACAATCCCGACTATATCCTTTCGCAGTACGATGTTCTCGAGGGCACCCTCGCCCGGGAGAAGAACGAGGTGATGCTGGTCGTTTCGCCCGATACCGAGCTGACCGATATCACGCTGGCAAAGCTCGGCTATTACACCGAGGAGCAGTTCTTGAACCTGCTCTACGATGTGACGGACGACGAGCGCTACGACGAAAGCAAGCGTAAACCCGACTTTGCATACAGCGAGCTTGTGGGCAAGGAGCTCGTCTTTTATCCGAACAACGCCATCTATCAGAAAACGACCGACCCCGCCCTTGCGGCCTCGCCCCTCGGCAGCATGATCTACGAGTATGCGAACGATACGGCGAAGATCGCCGAGGAGAAGAAGGCGGACGGCCTCGCCCTGCGTGTTGTCGGTATCCTCCGTCCGAAGGAGGACATCTCCTTCGGGTGCCTCACCTCGGGTCTTTATTACACGAAGGCCCTTGCCGATTACGCCAGGAGCCAAAACTACGACTCGGATATTGCGAAGGCCCTCCGCGAGAGCGGGAGCGACGCCCTGACGGGCGGCGAGGCGGTCTGGACGCCGCCCTTCCCGGGGGCTACCGCCGTTCCCCTGTCTCTTGGTGTGTCCTTCACCTACTCTTATCTTGACCCCACCACAAAGACGCGCGCCGACGGCATCGGCTTTGTGGGCGGCTCCTTCTATGAATCGCTCGACCTCTCCGCGATGATGGGCGGCGGTGCGGCCGGCGGCGGCGCGACCGGTGGCGGTACGGCGGGCGGTAACGAGAGCGGCATCGCCTTCAAGAACCCTTACGGGCTCGTATCGCTGACGCTCGCCGACCTTGGCGGTGCCGACACCCCCGAGGCCTTTACCATCTACCCGACAGACTTTGAGAACAAGGATCTTGTAACGGCCTGGCTCGACCGCTGGAACAGCGACGAGACCCTGACGCTCACAAGCGGTCACGTGCTGAAGGGCGGCGATCGCTCGCACGTCACCTACACCGACACGCTCTCGCTCGTCATTGAGCTCATCAACTCGATGATCGACGTGGTCTCGACGGCGCTCATTGCCTTCACCTCGATCTCGCTTGTGGTCTCGACCGTGATGATCGGCATCCTCACCTACGTCTCGGTGGTCGAGCGTATCAAGGAGATCGGTGTCATCCGCTCGCTTGGCGGTCGGAAGAAGGACGTGCGGCACCTCTTCAATGCCGAGACCTTCATCATCGGCTTCCTCGCCGGGCTGATCGGTGTCATCGTGACGGCGCTCCTTGCGCTCCTTGTCAATCTCCTGATCAAGGTGCTGGCCGGGGTGACGATCACGGCGTACCTGCCCTTCGGCCAGGCGCTCACCCTGATCGCGCTCAGCATCGGCCTTACGCTGATCTCGGGGCTTATGCCCGCCTCGGCGGCGGCGCGCAAGGATCCCGTGAATGCCTTGAGGACCGAATAAGCGACAAAAGGAAAGAGATACGGCGGCTGCCGTATCTCTTTTCTCTTAATGCCTTGAAAACGCCCCCGGTTTATGCTACAATAAAAATGAAAGAAACCAACCGAAAGGAACCAGCATGGAGTACCGTACCGAGCACGATTCGATGGGAGAGGTCCGCGTTCCCGCGGATCGCTATTACGGCGCGCAGACGGCGCGCAGCCTTGAAAACTTCAAGATCGGGGAGGCGAGGATGCCCATCCCCGTTATCCGCGCCTTTGGTGCCCTGAAGCTCGCGGCGGCGCGCGCCAATGCCCGTCTCCTCCCCGAGCGGATGACAGCCGAGAAGCTCGCCGCCATCGAGGGGGCCGCCCGCGAGGTGATGGACGGCACCCTCCTTGACCACTTCCCCCTGGTCGTGTATCAGACGGGGAGCGGCACCCAGAGCAACATGAATGCGAACGAGGTCATCGCGGGGCGCGGCAACGAGCTGGCCGGGCGGCGCCTCCTCCATCCGAACGACGACGTGAATATGTCGCAGTCCTCGAACGATACCTTCCCGACGGCGATGCACCTTGCCGCCGTCACCGAGACCGAGGGGGGGCTCCTGCCCGCGCTTGACGGGCTGATCGCGACCCTTTGTCGCCTTGAGGGCGAGAATGCCGGCATCGTGAAGTCGGGGCGCACGCACCTCGAGGACGCGACCCCCATCGCCTTCTCGCAGGAGATCAGCGGCTGGCGCGCCTCGCTCGAGCGTGACCGCGAGGGCATCCTTTCGTCGCTCACCGACCTGCGCGCGCTCGCCATCGGCGGTACCGCCGTCGGCACCGGGCTGAATGCGCCGGCGGGCTTTGGCGAGGCGGTGGCGGCTGAGCTTACGTCGCTCCTCGGCACCCCCTTTTCGTCAGCCGGGAACAAGTTCTCGGCCCTGACCTCGCTCTCGCCCCTGGTGCGCGGCCACGCCGCCCTCAAGGCGCTGGCGGCCGATCTTTTCAAGATCGCGAATGACATCCGCTGGCTGGCGAGCGGCCCGCGCTGTGGCCTTGGGGAGATCACGATCCCCGAGAACGAGCCCGGCTCCTCGATCATGCCGGGTAAGGTCAACCCGACCCAGTGCGAGGCCGTGACGATGGTGGCGGTGCAGGTCATGGCGAACGATACCGCCGTAACGATGGCGGCCTCGCAGGGGAATTTTGAGCTGAACGTCTTTTTACCCGTCTCGATCCACAACTATCTCTCCTCGGTGCGGCTGCTTGCGGATGCGATGTCCTCCTTTGATCGGAACTGCGTTTTTGGCATTGTCGCCAATCGGGAGAAAATGGAAAGTAATCTTTACTCATCGCTTATGACGGCGACGGCGTTGTCTCCCTATATCGGGTACGAGCGCACGGCCGCCCTTGTCAAGCTCGCGCATACCGAGGGGATCACCCTGCGCGAGGCCGTCCTGCGGACGGGAGCGATGACGGCCGAGGACTTTGACGCTGTCTATCATCCCGAGCGCATGATCTGAGAAAGGAAGAGTCTATGAAGACGATCGTCCGCATCCCCCTCATCGCCCTTTTGCTCCTTGCCGCGCTCCTCCTCGCGGCCGTGCTCGGCTATGTCGGGTATCTGCTCTTGGACTACGACCGCATCGAGGATCGCCTGCCCCTCACGGTTCACGGCGATCCGGGTGCCGTGATGCAGACGGGCACGCCCTACACAGCGCTCTCCCAGAACCTCGGCTTTGGTGCGTACACCCCCGACTTCACCTTCTTTATGGACGGGGGGACCGAGTCGCGTGCCGCGAGCCGCGAGAGCGTGATCGCCTGCACCGAGGCCGCCATCACGCTGGCCGCCGGCACGGGCGCCGATCTCCTCCTTTTCCAGGAGGTAGACACCGATTCCGATCGCTCGCACCACGTCGACCAAAACGCACTCCTTAGGGCGGCCTTCCCGACCTATGCCGGTGTTTTTGCGGTCAACTACCACTCCTCGTATCTCTTTTATCCCATAAGCGAGCCGCACGGTGCCTCGAACAGCGGCATGATGACCCTGTCTCGCTACACCGCCACCTCGGCCCTGCGGCGCTCCTTCCCGATCGCGACCTCGCTCTCGCGCTTTCTCGATCTCGATCGCTGTTATTCGGTCACGCGGCTGCCGGTTGCGGGCGGGCGCGAGCTTGTGGTCTACAACGTCCATTCCTCGGCCTACGGTGGCAACGACGAGATCCGCACCGCCCAGATGACCATGCTCCTTACCGACATGGAGCGCGAGTACCTGGCGGGCAACTACTGCATTGCGGGAGGCGACTTTAACCACGACTTTACGGGGGACTCGACCCTCCTCTTTAACGGTGAGGCAAGCGATTACGGCTGGGCTCAGCCCTTCCCTGCCCATCTATTGCCCGAGGGCATTACACGCGCCATCGGGTACGAGGGCGAGGTCGTGCCGACCTGCCGCAACTGCGATGTCCCCTACGGCGATGACTGTATGACCCTGATCGTAGACGGCTTCCTTGTATCGGCCAATGTACGCGCCGATGCCGTCCGCAACATCAACACGGGCTTTGCTTATTCCGACCATCAGCCCGTCCTGCTGTCCTTCACGCTTCTTCCGCAATAAACCTCTCGCTTTGGGGCATGCTACCCGTGGGACACTTCCCACGGAGGTCATGATGACACCCAAAGAGCTGCTTGATGCCGTCCTCCTCTGGCTCAGGACGGACGGGCTCCGCCTTCTGCTTGCGGTCGCCCTCCTTTTCGTTTCCTTCCATCTTGTAGACCGCCTTGCGCGGCGCATCCTTACGCGCGGCATCCGCCGCGGTGCCGACAAGACGCTCTTCCGCGCCATTGTGCGCGGCGGGCGCTTTGCGGCGAAGGGGGCGATCCTCCTTCTGCTCCTTTCCTTCCTCGGGGTGGACACAGCCTCGCTTGCGACGGTCTTTGCCTCGCTCGGGGTGGGCGTTGGCCTTGCCGTGAACGGCGCTCTCTCGAACGCCGCCGGCGGCCTTTTGCTTCTCCTCACGCGCCCCTTCCGCCTTGACGACTACATCGAGGTCGCGGGCTTTGAGGGGACTGTCGAGGAGATCCGCCTTGTGACGACGCGCCTCTCGACCATCGACAACCGCACGGTGCATATCCCGAACGGTAAGATCGTCTCCGAGACCGTGACGAACTTCTCGGAGAAGCCGATCCGCCGCCTCGACCTCGAGCTCGCCCTGCCGCTCAACGTCGCCCCCGAGGCCCTCTGCGACTCTCTCCTCGCCATTGCCCGGGCGGACAGCCGCACGCTTGCGCATCCCGCTCCCTTTGCGGTGGTGACGGGGCGCGACGAGCGCGCCCTCCGTCTTTCGCTCCGCCTCTATGTGAAAAACAGCGACTACTGGGATCTGCGCTTTGCCCTCTGGGAGCGCGTTGCGGCACATCTCAGAGAGGTGGGCATCGGGGCGGTTCCTCTCGTGACGAGGGAGGAGAGGATGTAAGGTTTTGTTTTCGATATTCAAAAAATGTGGTGCTATGATGTCAATTTGGCGCCCCCCGGAGGCTTTTATGACCACGATCCGCAAGGCGACACCGCGCGACCTTGACCGCGTGATGGAGATCTACGCGAGGGCGCGCGCCTTCATGCGCGAGCACGGCAACCCGAGCCAATGGCCCGAGGGATACCCTGCGCGCGCCTCGGTCGAGGAGACTCTCCGCGACGGCATCCTCCACGTCCTTGAGGACGGCGAGGGGATCGCGGCGGTCTTCACCTTCCATATCGGGCGCGAGGCGCCCTACGATGCCATCGACGGTGCGTGGCTCACCGAGGCCGTGCCCTACGGCACCCTCCATCGCCTGGCTGTTGACCGCCCCGGCGGCGGCCTTGGTGCCGCCTGTATCGAGTACGCCTTCGCGCATTGTGGGGATCTGCGGATCGACACGCACAAGGACAATCTCCCGATGCAACGCCTGCTTACACGCCTCGGCTTTACCCCCTGTGGCATCATCGACTACGGGGACGAGGGCACGCGCCTTGCCTACCACCGCCTGGCCGCGGAGACGAAGGGCACATCCACCGACCGACAAGGAGGTACAGTATGAAAATGAAACGGGCCCTCAAGGGGCGTAAGCGTGACGAGATCCGCCGCCGCATCCTTGCGGTGCTGGCCGGGGGCGAGAGCCTCTACCGCCGCGAAATCAATCACCGCTTGGCCGATGCCTACGGGCTGACGGCCGACGAAAGGCGCGACAACGCGCCGGACAGCCGCCGCAACCTCCTCTTCTCGGCGATCGGCACGCTGCTCTCCGACCTCACCCGTGACGGCACCCTCACGCGGAGCGCCGAGGGGCGCTACACCCTCGTGAAGGAGACGCGCGTTGCCGTGCGTGATGCGCGCTGCCGCGAGGAGATCCTCGCCTACCTTGCGGGGGGCGAGCACACACGGAGCGAGATCTATACGCATCTTGAGAGGCACTTCGGCACCGATGCGACCGAGACAACGGCCGACGACCACGCCCTGCGCTCGATGGCGGGAAACCTCCTTGAGCGCCTCATGAGCGAGGGCGAGATCGCAAAGAGCGAGGGCGGCTACCGTCGGACGCCCCTCCCCGATGTGGTCTTCCCTCCCGAGGATGAGGAGCGCCTCCGCCGCGCGTATCTCCTCCTTCTGCACCGCCAGGGCGGTCCCTTCCTTGAGCGCTTTGCCGTCACCCTGCTCGCCGCGTATTTCAAAAGGACGGGCAAGCAGGTGCTCCTGGCCGAGGTCACGGGCGGCGCCGCCGACGGCGGCATCGACGGGAGGATCGACACCGTGGACACCTTGGGCTTTGCCGAGACCGTCCTCCTCCAGACCAAGTGCCGCCGCGAGGATCTGCACGTGGCCGAGCGCGAGGTGCGCGGCTTCTTTGGTGCCGTGTGCGCGATCGGCGGGAGCCGCGGCATCTTTGTGACGACCTCCTATTTCCACGAGGGGGCCGAGCGCTTCCTCGCTTCGATCCCCAACTGTGTGGGCATTGACGGGAAAAAGCTCTTTGCGATCGCGAAAGAGTGCTCCTTCGGCCTGCATCGCACAAGGGAGGGCTACACCATCGACAAGGGCTTTTTCTCGGAGTCGATATAAGTTTTGTTTACATAAGAAAGAAAAAGAGCCACATTGTGGCTCTTTTTCTTTGCCGATAGAACGGCGCTTTTTATTCGATCACCGTGTACGAGAGCATTTCATAATGCAGACGGGTGCCGACGTCGACCGACGGTGGCAGGAGCGCGAGGGCGACGAAGATCTCTTCGCCGGTGGCATCGTCACGCAGGTAGGCGTACTCGCCCTCGGTACGGGTGACGGTAAGGTCGCGCGGCTCCATCACTCGAGGATATTCGTGGTGATGAAATCGACACCGAGACCGAGGACGCGCTCGGCCGCCTCGACGCCATCGACCGTCCAGCAGTTGACAAGCAACCCCGCCCCGTGGACCATGCCGACGATCTCGGGGGTGAGGTAGGCGTGGGGAATGTCGAGGTCGATGCGGTTCTCAAGGCAGAACTTGAAGATCCACTCCTCGTTCGTCGGCGGGAGGAACTGTGCCTTGGCCTCGGGGCGGATGGCGCGCAGGCGCAGAAGGTTCTCGTGGTGGAAGCTGATAAAGGTGGTGCTGTCCATGTGGCCGAGCTGCTCGATGGTATCGACGATGCCGGCAACGTGCTCGGGGGCGATATCGTGCTTCAATTCAAGCACAGCCTCCTTACCGTAGCGGTGGCAGATCGAGATGTAGTCGTCAAGCGTCGGCACGACGAGGTCGGAGCGGCGGGTGGTATCGTCCTTATCAAAGAGGCGGACGGCCTGCAGCTCGGCAAGGGTCGAGCCCTCAACGCTGATATCGTACCCGGCGACGCGCCTCATGTCGCTGTCGTGGATGATGGCGTACTTGCCGTCCTTTGTGACATGGACATCGGTCTCAATACCGTAGTAGGTGCGTTGTCCCGCCGCCACAAAGGCGGCACAGGTGTTCTCACGCTCAAGGCCGGACACGCCGCGGTGGGCGATCATCTTGCAAGCGCCGTGATTGATCTTGATGGTATCCATGGTTCCCTCCAAAATGCATATTTTCGCTTCTATCATAGCACAAGGCGGCGATTTTTGCAAGGGGAAAGCAGGAAAATCCGCAAGGGGGGCGCGCGCTTCCCCGGAGGGCTATCGGTCAGATGGCCGAGGGCCGCCCCTGCTGTCCGGGCGGCACCGCGGGGCGGTCATAGTCAAAATTGCCGCGCACGCCGAGGACGTCGGAATAATAGAGGAAGGTCCCCTCCATCGGGCGGACGAGCTTCAGGAAGGTCGGGAGGTCGCGGTAGGGGATGAGACAGACGATGACCTCGCGCGCCTCGGCCGTGTACATCCCGCGCCCCTCGAGCAGGGTCGCGCCGTGGCCGAGCTCATGGAGGAGGATATGGCGGAAGCGGTCGGCCGTTTCGCTGTCGGTGACGATCTCGAGCTTGACGGCATTGCGGCGTGAGCGGAGGAAGGCGGCGCTAACGCGCTCGCAGGCGAAGATCGAGATGACCGAGAGGCAGACCGAATTCAGGTTGCCGTACACGAAAAAGGCGATGGCCACGGTGGCGTAGCTCACCCAGGCAATGACCTTTTCCAGGTCGCGGTGCGGCATCCGGCGCTGGATCAGGCATCCGACGATGTCCACCCCGCCCGACGAGCCGCCGAGGCGGAGGATCATCCCCGTCAGCCCCTGTGCGACACCGCCGAAGATGGCGGCGATGAGGGGGCTTGTGCCATTCCCCGGCACGGTGCAGTCGTACTGGTAAAAGCCGACCGCATCAAGGAGCAGGAGCGACAGCGAGACGACGAGGGTGTAGAGGAGGGTGTAGAGGACGTAGCGCCGCTTCAGAATGAACCACGCCACGATAAGCAGAGGCAGGTTGATCGCCAAGGTGAAAAGGCCGGCGTTGATCTTATAGCCGAAGGAGGTCTCCGAAAGATACTGGAGCATCGCGGCGATGCCGTCCACCCCACTCGGGGCGAAGTCGGCCTTATACACAAAAACGTGGAGCCCGAGCGCCACGAGGAAGGAAAAGAGGACGAGGACAAGAAGGGGCGGAAGCTCGCGCCTCCATGCCGACACGCGGTGTGCTTTCATAGCGGTTTCTCCTTTTTTAATGCAAGGATTATTGTAACACAAAGAGGGGGATTTTACAACCCCCATGGAAAAACTCACAAAAGCAGCGCTCCCCTCTTGACAAGCCGGGGGATCTGTGCTATCCTATACATAGATTTACGATGCATTGGCATCCGATGTAGGAGGGGACAACCGTGAAGATCAGTAAGGAGCTGTTGAAGGGGAGCACATCCACGATGGTGCTGAAGATAATCGCCGAGAAAGACGCCTACGGCTATTCGATCGTCAGGGAGCTTGCGCGGCGATCGGGAGATCTCTTTCACCTGAATGAGGGCACGCTCTACCCCATCCTTCACGCGCTGGAGGAGGAGGGGTACGTGGAATCCTACCGCCGTGCGACCGAGGCAGGGAGAGAGCGCCGCTATTACCGCATCACCTGTGCCGGAACGGTATATTTGAAAACAAAACTTGACGAATGGAAGATTTTCTCGGGGTCTGTTGACAAGATCCTGCAGGAGGACGAGTGAGATGAGCGAGGCCTTCCGCCTCCGCGAGGAGGTCGACCGTTATACGGCACGCCTTGTGGCCGGCATCCGTCACAGGCGGCGGCGCGAGCGCGTTCGCGCCGAGTGTGCCGAGCATCTTTACGACCGCATTGAGGAGCTGACGCTGGGGGGCACCTCGCCCGAGGCAGCCTTCTCCCTTGTGCGCCGGGAAATGGGCGACGAGGGGGCGCTGGCCGAGGTACTGACGGCGGTCCACAAGCATCGGCGCCTCCCTTCATGGCTGACGCCTCTTGTGGTGCTTGTAGGTCTTGCCCTTCTGTTTGCTTCCTACTTTATCATTGAATACCGCCCCTATCGCTCGTGGCTCCTCCTCCTCGGGGAGATCGGCCTCGGGATCCTGCTTATCCTCGGAGGCTTGTGTCTCCTCCGTCTCCTTTCGGGCTACCGTATCCGACGGCGGTCCTTCCGCCGTCTTGCGGCATATGCCGAGGAGCGCGGCTTCACCCTCTCGCAAAGCGCCGGCCTTTACACCTCTCTCGTCCGCCGCACGACAGCTCCCGAGCTCATCCTCGATACCGGGCGGCGCCGCTATATCCTGTATCATTTTTCCACGCTCAGAAAACGGCGCACCCTGCGCCTGCTTGAGGGGGGACTGTATTCCTACACCAAGCATTTCGGCTATCTGCTCTATACGCGCATTACGCGCCATATCGGCCCGGCGTACGCCCTCTTTTGGCCGAAGCACATCAAGGCGCCCTCGCTCATCCATTCCGAGATCGTCGACGTGCCGCGCGGCCTGCACCTTTTCCCCTCGGTCGAATGGGAGGCAAATGAGCGGCGCGGGGTGAAAAACATCCGTGTTCTTCTTCTCAATCCCATCCCGATGCGCATTGTGGGAGTCGAGCGCGGCATCGAGCGCCGCCTCGGCGACGACACCCACTTCGGTGGGATGCACATTTTTTCAATGACGGGATTTCTCTCCTACCTTGAGGGAGAGAGGATCGCCGGGAAGGAGTAAGGCAAGCCGAAAGCCATGCCCAAAAGCAAAAAAGAGCCGAAATTCGGCTCTTTTTTACGTTATAAGGAGGGCGATGGCGATGATGATGAGAAAGTGCGCGGGGTAATAGAGGTAGAAGAACCACTTCAAGCGCAGGCGCCCGCGCTTCCCCGAATACAAAAGAAGGAGGGGGATGCCAAAGAGCGCGAAGAGGTTGAGGGGGTTCGAGTGCAGTCCGAGGAGGACCTGGCCGACGGCGGTCGAGGCCACATGGAGCTCGTTGCGGTCAAGGCGTCCCCAGGCGGCGGGGGCATGGCGCCGCGGGGGATGGAAGAGCGAGGCGAAGACCGGCAGCATACAGCCGAAGAAGCCGTAGTCGAGGCTGACGGCATAGGTCGTCAAAAGAAAGACGGCGGCCGTGGCCAGAGGGAAGACGGCAAGGCCCAAAAGGCGCAGGGCGAGGGGCTTCTCCCCAGCACAGCCGAGGCTCTTTGAGACGTCGAGAGCGATCGTGAGGAGCACGCCGAGCGAGAGGGTGACGAGGGCGTTCAGGTGATAGGAGCCCGTTGCCACGGTAAAGGCGATCTGACAGACGGCGGCCACGGCGAAGATCGAGACAAAATGCCGAAGGGGGCTCCGCGTATAGCGGCATCCCTCGGCGATCGTGAAGGCAAAGAGGGGATAGCCCGGGCGCCCGATGGCGCGCAGGACGATAAGATCGGGAAACAGGAGGGCACCGACATGGTCGAGCGTCATAAGGAAAACAGCGATAAGCTTTAAGGTGTTGCCGCTCAGGCACGCACAGCGACCGAGAGTCCTCATCCTATGTCCTCCCCTTTCTTCCAATATAGCTTATTATAGCGTATTGCGCCGAAAATTGCAAGAGAGGGCTTGCGCTTTCAAGCCCTCGTATGGTATACTATTGTCGTATTCTGTCATTACCTCTTGCTGAAAGGAAAGACGCTATGAAAGAGATCACCACCGTTACGGACTACGCCGCAAGGATCCGTCGCGTCCTTATTACCGAGGAGGAGATCGCCGCCGCCATCAAGGAGGCCGGGAAGACCATCTCCTCCTACTATGACGGCCGCCCGATCCTGCTTGTCAGCATTCTGAAGGGCTCCTTCGTCTTTCTTGCCGACCTCTGCCGCGCGATCGACGTGCCGTGCGAGGTGGGCTTCATGTGTGCCAAGAGCTATTACGAGGGAACCGTCTCCACGGGGATCGTCAAGATCACGATGGACCTTGACCGCGACATCTCGAAGTACCACGTCATCATCGTGGAGGACATCATCGACACGGGGCGCACCCTGCGTGACGTTGTGAAGCTCCTCGCGGCGCGGCATCCCCTTTCGCTCCGCGTGGTGACCCTCCTCGATAAGCCCTCGCGCCGCCTTGTCGACTTTAAGGCGGATCTGTCGCTCTTCACCATTCCCGATCATTTTGTGATCGGCTACGGGCTGGACTGCGGCGAATACTACCGGAATCTGCCGTACATCGCCGAATACGGCGAAGAGTGATCCCACATAAGAAAAGCCTCCGCAGGTGCCAAACCTACGGAGGCTATTTCAGTTAGAACGGGATCGG
>JAZSGE010000017.1:0-45782 GCA_045532575.1 Eubacteriales bacterium | reverse complement strand
GTTCGCTACGCGAACGTGGGCAAATTTCATTTCACATCGAGCAAAGCGAGATATTTCACAATGTGCAATAGCACATTATTTCACGTTTTGCGAAAGCAAAACATTTCACTACATGCGTTTGTGACCACAAATGCAGTGCTTGTCAAGAAAAAAGGACGAAGAATTTTAACAATTCTTCGTCCTTTTCCTTTCGGTAGGTATTATTCAATTTGATACTGCTTTATCGCAGCCACCCCACGGGGTGGCTGCTTTGCATCACGACGCCCTGAGCGCCTCGATCGGGTTCATCTTGGCGGCACGGCGCGCGGGCAGGAGCCCGAAGATCGCACCGACAAGGAGCGAGAAGATGAGCGAGAGGACGGCTATCGCGGGATTGAAGCGGAAGGTGTAGCCGATGATGAGCGAGGCCACGTACGAGATCCCAAGGCCGAAGAGGACACCGATGATACCGCCAAAGAGGCTGATGATGACCGCCTCGGTCAAAAACTGCAGGAGGATGATGCCGGGGCGCGCACCGAGCGCCTTGCGGAGGCCGATCTCGGCGGTGCGCTCGGAGACGGTGACGAGCATCATGTTCATAATGCCGATACCGCCGACAACCAGCGCAATGATCGCAATACCCGCGAGCATACCGAGGACAAGGTCGGAGATGGTCAGCACCATGTCCATGATCTCCTCCTGGTTGACGATCGCATACCCCTCGCCGCGCGGGCTGTTGAGGAGCGTCGCGCAAAGCGCGTGCAGGCGCCCGATGATCTCGGAGGCCTCCTCGCCCGAATCGAGGACAACGTCAAAGCTCGAGGGGAGCCCCATCTGGAAGGTCTTGATGGCGGTCGTGTAGGGCACGATGATCGACGAGTTCCCCGAGACGTCGATGCCGACGAGCTCGTTCATCACGCCGATGACGGTGCACTCGGTGTTGTTGATCTTGATGATCTCGCCAACGGGCGAATAGTTACCATAGAGCCTCTGCCAGAGGTCGTAGCCGAGCACACAGACATTGGTCTGGAAGCGGACGTCATCGGGCGAGATGCTGCGCCCGTAGAGCATACCGGCGTTTTTCGTGTAGTTCGAGAAGTAGAAGTCGTTGACCCCCATCACGCGGCGGCTGATGGTGTAAACGCCGTCGTACTTGCTCTTGGTGAGCTCGGGCGCTAAGGTCAGCATGCGGTTCCCCGACAGGATCGGGGCGACCCCCTCGACCCCTTCGACGGCGGCAAAGCGGTCGAGCTCGGCATCGGTAAAGCCGGGCTTTACCGTGCGGTCGGTGATCGAGACGGTGGCGCGGTTACCGCCGAGCCCCGCCAGCTGGTCGATGACCGAGTCGGTCACGCCCTGCCCGATCGTCAGGAGTGCCAGGATCGAGGAGATGCCGATGATAACACCGAGCATGGTGAGGAAGGTGCGCATGGCGTTCGCCTTGAGGTTGGCAAGGCTCATGCGGATGGTCGTGAATAAGAACATACAGCACCCCTTACGCTTTCTCCAGCGCTTCGTATTCCTCGGCGCTGTACAGGCGCCCGTCCAGGATATGGACGATGCGCGAGGCATAGGAGGCGACCTTGTGATCGTGCGTGATCATCACCACGGTGATCCCCTCGGCGTTCAGTGAGCGGAAGATGTCCATGATCTGGGCACCCGTTGCACGGTCGAGCGCGCCCGTCGGCTCGTCGGCCAGGAGGATGCGCGGCCGCGTGACGAGGGCACGGGCGATGGCCACACGCTGCTGCTGACCGCCCGACAGCTGTCGGGGCAGGTTGCTCGCCTTGTCGGCAAGGCCGACACGCTCAAGCTCGGCCATCGCACGCTCGCGGCGCTGGGCGCGGGGCACCTTGGCGTAGATCAGGGGGAGCATGACGTTCTCAAGCGCCGAAATGCGCGGCAGGAGCTGGAAGCTCTGGAAGACAAAGCCGATGTCGCGGTTCCGTAGGCGCGCCATCTCGCGCTCGGAAAGGCCGGCCACCGCACGGCGGCCGAGGGTATAGGTGCCGCCGTCGGGCACATCGAGACAGCCGATGATGTTCATGAGGGTGGATTTCCCGGAGCCCGAGGGACCGAGCACCGAGACGAACTCCCCCGCCTCCACGGAGAAGGTGATGCCGTGAAGGACAGGGAAGGGGACGTCCCCCATGTGGTAGGTCTTGGTGATCTCCTTGAGGGAGAGCAGAGGAAGGGCTTCCGACATCAGAAGAGCGATCCGATCAGCGTGGAGTCGGCCGTATAGCGCAGAACGTCACCCTCGTTCAGCGTATAGCCGTCGGCCGCCGTCACAGCGGCATCGGTACCCGTTGACAGCTTGATCTTGATGTAGACGCGCTTTTCCTTCTTGTCGGCATCCAGGACAATGACATAGGGCTTCTTCGCATCGTCGTAGTAGATGCACTTGGTCGGTACGACCAGGGCGTTCGGCTCGACCGTCTTCTGGGCCGTGATCGTTACCGAGTAGTTCGAAAGGATCTCCTCCTTGCGGATGTTGTCCTTGAGGTCAACACCGAGCAGGGAGACGGTGGCATCGCTCAGAAAGTCGTCGTAATAGGTGTAGTCGCCGCTCTCGGTGCCGTCGGCGTTCTCGGTGATCTCGGGGAAGACGAGGCGCCCGAGGAGCGAGAAGTAGGAGACGCCCGAGCTGCTCGAGCCCGCATCGATCTTGGTGATCTCGGCGATCAGCTCGCGGCCGCTTAAGGCGTTGATGCCAACGGCGGCGTACACGCGCTCGTCGTTGCGCATACGGGCATGGATGCCCGAGACGTCATATTCGCTGAGGGCAAAGGAGACAAACAGCTCGCTGTAGCTCATGGTGAAAAGGCGGGCATCCAGCATCAGCGCATCGCCCTCCTTGTGCGTGAAGTTCGAGAGGGTATAGCTGATGTTCTCAACGTGCGAGAGCTCGGCAAGGATCATGTCGGTCAGCTTCTTCGTGGTCACCTCGACCTTGTGGTCCCCGTCCTCGCGCCAGAAATCATCGGGGAACGCGGAGGGATCCACATCCGAGACCCCCTCGCGGAGGAGGAGCGAGAGCACGTATTCGCGCACATTCCCGGCCTCGGTCTTCCCGAGCGAGACCTCGAGCGCATACGCCTCGGCCGCCTTTTCCCAGTCAAAGTAGAGCGGGACAAGCTCCATCAGCTTCCGCTCGGCCTCGTCGGTGTCAAGGGTGGTCTTCTTGCCGGCGAGGGTCTCGTCCACCCACGTGATGCGGTAGAGGATCGGACCCTGATTGCCTTCGCCAAGGAGAGTCAGAAGGCTCATCGTGTAATCGTTCTTCACGACATCCGAGAGCTTTTCGGGATCCTCCACCGTCAGGGCGGCGAGAGGAATGTCGGCGCTCGTGCTGATGTCCTTGACAAGGCCGGTGGAGGAAAGATTGCTCGAGAGCGAGGCGCGGACCACGCTGGCCTCGGCCAAGGTCCCCTTCGGGCTGTCCTTTGTGAAATACACGATGGTGACCACCGCCGCCGCTACAAGAAGCAGGGCCACGGTGAAGGAGAGGATGCGCAGTCGCAACAGCTTTTTTCTCACGGTATGCTCCAATCTAGACATGTAGTGTCGAAGTGCCGGGGAGGCGCTCCGCATGGTTTGCTACTTTATTATATCTCAAAGCCGCGCCTCCGTCAAGTGGCGGTGGGATTTTCACAAAAAATACACCTGCCCGTCGCTCCTTCACCCCCGGGGCCTTGCCCCCCTCCGAGGCAAAAGAAAAACGCAATCCGCGCCGAAATGACGCGGATTGCAATGTATGGTTTACAAAATCAGGATCGGCGAGGCTTATCCCATCCCGTGCTTTGTCAGCATGTCCCTTGTGAAGCGCAAAAGATACGCGGCCTCGGCATCCAGGCGCTCCTCGGTAGGGTTTTCTAAGATCGGGCGCCATACGCGGATGTCGTAGCCGACCTCGTCCCCCATTTGCAGGAAGGGCTCGGACACGATGTCACGGCGGTAGCCGATCTCGGCAAGGGCAGAGAAGATCTCCTCCCAATCGAGATGACCGCGCCCGGGGACGTTGCGGTTGTTCTCCCCGGTATGGAAGTGGCGGAGCCTTGGCCCTACGAGACGGATGGCATCGCCGATGCTGTTTTCCTCGATGTTCATATGGTAGGTATCGAGGTGGATGCCGATGCTTTGGCTGTTGACGGCATCGGCGTAGCGGATCGCCTCGGCAGCGGTATTGATGAGGGGGGATTCAAAGCGGTTGACCGCCTCACAGCAGACGGTGACCCCAAGGGGCTCGGCACGGCGCATCACCGCTTGCATGCTGTCAACGCTCCGTGCAAAGAGGGCCTCCTTTTCGGCCTCGTCCACAAAGTAGGAGGGGACACCCCAGCCGGCGTAGGTCACACCCGAGAAGAGCTCACCCTCCATAACCGCGATCTTTTCCACGATCCCGCAAAGATAGTCCACACCGCCGGCACGCACGGCGGCATCGGGGCTGGCAATGTCATACCGCGGGTTGAGCCCGAGGCTGTAGGAGAGCTTGATCCCGCGCTCGTCGGCATAGCGCTTGATGGCACGGCACTCGGCATCGCTCATGGCGAGGAGCGGCTGTGCTTGGAATTCAAGAATGTCGTAGCCGAGGCGCTGTACCTTGTCGATGTAGTAGCGATAGTCAATGGTCCAGGATCTTTCCCAAAAATTTACGAAGATACCGAGCTTGTTCATACGTGGCCTCCTTAGAGCCTTTCGATCTCGTAGCCGAGATAATTGCGGAATGCCTCACAGAGGGCCTCGGCGGCGTGCCCTCGCGTGACGGCAACGTGATGGCGGTAGCCGTTTCTTGCCATATAGTCGAGCATGCCGTTGGCATTCTCCTTCCGGAAGACGGCCCCACAGCCGAAGAAGACGTCGGGGAGCACGTCATCGGTCAGGCTCCCCTCGGTGACGAAGGCGCAAAGCTTGCCGTTCTCGGTCTTGAAGCTGCCAAGCATAACATCCCCAACGATATACCTGCCGCGGTTGATCCCAACGCCGCTCCCCTCGCCATACGACTTGCGGAACATCAGATGCTCCTCGATCCTGCCGCGCTCGCGCATCAGCGAGGCGGGGGCCGGTCCGCAATGGAAGAGGATCAGCCTGTCGCGGTCATCGCCGTAGTTGTTGTTGACGTCAAGGAGCATCACGGGATGGTTGGCGGCCAGCATCGTGGCGCGCATCATGACCGCTCCCGTGACATCCAGCTCGCAGGCGGCGGCGATCCCGCGCTCGTTCAGCTCGCCAAGGATCAGACAGGGGGCGATCCCATAACGCTTTTGCAGTTCATCCCAGCAGCGGATGGCCACGGCGTGCAGATCGTATTCCTCGATGAGAGAGTCGATCACAACGCCAAGGCGGGCAATGCTTGTGAGCTTCTCCTCGGGGTAGGTGCTGAAATCCGCGAGTGCGGCGTAGAGCTCGCGCTTTTGCTTGATGTCCTCCTCGGTGAGCGCATCCATCGCGGCGAACACGCGGCTCATATCAATGGCCTCGACGTTCACGCCCGCGCGCTGGAAGGCGATCTCGTCATAGCGGACGGTCTTGAAGGCGGTGGTGCGTGCCCCGATGGCACCGATGTTGAAGCGCCGCATCCCCGTGACGACACGGCAAACGGCGGCAAAGCGGTCAAGGTCGCGGCGGAACTCCTCGGAGAGCGGATCCACGCAGAAGCGCTCTGTCAGCGAGTAGCGGATCCCGATCTGGCGGAGAAGATTGCACATCGCCAGCTTGCCGCACATCGCATCGCGGCGATGAGCAAAGTCCATCCTGTCTTCCTCATCCGGGAAGGCGTGGACAAGGATCGGGACGTTGGCATCGCGGAGGGCAACGGCGGCGCCGTTCTCATCGCCGAAGTTCGGGAGCGCGAGGATCACGCCGTCGTATTCGCCGCGGTGCTCCTCGAGGAACTTGGCAAAGAGTCGCCCCTCCTCGATGGTCTCCACAGCGCCGTAGCGCGTGAGCGATTCCTCCATGACCAGAGTACCGTAGCCGGCCGCGTGGCAGGCGGCGACAAGATCACGCCGCGCATCGGCGATCAGCTCCCCCGGGAAAAAGCCGCGGTTGCCGAAGAAAAGTGCGAAGGTAGTTGGTTTCATAGCATCCTCCTTATATAGGTTCATACTAATGATACCGCGCCCCCCGGGGCGGCGATAGGTATAGGTGTCATGAAAAAGGGGAATATCGTCCTTGGCGGCAAGAAAAAAGAGGCGATCCCACCTTGCCTTTTTCGGGGAGCCCCTCTATAATTTAAATGAGGTGATGTGCGTGCCTATCAATTTTAATATCGAGCGCTTAGACAAGCTCCTTTGCGATTTTCACCGCCTGACAGGGCTGACGATCAGCATTTGGGATGCCGAATTCCATCAGCTGAGCTATCAGCCGAAGGAGATGCGCGGCTTTTGTCGCCTTCTCAAATCGACCCCCGAGGGGCGCCGCCGCTGCTTTGAAAGCGACAAGGCCCTTTGTATGGAGTGCGCCTCCACCGGGGCTCCCGCCACCCACCTTTGCCATGCAGGGCTCCTCGATACCGCCATTCCGATCCGCTTCAAGGATACCGTGATGGGGTACATGATGTTCGGCCAGGCGACCGACGGACGGGAGGGCGATGTGCGCTCACAGCTGTCGGCCCTCTGCCGCGAGCTGCGCATTGATTACAATACGCTGTCGGGGGAGTATCATCGGCTTGAGCCGTACGACCGTGACCGTATTGCCGCGGCCGCGTCCATCCTGAAGATGGCCACGCGATATCTGTGGCTCTCCGAATATATCGAGCTCGGCTACAACACCGTAGCCGCCAGGATCGACGACTATATCCATACGCACCTGGCCGAGCCGCTCTCGGTCAAGGAGCTGTGCCACCGCTTTGCCCTCTCCAAGAACCGCCTCTACGCCCTGTCGCATGAGTGCTTCGGGATGCCGATCGGCGACTATATCATCGCCACCCGTATGGGGGAGGCCAAGCGCCTCCTCGCCATGACCGACCTTTCGGTGGCCGAGATCGGGGAAGCGATCGGTATCCGGGATTACAATTATTTCACAAAGTTCTTCAAGCAGAACGCCGGCGTACCGCCCCTCCGCTATCGGAAGACGGCGCAAAGACCGTAAACGACAAGATCTCCGCAACACTCGACGACGGGCGTTGCGGAGAACTTTTTTCAATGTTTTGTTTACAAAATCAAAGGCTTTCGCGGTGGATGTTGATGAATTCGATGAGCCTCCTCCAATCGGCACGGCTGAAATAGTGCGCGCCCTCGCGCAGATGATAGCCAACATCACCAAGGAGAAAGGCCTCGCCAATGACGGCCGGGCGGTCGGGCGCACGGAAGCCGTGCGGGAAGGCAGGCGCCGCGGCGAGACAGGCCAGCTGCTCGGAGACGGGGTCGGCCCAGGCATCCTCCGAGGCGCTGCCAACGAGGACCCTGCGGGGCGCGATGGCCGCGATAAGATAATGCTGATCAAAGGGCATCGCCTCCTCGTGCTCGGCGTAGGTGGCGTAATGGGGGCAGAACCAATGGGGGAAGCGCCCGCTGATCGCCGCGACACGCTCGCCCTCCTTGCCCCGCGTGATCGCCGCCCCCGCACAGCCCGAATCGTTTGAATAGGCAAAGCGAAAGCGCTCGTCGGTGGCGGCGGCAAGGAGCGCCGTCTTTCCGAGGCGGGAATGACCGCATACGGTGGCCATCGTAAGGTCAAGGCGATCGCCGATCGTCTCGGCGTAGTCGAGCACGCGATGTGCCGCCCACGCCCACAGGGCGAGCTTGCCGGCATCGTGCTCACCGCGGGTGCCGTCGGGGTAGAGCGTGCCCGCAAGGCCGTTTGTGAAATCGTTGTCGTCGGTCGTGACGTCGTTGTAGCCGAAGGAGAGGACGGCAAAGCCGGCATCGATCAGCTCCTCGGTGGGCATATAGCGATCGGGGACGGCATCACGGAAATTGATGTGCACGAAAAAGGGATGCTTTCCCTCGGCCGTGGGGAGCGCGGCATAAAAGGGGAAGGAGAAGGCACGGCCGCCCAGCCTCCCCTCGGCGACGATCCGATGGCACACGGCGTGCCCGGCGCAAAAGCCGCGCGGCAGGAAATTCTCGGTCACATGAAAGGTGAGGCTCTCGGGGCGAGGAGGGATCTTCCCGTACACCTCGCCAAGGAGGATGGCAAGCATTTCATCTCTTGAGCCAAGGGGCGGGAGGTGTCGTTCATGTAAGCGATTCAGCATCAAAGGGGACCCCTTTCGGTTTTTTCATTATTATATCACGGACAAAACCGGATGTCCACAGGAAAAGAGAAAAAAATAAAAAAACCCCTTGACAAGCCGAGGGGTATATGCTATAATCTCAATGTTGCCGGTGGAACGCTGGTGTAGCTCAGCTGGTAGAGCAGCTGATTTGTAATCAGCAGGTCGGGGGTTCGAGTCCGTCCACCAGCTCCAAACTTCATATGGGGGATTTCCCGAGCGGTCAAAGGGGACAGACTGTAAATCTGCTGGCTCTGCCTTCGGTGGTCCGAATCCACCATCCCCCACCAAAAGAACATTTGTCGGCAGACAAATGTTCTTTTTTTATCCAAGCCGCAGGCTCGGCTCGCCCTTCCGCATCGCATAAGGATCGCCTCTGCATGCCACCTCCCTTGCCCTCTGTGCCGTGGCGTGCTATACGATACATACAAATGATAAAAAGAAAGAGAGTAGCGCTATGGATTGCTATATTTTTGCGGCAGGGGAGGAATCGCTTCCCGCGGTGCGCCCTCCCCGTGACGCGATCCTCGTGATCGCGGCCGACGGCGGCTACCCGGCCGCGTGCCGCGCCTTCGGCGCCCCCGACCTTGTGGTGGGCGACATGGATTCCCTCGGCTATACGCCGGAGGGTGTGACGGTGGTCTCGCATCCGCCCGAGAAGGACGAGACCGACCTCCTCCTCGCGGTCGAGGAGGGGCGCGCCCGCGGTGCCGACCGCTTCCTGATCTACGGCGCCCTCGGCGCTCGGCTCGATCACACGGTCGCCAATCTTCAGGTGCTGGCGCGCCTCGCCACCGAGGGGATCCCGGCCTACCTCTTCGGTGCGGACGATACGGCGGTCGCCGCCCTTCGCGGTGGGGAATGCCTTACCTTCTCGCCCGACTATTATGGCACCGTTTCGGTGCTGGCACTCGGTGCGGATGCCGTCGGCGTGACCCTTCGCGGCATGAAATACCCCCTCGAGGATGGCGTGCTCCGCTCGACCTTTCCCCTTGGGATCAGCAATGAATTCCTTGGTACGGGCGGCTCGGTCAGCGTCGGGGAAGGCACCCTCCTTGTCTTCTTCCCGATGATAAAGGACGCCGCATTGCCGACAAAAACCAAAAACCACGACAACAAAACCTTACATGGTGACGCCAAATGAGGATCGAGGGCGCCATCTTTGACATGGACGGCACGCTCCTTGATTCGATGTTCGTCTGGGATACCGTGCCACGGGAATATCTGCGATCACGCGGCATCTCTCCCGGTGAGGAAACGGTCGGGCTCCTTGAGCATATGACGGTCGATGAGGCGGTCGAGCACCTCCGCGTGCGCTACGCCCTCCCCGAGTCGCACAAGGAGATCCTTGGCGGCCTTGAGCGCACGGTCGGGATACTGTATGAGACCGTCACGCCAAAACCGGGCGTTTCCGAGGCGCTGGCCCTCCTCCGCGCCCACGGTGTCCGCATGGCCCTCGCCACCCTGACCGACCGTCCGCTCGTCGAGCGCACCCTCGGCCGCCTCGGGCTCCTTTCGTATTTCGATGCCATCTTCACCTGCGCCGAGGTCGGTGCCCCCAAGACCTCGCCGCGCATCTACGAGGCGGCCCTCGCCGCCCTCGGCACCCGTCGGGAGGCGACTCCCGTCTTCGAGGATGCGTGGTACGCCATCAAAACGGCCAAGGCCGCCGGCTTCCCGATCGTCGCGGTCTATGACGACTCGGGCAAGGACCGCTACGCCCGTGCCGTTGCCGTTTCCGAGATCGCCGTGCCCGATTGGCGCGCGCTTGATCTTTCGCTTTACCTCACATAAAAAAGAGAACGCATCGGCGACCCGCCATGGGGCAGGTACGCCGATGCGTTCTCTTTTTACTTTTCCCTCGGGACCACCTCGCCGAAGGTGCGATACCGCCCCTCGCGGAGGACGGCGAGGAGCTCGGCCTCGCTCGTCACGGGAGCCTCGGTCATGATCCCGGCCGAAGGGTGATTATAGAGGTGGTGGTAGTCGGTCCCCGCGATCCCGGGGAGCCCGTGGTGACGGGCAAAGGCATAGGCCAGCTCATTGCGCGAATCGTGGCCGTTGTGTGCATTGAAGATCTCGATCCCGTCAAGGTCGCCGGGATCCATGACGGTCATACGATTGCGGAAGGGATGCGCCTGGTAGATCAGCCCCCCGGCCGCGTGGATGCGCGCGATCGCCTCGCGGCGCGGCAGATAGGGGAGGTCACGCGACGCAAGGAGGAAGTCTCTCGAAAGACCGAAGACAAGATAATCGTTAGCATTCTCGGCAAGATTGAGCTCAAAGCCGAAAAGCACGTGCACGCGGCCGTCAAGCAGACGGCGAAAGGCCTCGTAGCCGCTCATGAAGCGCAAAACGCACGCTTCCCAGGTCTCGCCCTCGCGCTGAAGCCCGGGCTTGAAATGGTCGGTCACGGTCACCGTGGTATACCCTCCCTCGGCATAGCGGCGCGCCGCGATCTCGGTCGGGCAGTCACAGCAGGGGCTGACCTCGGTGGAATGCAGATGTAGCTCGGTTTTGAACATAAGGGTGCTCCTTTCGCTCCGCACGCTGCGCGGTGCCCCTTGATTATAGCACCCTTTCCTCGCAAATGCAAGAAAAAGCACGCTTTTTCCTGCAGGGATATTGTCTTTTTTTGCGCGCTATGCTACAATAAAGTATACCACGCCTTCCGGGAGGTCGCTATGCGCTACCGTATCAACGAGGACCCCTTTTTCAAAAAACAGCCGGAAAAGAGATTCATTGAGGATCTCCTTCGCCCGGTCCATACCGAGACCCCGGCACGCTGGAACAGCCGCGCGCCCCGTGCCGACGAGGTGGCGATCCCCTCGCTTCGCCTCCACCTTGCCTTCCCCGATCCCGAGGGACTCCTCGAGACGGCGTACGCCGATTTCCGCACCTTCATGCGCTTTTCCGACATCCGTGAGGAGGCCACAGGCCTTCCGCTCACGGTGACCCACGGCACGACCGAAGGCCGCGAGGCCTACCGCATCGAGGTCGCGGCCGACGGCATCACCCTGACAGCGGCCGATACCGAGGGCGTGCGCCGCGCGCTCATCTACCTCGAGGATGAGATGCGCCGCCGCGAGGGCGCCTTCCTGCCGCTCGGCGAGATCCGTCGCCATCCCTTCATCAAAACGCGCATCTCGCGGTGCTTCTTCTCACCGCCGAGCCACGCCTCGAATGAGGGGACGGTCAACGAGCTGGCCTCCGATGTCGACTATTATCCCGACGAATACCTGACCCGCCTGGCGCATGACGGCATCAATGCCCTCTGGCTCGGCGCCTCCTTCCACGATATTCTTACAAGCGATATCATCCCCGAGTACGGTCAGGACTCCGAGCGCCGCCTTAAAAAGCTCCGCGCCGTAGTAGAGAAGTGCCGCCGCTACGGCATCGGCATCTATCTCTTCTCGGTCGAGCCCGCCTCGGGCTACGCCAACCCCGCCTTTGAAACGCACCCCGAGCTTTTCGGCTCGAACGCCTGGGGGAGCAAGGCCCACCTCTTCTGCCCGTCGACCGAGGGATGCCGGGCCTACATTAAGGAGGCCGTCACGCGCCTCTTTACTGCCGTGCCGCATCTTGCCGGCTTTATCGACATCACAACGGGTGAATGCCTCTCGGGCTGTGGCTCTGCCTCAACGCTCGCCTGCCCGCGCTGCCGCGAGACCTTCGGCTCGCACGCCGCGACCCTCGCCGCGACCGAGAAAATGATCGCCGACGCCATGAAGGAGGTCGCCCCCACGGCCGAATTCATCAGCTGGACCTATTCCCAGCGCACCTGGGACCGTGCGATCGTCAAGGAGGCGTGCGAGCTGCGCGACCCCGCGGTCATCCATATGCAGAACTTCGAGGACTACGGCAAGCCGGTCCAGCTCGGCCGCGAGCGCCTCGCCCTCGACTATTGGCTCTCCTATGTCGGCCCCGGTGAGGTGATGGCCGATTCGCTCGCCATCAATCAGCGCCGCGGCGTGCGCACCTTCGCCAAGATCCAGGCCTGCTCCTCGCACGAGATCTCCTCGGTGCCCTACGTTCCCGCCCCCGGCATTCTCTACGATAAGTACCGCTATATGCGCGAGAACGGCATTTCGGGCGTTCTGCAATGCTGGTACTTCGGCAACTATCCCTGTATGATGAACAAGGCGGCCTCCGAGCTGTCCTTTGAGCCCTTCTTCCCCGAGCGCCGCGCCTTCCTTGAGCATCTCGCCGGCATCTATTGGGGGAGCGATGCGGGGATCGCCGCCGATGCTTATGAGAAATTTGAGGAGGGCTACCGCAATTTCCCGGTCAGCGTCTCCTTTGAATGGTTCGGCCCGATGCAGGATTCCCCCGCCGTTCCGCTCCGCCTCCTTCCCGTTGACCTCCCGATGCCCGGCACCTGGCTCGTGCAGGATATGGTCGGCGGTGACCGCATCGGCGAATGCCTGACCGAGGGTCACACCATCGAGGAGGCCTGCGAGCTTTCGCGCCGTATGTGCACCGCATGGGAGGAGGGGCGCGTCATCCTCTCGTCGCTCGACGGCGGCAAGATCGACCGCACCGAGCAGAAGAGCGTGGCCGATACCATCGCCATCCTCTTCCGCAGCGGCTATAATATCCTTCGGTTCTATGAGCTGCGCCGCCACCTCGGCATCGGGGAGGGCGATCCCACCGCGACCCTGGATGCCCTTGAGGCCATCGCGCAGGAGGAGATCGGCATGAGCCGCGCGCTCATTCCGCTCTGCGAGGCCGACGGCCGCCTCGGCTACCACTCCGAGGCGCACGGCTACAAGTTCTTCAAGGAAAAGCTCGAGTGGCGCATCGCCGAGGTCGAGAGGGCCCTTGCGACCGAATTCCCCGCCGTGCGCGAGCGCATTGCCGCCGGGCTTCCGCCGCTCGCCTTCTACCGCGGTGAGACCGAGGGCGCGACCGTCATCCGCATCACCGAGGCCGAGGCGGCCCCCTCCCCCTTCCGCACGAATACCACCAAGGCCGCCTCCGACGAGCCCCTCCGCATCGAGGACGAGGTCGAGGGCCTCTCGGTCGTGCGCGGTGATATCCCCGAGCCCATCTGCTTCGTGGCGGACGGTACGAATGCCGCCAAAACAACCGTCCTTGCCACCGAGTGTGACGGCACCGTGACCGTCTCCTTCCGCATGGAGGATGGCGACGATGATGTCCTTATCGTCAAGCCCGAATTCCGTATGTTCTTCCCGTCCCCCGCCATCGTACTGCAGAACGGCGCGGTCGAGATCCGCGAGAATATTCACTACTCCTTCTTCGGGAAGGCGGTCGAGGACCGCCGCCGCGCCATCACCTGCCGGTCACGCCGCGAGGGGGATGCCGTCATCTATGACCTCTCGCTCGAGCGCGCGGCGCTCGGGATGGCCCCCACCGAGACCTTCCGCCTCGCGGTGCGCCGCTACGGCAAGCACAACGAGGTCCTCTCCCCCGATGACCGGATGTATTCCCGTCTGATCCATGGGACCTTCTCCCCCGATGCCTACGCTTTCTTTGTGAAGTAAGCCTTACAAAAAACACTATATCAGGAGACGTGTATGAAACGCCAAGATTATATCACCTGGGACGAGTACTTTATGGGGGTCGCCCTCCTCGCGGCCATGCGCAGTAAGGATCCGAATACGCAGGTCGGTGCCTGCATCGTGGACGAAAACAACCGCATCCTGTCGACGGGCTACAACGGCTTTCCGCAGGGCTGCTCGGACGATGAGTTCCCCTGGGACCGTGAGTCCGATGACCCGAACGGCACGAAGTATCCCTTTGTCGTCCATGCCGAGCTGAATGCCATCCTGAACGCCGGCGGCCGCCCCCTGGCGGGCTCGCGCATCTATGTCGCGCTCTTCCCCTGCAACGAGTGCGCCAAGGCGATCATCCAGAGCGGCATCCGCGAGATCGTCTATCTTTCGGATAAGTACGCCACGACCCCCGGTACCCTCGCCTCCAAGCGGATGCTCCGGAGCGCCGGCATCAAGCTCCGCGCGCTTGAGAGCACCAAGGAGAGCCTTGTTCTCCGCCTTTCCGAGAAATGAAGATATCTGTCATTGGCAGCGGCTCGTGGGGGACCGCTCTCGCGGCGGTCCTTGCCGACAATGGCCACGAGGTGAGGCTCTACGGCAGAAACCCGGCGGAGGTCGCCGGGATCAATGAGGAGCATCGCCATCGTCGCTATTTCGGTGAGGTCCTGCTCCCCCCCTCTCTTATCGCCGTGGCCGATGTTGGGGAGCTTGTCGGCTATCATGACCTGGTCCTCGTGGCTGTTCCGACGCACGCCTTCCCCGACGTATATCCCATGCTTCGCAGGCTCCTTACGGAGGAGTCTGTCCTTGTCAACGTCGCCAAGGGCTTTGAGCCGGGGAGCGGCAAGCGCCTCTCGGTGGCGCTCCGCGATGCTTTGGCCGGCTGTCGCTACCGCGGGATCGTGTCGCTGATCGGACCGAGCCATGCCGAGGAGGTCGTTTGTCGGATGCTGACCTCGGTGGCGGCGGTATCGTCCGATGCCGGGGCGGCCGCCCTTGTGCAACGCGCCTTCTCCAATGAGTATATGCGCGTCTACGTGTCTGAGGACGAGATCGGTGCCGAGTACGGCGTTGCCATCAAAAACGTGATCGCACTGGCATCGGGAATGCTCGATGGGCGTGGCTACGGTGATAACGCGAAGGCGGCGCTCATTACGCGCGGTCTTGTAGAGACGGTGCGCTACGGGGTCGCAAAGGGCGGTCGGCGAGAGACCTTTTTCGGGCTGACGGGCGTCGGGGATCTGATCGTCACCTGCTTCAGTCCGCATTCACGCAATTACCGTGCAGGGCAGAGGATCGGCGAGGCCGATAGCGGCGAGGCGCTCCGTGATTTCGGATTCACCGTCGAGGGCGTCGGCAGCTGCCGTGAGGTGACGGCCGATGCGCGGCGGCTTTCGATCGAGATGCCGATCGTTTTTGCTGTGCATGCCGTCCTCTTTGAGGGGGCACGTCCAAGCGATGCCATTGCCGCGCTGATGCAGCGCCCCTTAAAGGCCGAGTGAAAAACGAGTTTGCTTTTTTGAAAAACGAAGAAAACGACAGAAAACGAGAGAAAAAAGGAGCATTTTGAAAAAACCGTAAAAATGCTCCTTTTTCTTTCCAAAAAACGCTTGACAAGCCAAAAAACCTATGCTATAATACACAGGCATGTAAAAAAATGAAACCTGTACGGAGGAAAGAAAATGTCCACATTCATGGCTAAAAAAGAAACCGTTAGCCGCAAATGGTATGTGATCGACGCGGCCGGCAAGCCCCTGGGGAAGACTGCCGTTGCCGCCGCCAACATCCTGCGCGGTAAGCACAGACCCGAGTTCACCCCTCACGTGGACTGCGGTGAGTACGTCATCATCATCAACGCGGCCAAGGCCGTCCTGACGGGTAAGAAGCTGGATCAGAAGTTCTACTACCGTCATTCGGGCTACATCGGTGGCCTCAAGGCGACCAGCTACCGTCACCTGATGGCGGAGAAGCCCGAGCTTGCTATGACCAAGGCGGTCAAGGGCATGCTTCCCAAGAACTCGATCGGCGATAAGGCGATCACCCGCCTCAAGGTCTTTGCCGACGATCAGCACAACCACCAGGCTCAGCAGCCCGTCGCTGTTGACTGATTACCGCGAAAGGAGAAAAGACAATGTATCAGAGTGCAAAGCCCTATTTCTACGGTACCGGCAGAAGAAAGAAGTCGGTTGCCCGTGTTCGTCTCTATCCCGGTACCGGTGCCATCACCGTGAACGGCAAGTCGGCTGACGAGTACTTCGGCCTCGAGACCCTGAAGCTCATCATCAACCAGCCCTTCGGCGTGACCGATACCGTCGGCAAGTTCGACATCGTCTGCACCGTCTCGGGCGGTGGTCTTTCCGGCCAGGCCGGCGCCATCCGCCACGGGCTCGCCCGCGCCCTCGTCGTTGCCGATGAGGCCGCCTATAAGAAGGCCCTGAAGGCCGCCGGGTTCCTCACCCGCGACCCCAGAATGAAGGAGAGAAAGAAGTACGGTCTCAAGGCCGCCCGTCGCGCTCCTCAGTTCTCGAAGAGATAAAGACAAAGCTCCGCCTTGGGCGGAGCTTTTCTTTTTCCTTTTGTGGGTATACTGATATTGCTTGACGAAAATTTTCTTACCCTCGGTTGAATTCTCCCCACTCAACCAACGGTATGTTGCTTTTTTGGAGTCCCCACGGTACACTGAAAATGAAAGGAGGTCGCCTATGGACCAGGTAAAGATCGGCAAATTCATTGCCGAACGCAGAAAAATCAAGGATCTGACACAGATGCAGCTGGCGGAGATGCTCGGCATTACCGACAGGGCCGTTTCCAAGTGGGAAACCGGACGCTCGCTCCCGGATTCCTCCCTGATGCTTACGCTGTGCGGGATCCTCGGGATCAGTGTCAACGATTTATTAAGTGGGGAGGTAGTCACTATGGATAACTACAAAGAAGAGCTTGAAAACAATCTCATTGAAATGGTAAAGGAAAAGGAAATGGCAGACAAGCGTCTGCTTCGCATGGAGGTGGTCGTCGGTGTCACGTCGGTCGCGCTCCTTCTCGCCTTCGTTTTCATCGCCGCCTTTGTGCCGATGAGGACGTGGCTGAGAGTGACCCTGACGGTGCTTGGTTTCCTTCTCGCCGGCGGTGGAGCGGCGTACGCACTCAGGATCGAGCAGGTGGCCGGCTACTATGAATGCACACGCTGTGGGCACACGTCCGTGCCCTCCTACAAGAGCGTGTTTTTTGCTCGGCACATCGGGCGGACGCGCTATTTGCATTGCTCGCAATGCAACGAACGCCTCTGGCACAAGAAGGTTATTGGTAAACAAAACTCTACAAATGAAAGGCGGAATCCGATGGCGCCTCTTTGGGGTCGCATTCTTGCGATCGTGCTGGCGGTGGTGTTGATCGTCTTTGTCGTGCTCTTTGCCATCTACGATATGAAGGACCGTCACTACCAATGCCCCGAGTGCGAGGCGGTCTTCGAGCCCACGGTGGGCGAATATCTCCTCGGCTCGCACATCGGCTCCCGCCGCACGCTGACCTGCCACGAATGCGGGGAAAGGAGCCTCTGCGAAAAGGTGAAGGGGGACTGATCCCCCCTCTTCAAAGCACCCTGCTGCGGCAGGGTGTTTTTTGTATGGGCATAGCCCCACCTTTTTCCTCTTTGCTCTTTACGGCGTCCCCGAAGTGTGCTATACTAGAAGGGAAAACTATGCCGAGGAGGGAAGAGCATGAAGGACGGTCGGATCCTGCGGTGGATCGCCATAGGGATGCTGCTTGTAGCGATCGCCTTTTTGGCGTTTGCCCTGACGCACCCCGAGGTGGGGCGTGTCTTCTACGTGTTCGGTCTGCGGATCGGCACCGGGGTATGGCAGGTCTTCTATATCGCCTACGCCGCCGTCACCCTACTGCTTTTCGTTGCCTCCTTCCTCCTCGGAAGGCGCAAATGATAGGGGAAGGACCATCCCCGGAAGGAGAAAGACCTATGGAGCATTCCGAGCCGAAGAAGCTGGCGCTCTTGTACCTCTTGGAGATCCTGAAGAGCGATACCGATGCCCGGCATCCCCTGCGCCAGGAGGCGCTGGCCGCCATCCTTGCCGACCGCTACGGTGTGTTGCTTGAGCGCAAGGCCATCGCACGCAACCTTGCCCTCTTGGAGGAAGCGGGCTACGATATCGTCAAGACCTCCGAGGGCTATTACCTCGGGGAGCGCCTCTTTGAGCCGAGCGAATTGCGCCTGCTGATCGACAGCGTCCTCTGCTCGCGGCACATCAGCCACCGCCATTCGCGCGAGCTGGCAGAGCGCCTGGCGGCTGAGGGTGGCAAGCACTTCCGCGCGCGGTGCCGCCATATTGCCACGGCGGCCGCATGGGATAAGACCGAGGCCTCCGAGCTCTTCTACAACATCGAGGTCGCCGACGATGCGATCGAGGCAGGCCACCGCCTTGCGTTTTCCTATTGCCGCTTCGGCCCCGACAAAAGGCTCCGCCCCTCCTCGCACCACACGGTCAGCCCCTACCGGATGCTGCTCAAGAATCAGCACTACTACCTGATGGCGTACAGCGATACCTACGAGAAGATCGCCTACTTCCGCATGGATAAGATCACAGCGATCGAGGAGCTTACAGCGGCAGCCGTGCCCCTCCGCTCGCTCCCGGGGTATGAGAACGGGATCGACGAGCACCGTCTCTCCTCGGCCCTGCCGTATATGTACGGTGACTCTCCGGTGCCCGTCGTCTTCACGGCCGACAGTACGATCCTCGACCAGGTGATCGATTGGTTCGGCACCGATGCCGAGATCGCACCGCAGGTCGACGGCAGCTACCGCGTGACGGTCCGTGTCAGCCCGGCGGCCATGGAGTATTGGGCCATGCAATATGCAAAATACGTGACCGTCCTCTCTCCTGCCGATCTTCGTGACCGCGTAGCCGGGAGCCTTCGCCGCGCCTTTGATCGGTACACCTCGGAAAAGGGCGAAAAATAACCGAGAGTTAGGCTTGACAAGGCCAAGCGCATCTGTTATAATGTAGTCAACCAAAAGAAAAGAGGGCCAACCAATGAACACTTGTATGATCCGCCTTTCCACGATCCAGGATGTGCGTAGCTTTGTCGATATCGTTACCGGTGCTTCGGTTGACGTGGATCTTTCCTCGGGCCGCTATGTGGTGGATGCGAAGTCGATCATGGGCATCTTCAGCCTCGATCTTCTGAACCCCATCAAGCTGACGGCGCACGGCGAGGATCCCGCGCTGTTCGCCAAGCTGGCACCCTTCATTGTGGAGTGATTCAAACAATAAAAAACGAGCAGGCTGTGGCCTGCTCGTTTTTTATTTTGCGTAAAGAAGCGCCGTAAGGGATGCTCACAGCATGGCAAAGAGGAGGCGGCGGAGCGTAGCCTCTCTCATTTCGGGAGGTGGCGGCGCAGCCGACGGCGAGGGCTTTTTTCGCGGATCTAACCGAAAATCCTCACGCATCCTCCCCGTTTTGAAGCATTTTGTAAAGAATACTTTTTGATACACCGCGATCCTTGGCGGCGGCCTTAATGGCATCCATGCGTGCCATCCCCTCGGCCTCGTAGGCGGCCACGTGCTCGGCAGGGGTCAGGGCAGAGAAGTCGAGGGGCTCCTCGCGCGGCTCGGCACCGTCAAGGACCAGGACATATTCGCCGCGCCCCTCGCGCTCGGCAAAGAGGGCGGCGCCCTCGGCAAGGCTTGTGCGCAGGATCTCCTCGTTGAGCTTGGTCAGCTCACGGCAGAGCGCGATCCGGCGCTCTCCCCCAAGGGCGTCGCACAGCTCGCCAAGGGTCCTCCCCAGGCGGTGGGGCGCCTCGTAGAGAATGGTCGTGCGCTCCTCGCAAAGAAGAGCGGAGAGGCGACGGCGGCGCTCCTTCTTGTCGGTGGGGAGAAAGCCCTCAAAGACAAAGCGCCCGGTCGGGAGCGCCGAAAGCGCCAGCGCCGTCACAGCGGCGGTCCCTCCGGGGATGCAGGTCACGGGCACGTCCGCCTCGGCGCACAGCCGTACAAGATCCTCGCCGGGGTCGCTGATGGCGGGCATCCCCGCATCGGTGACGAGCGCGCAGGATTCACCGCGGAGGAGCCGGGCGATCAGCTCAGGGCCGCGCTCGCGCTTGTTGTGCTCGTGGTAGCTGACAAGCTCCTTGTGAATATCGAAATGCGAAAGGAGGGCACGCGAATTGCGCGTGTCCTCGGCGGCAACAAAGTCGACCTCGGAGAGCACCTTCTTGGCGCGCTCGGAGAGATCCGAGAGATTGCCGATCGGCGTGGCGACAAGGTAGAGGGTGCCGCCAACGGTCTTGTTTTTTTCGCTCATACAGTCTCCTTAGAACGGCAAAACGCCGTTTTCGTAGAGTTCCCGGGCCTCGTCGGTCGGGCGGCGATCCTCCCGGCCACGGGCCAGCGTCAGGGTGTGGGTGCGGCTGTCGGTCGGATGCTTGAGTGCACGGCAGAGGAGGAGGCGGCTCCGGCCACCGGGATAAGGGAGGACTCTCACAGTCTCCTCGGGGAACAGCCCCGCTACGCCGAGCGCCGTATACAGCTCGTCCTCGCGCTCGGTCGGGAAGACAACGGAAAAGCTCCCCTCGGGGCAAAGCAGGCGCGCCGCCCCAAGGCAGAAGTCGGCAATGCCGCCGGCGCGCTCAAAGCGCGATACATCGGCCAGGTGATGGGCGGCCGGGCGGCCGCTCCCTGCGCGGCGATAGGGGGGATTGGCAAAGACCGCCGCATAGCGCTCGCCGACATCAAAATCACGCAGATCGGCGCAAAAGACCCGGAGGCGGTCGGCAAGGCGATTGTCCTTGATGTTGCGCGCGGCAAGGGCGGCAAGGATCGGCTCGCGCTCGACAAGATGCGCCGTTTGAAAGCGCTCACGGGTGGCCCCGAGAAGCGAGATGAGGCCGCCCCCGGCGCCAAGCTCGCAGGCGGTCCCCGTCACCCGGGGCAGGAAGGCCGCGAGAAGCAGGGCGTCGGTCGTGGTCGGCACGGCGTCGCGCCGATGGGTCACCGTGAGGCGATCGTTGAGGCGCTCACGGTAGTCAAAGGAGGATGGCTCGGTCGGGGGGATCATGGCTTTAAGGATAGAAAAAAGCGGAGACGGTGAAGACCGCTCCGCTTTTTTATGAATTACTCAGCCTTGGCGGCGCCCACGGGGCAGACCTCGGCGCAGTTGCCGCAGTCGATGCAGGTGTCGGCGTCGATCACGAACTTGCCGTCACCCTCCTTGATCGCTTCCACGGGGCAGCCATCGGCGCAAGCGCCGCAAGCGAGGCAGTCGTCGTTGATTACGTAAGCCATTGTGATAACCTCCTATTTGTTGATGATGTAATTATTTTAGCATAGAATGCAAAAAAATCAAGTCCTTTTACGAATTTTCTTTTGTCTCGGTCGGCTTTTTTCTGTCGTGACGGTTGCGGCCGCGACCGCCGCGGTGGTGCTTATGCCCGTTTTTCTTAGGCTTTTCGCGGTTTTCCTGCCCGTCTCCCTCGGCGGCGGCCATCGGGGGTCTGGCCTCCTTCACATCCTTCGCCTCGCGGGGCTCCTCGGCGGCCTTCGCCTCCCTTGCCTCCTTCGCCTCGCGCCGCAGCTGATCGAGCTTGATCTCCTCGCCGGGGCGGGGGGCCTTATTGCGCAGAACGCGGATCTCCTCGCAGGGGAAGAGCCGCGGCGCCTCGGGCTTCTCCTCAAGGCGCACCTTGGCAAGCGAGAGCAGGGGGCGCGTCTCGACCACAACACCGACACCGGCCGGGGTATCGACGAGGGCACCGTTCGGCGGGGTCTTGGCCAGAGCCTCCTCGTAGGTCTCGTGCTCGTACCGCAGGCAGCACATCAGCCGTCCGCACGCGCCCGAGATCTTGGCGGAATTGAGCGAGAAATTCTGCTCCTTGGCCATCTTGATCGACACCTGCACGAAATCGGGCAGGAAGGTCGAGCAGCAGAAGGGACGACCGCATACGCCGAGGCCGCCAAGGATCTTGGCCTCGTCACGGATGCCGACCTGGCGCAGCTCGATCCTCGTGTGGAAGACCGAGGCGAGGTCCTTGACAAGCTCACGGAAGTCCACGCGCCCTTCGGCGGTGAAATAGAAGAGGAGCTTGGAGTTATCAAAGGTGTATTCGGCCGAGATGAGATTCATCTCGAGCTTGTGGCGTGCGACCTTCTCACGGCAGATCTTGACCGCCTCGGCCTCGAGCTCGCGGTTCTTCGCATTGCGCGCGCGGTCGGAGTCGGAGGCCAAGCGTGTGACAAGGCGGAGGGGCGGCGTGATCTCGGAGGCGGGGACCGTCGTGTTCGGGATCGTCACACGGCCGAATTCCATGCCGCGCGCCGTCTCCACGATCACCTCGTCGCCGATATGCAGGCGCAGGCGCCCGGGAGCGAAGTAATACTTCTTGCCGATCGAGCGGAAGGATACGCCCACGACCTCCACGTCGGGCAGGGCGGGCTTTTCGGGCTTCGGGGCCTCGCGCGGCGCCCGGGACTCCTCGGCCTTGGGAGCCTCCTCGGCAGGAGCGGTCTCCTCTGCCTTGGGAGCCTCCTCGGCAGGAGCGGTCTCCTCGGCCTTGGGAGCCTCCTCGGTAAGGGCGGCCTCCTCGGGAACGGTGACCTCCTCGGCCGCCGCGGTCTCCTCCGTCGGGAGGAGGGTACTTTCGTTGTTCATTTCCATGTTTTTAACCTCTATAAACCTCAATGATTTCGCTCAGCGTGCCGCCGCGATCGACAGGAGCGAGGCGAGCACGACAGAGACGTTGGCGTTGCGACCGAGATCCTCACGGGCCTCGGCCACGGCATCCGAGAGCTTGAAAAGACGTCGGATGCCCACGCGCTCGGAGGCGCCAAGGGCGGCCTCACGGTCGGCGTAATACAGGAGGGGGGCCTCGGGGTCGCGCTTGACAAGGATCAGGTCGCGCAGGGCATCCCCAAGGAGAATGAAGAGCTCAAGGAGCTCCTCGCGCTTAGTGGTGGGCAGAAGGCGGAAGGCGCTGAACAGCTCTGCCGAGCCGCGCTCGCCAAGCGCCGTTACGATCGCATCGACCGTCTCGCGGGAGGCAAGAACACTCGCCATTGCCCCTCCGTCAAGCAGGGAAAGGGCACGGCCAAGACAGCCGCCCGCACACTTGATGAGGACAGCGGCGCGCGCAGGATCCCGTTGAAGCAGGGCGGAAAACCGCTCATCCTCGCTAAGGAAGCGCGAGAGCACCTCATCGGGGAAGATCTCGGTGCGCACGATCTGACAGCGACTGCGGATGGTCGGGAGCAGGGCGTCCTCGCTCTCGGCGATCAGGAGGAAGACGACCCCCTCGGGGGGCTCCTCCAGGGCCACGAGCAGGGCGTTCTGCGCCGCCGTGTTCATCGCATCGGCCTCCTCAATGATGAAGATGCGGTGGGGCGATTCGCTGGCCGACAGGGCAAGCTCGGCACGGATCTCGCGGATCGCGGCAACGCCGATCGTCTGCTTGCCGTCCTCGGGGGCCACGACGTGCAGATCGGGAAAAATGCCCTCGTGCACCTTGCGGCAGGCCTCGCACGCACCGCAGGGGAGGGTATCCCCGTCCCTCTTAAGGCAGAGGAGCGCGGCGGACAGCTCACGGGACAGGAGGCGGCGCCCACTCCCCGTCGGCCCCGAAAGGATCAGGGCGTGCGGCAGGGTCCTCTCGCGTATGGCACGCATAAGGCGCTCTTTCGTCGCGCGGTTGCCAAAGATCCTCGGAAACGCCTCGGCCATCGGTCTCTCCTCCCCTAAAGAATACTACAGCAGTATTATAGCATTCCGCGCGTGAAAAGTCAACTGTAGGCAGAAGGAACTTAAAGGTAAGAGAGGACGATGAGGAAAAGCGCGGTCAGGGCCGCCAGCACACCGCCGACCGAGAGGAAAACGCGCCCAAGCTCCCCTCGCTCAAGGAGACAGGCTCCCTCGCGCGGCGCGAGGGTCTTGCGGTAGCGGTACAAAAGATAAGCGCCGACAGCGACCGCCCCGAGAACCAGCATCCCATACCCCGCAAGCAGGAAAAGCTGTGGCAGGAGGGGCGCCAGCTCCTCGGGGGTCATCGCCCCCTCCCCCGAGAGGGCCTCAAGATCCACCCCTCGCAGGACAAGGAGAGGCAGGATGCTCCCTACAAAGTTGATGGCGGCGTGCAGGAGGATCGCATGGCGGAGCCGCCCCGTCCGACAGTAGAGAAAGCCGAAGAAGGCCCCGAGCAGAAAGGCGTACACGAATTGCGACAGGTTGCCGTGAAAGAGGCCGAAAAGGAGCGCCGAGACAAGGATGGCGAACCCCTCCCCAAAGGGGAGAAGCCGGGGGAGCACGATCCCGCGGAACATCGTCTCCTCAACGATCGGCCCGAGGACCACGGCAAAAATGAAGACAAGATAGAGGGGCGATTCCTCGATCAGCGCGGTGGCATCCGAGGAGGACTGTGCGCCCGTAAAAAGATCCGTGAACGCATTGATCACGGTGCCGACAAGATTTCCAAGATATACAAGCGCATACGAAATAAAGAAAAAGATGAAAAAGTCGCGCCCCCCGAGGCGGTGCGGCGCCACCGTGCTCGGCGACAGCGGCCGCAGGAGGAGATAAAACATTGGGAAGGCAAAGCCGTACATCGGCACCATCGAGAGGAGCCAGGTCACCGCCGGGTGGGCGGCGAAGGTCGGCATGAGTGCCAAAAGCAAAGAAAGCCCGAGCTGCACCGCAAAGGTAATGGCGAAAAAGAGGAAAAAGGCAAGCCCGATCCGTGAGATCCGGCGGCGCGCCTCGGCGCCGAGGGGAGAGAGGGTGGTGTTCATAAGCAACCTTTCAAAACGCACGGCCTGCCGCAAAATCGGCCCGTGCGCAAACAAAACTATACTTCTTGTTCGAATCTCGCCCGGATGCTCGTGGCGTATTCCGAGGGCGACATATTCCCGTGCTTTCGGAAAAAGCGGGTGAAGTAGTGCACCGAGGAGAAGCCCAGCTCCTCGGCGATCTCGGTGACGGTGAGTGCCCCCTGGCGGAGGAGGGCCTTCGCTCTTTGCAGGCGCAGGCGGTTCAAAAAGTCCATCACCGTACCGCCCGTCACACGGCGGAAGCTCTTGGTCAGGGTGGTCTTGTTGGTGCCAAAGAGGAAGCACAGCTCCTCCAGCGTGATCTTCTCGCGGTAGTTGTTTTCAAGGTACCGCAGGATCTCCCCCGTCCGCAGGTCGTCGGTCGCGTGCTCCCCCTCGCCGAGGGGCGGCGCCTCGCGCTCGCGGATCAGCTTGACGAGGAAGCACTCCAAAAGATTGCGGATCAGCTGATCCGCACCGAAGGGGAAGTCCTCGCGCTTCTGCATATCGGTGCGGTTCGGGATGTCGTAGGGCGGGAGAAAGACATTCCGCCCCTCCTTGATGATCTCAACGAGCAGGCGCTGGAGCGCCTCGGAGAGCGGCATCGGCGTGTGCGAAAAGGGGAAGAGCAGGGGGGACGGGCAGTCAAGCCCGATGATGATCAGGTTCGGCGCCCCCTCCTCACAGAAGAAGGAATGCGTGTCCCCCGCGCGGTGGATGAGGAGCTCGTTCTTGCGGAGCCTGCCCTCGTAGGCATCGCTCTTGACGCGGATCTCGCCGCTGTCAACGTACACAAGCTCCGAGAAGGGATGGCGGTCGGGGAGGGTCGCAAAGCCGTGCGGCATCTCGAAGTATTGCATGTTGGCGATCCCTGCGACCGATAGCTCGGTGCGGAACCCGTGCAGCATCTCCGTCGCTCTTTCCATAGCCCTCTCCCTTCGCGATATACTTTATAAAAGTATATCACCTTTCGCCCACTTTGTAAACCCCTGTAGCCCAAGAATTGAAAATTCGCAAAAGAATTTACGATTGTGCAAAAAAGAGTTTCTTTTCTCCAAATACAAAAAGGCCGGAAGGCTTTATACTAAAATCAGTAGTCTATTTATTTTTTAAAAAGGAGTTACGAGTATGTCGAGAATTTGCATCCCCGATTATGAGTACCAGGAAAGAATTAAGAAGGCGGCCGAGATGGTCGCTGCCAAGGGTCTTGACGCCATGCTGGTCGTCTCCACCGAGAGCGACTATGCCAACGCCAGATACTTCTCCGGCTTCTGGCCGCTGTTTGAGAGAGCGGGCGTTCTGATCGGCGCCTCCGGTAAGGCTGTCCTTCTCGTCGGCCCCGAGTCCCCCGTCTTCGCGAAGGACTTCGGTAAGATCGACAAGGTCATGGTCCTCAAGGAATTCCGCGAGTCGGCCGACCCTGCCTATCCCGAGCTTATCCCCGATACCTTCAAGGATGCCTTCAACTACGTCGGCGCCACCGGTGAGAACCTCAAGATCGGTCTTGGCTCGTACGTTGAGTGCACCCTCCCCATCATGGACGGTCTGAAGGCCACCTTCCCGAAGGCTGAGATCTCCTTCTGCACCGACATCATGATCGCTCTCCGCAGCGTCAAGTCGGAGAACGAGCTCGCCTGCATCCGCGAGGGCTTCCGCATCGTCGAGATCGCGACCGACGAGGTCGTCAAGGCCCTGAAGCCCGGTGTCACCGAGCTGCAGATGGTCGGTATCGCCCAGAGAGTCATCTACGAGAACGGCGCTGAGTACGAGGGTCTGCCCATGTACGTCTTCAGCGAGGCCTCGACCCGCCACGCCATCAGCCGTTCGACCTACAAGCAGATCGGCAAGGATGACATCGTCCAGCTGAACCTCTCCGCGAAGATTGACGGCTATTCGCCCGCCATCGGTCTGCCTGTCTTCATGGGCAAGGCCGCCGGTGAGAAGAAGGAGCTTGTCGAATTCTGCCTGAAGATGCACAACTGGACCACCGAGAACCTCAAGGCCGGCATCCCTGCCGACAGAGTTCCGAAGCAGTTCCTCCAGATGTTCAAGGATGCGGGCTACGAGAAGAACTACGTCTACGGTCCCTGCCACGGCACCGGTATGATCGAGGTCGAGGCTCCTTGGATGGAGACCTCCTCGAACTACCTCCTCCAGAAGAACATGACCTTCCAGGTCGACACCTTCATCTCCGGCTCCACCTTCGGCTGCCGTTGGGAGAAGGGCATCGCCATCAAGGAGAACGGTGTTGAGTCCTACACCGACTACCTTGAGAAGCACGGCCTGATCGAGCTCGGCTTCTGATCCCTACATAAGAGCAAAAAGGCAGACATCGTCTGCCTTTTTTGCTTAGGGAGCGGCCCCTTCGTTTTTCCTTTTGTCACAAAGGAAAACGCGCCGTCACGCCACTCCTTGCTTTTGCCTATTTCCCCAAAAAAACGGCGCTTTGTTTTGTGCAAACCGCCAATTACATTTTGGCTCGAAATTTGGTATAATATATAATGTAAGTGCCGGTGTTTTGTGCACAACGACAAACGGAAGGAGAGGGAACATGTTCAAGATCGGAGATCACATCGTCTATGGCACCAACGGCGTATGCCTTGTGACCGACGTCTGTCCCTCCCCCTTTGATAAGCACGATACACGTACGTATTATGTGCTGAAGCCGGTGGCCGGCCATGCCGAATCGGTCATCTATACGCCGATCGACAATGACCGCATCCCGATGCGCGCCCTGATGTCGCTTGAGGAGGTCGAGGAGCTGCTTTCACGCCTCCATACGATCCCCCACCTGCCGATCCCGAACGAGAAGGGGAGGCGCGAGGTCTACCGCACCGCCCTCTTTGCCGGGTGCCCCGATTCCTATGTCGCCGTTATCAAGACCATCGGGGGTCGCCGCCATGAATTCTCGGCGTCGGGTCGCCGCCTGCCCGAATTTGAGATCGAGTGTGACGGGATCGCCCGCCGTCATCTCTATACCGAGCTTTCGGTCGTTCTCGGCCGCCCGGTGGAGGAGATGGAGGGATATCTCGGGGAACGCCTCAGCGGCGAAGCCGTATAAAAAGAAGCACGACTGACTGTCGTGCTTCTTTTCGTTATAGAGTGAAATCCCCACGTTCCACGGGGGGAGTATGCGGAGCCCTCTTATTTTCCCTCAAGGAAGATACGGGCGGCATACTCGGCGAGAGCATGGTCCTCCTCCCCGGTGCCGCCGCTGACGGCAATGGCGCCGAGCAGGCGCTCTCCCGAGAAAAGGGGAATACCGCCCCCGAAGGTGACAAGCCCCTCGAGCGAATCCAGACCCTGGAAGGTGCCGCCCTTGGCCGTCAGCGCACCGAGCTCGCGTGTCGGCATGCGCACGGCAACGGCGGTATAGGCCTTCTTAACGGCCACGTCAAAGCTGACGAGATAGGCCCCGTCCATGACGTGGACGGCGATCGGATTGCCCTCGGCATTGGCGACGGCAACCACCACGTGGCGCCCTTCGGCCGCGGCACGCTCCTCGACGGCGGCGATCAGCCGCTTGGCGGCAGTAAGATCCAGCATAGGTACCTCTCCAAGCCTCGCGAGCACCGCTTGCACGATGGCATCGCTGTCGATCTCTCGGGTAGCGGACTCCTCAGGAGTGGCGGCGCCGTGCTCCGCCTTGTAATCGGCGTTTTGCGCGAGTGCCGTCAAAAAATCCGAGAGGCGGTTGAGATAGGCGGTCGCCCCCTCCTTCATCGGATAGATGCGGGAGGCACGCACCACCGCGCGCTCACAGCGCCGTGCAACGGCCACCGTGTGCCAGAGCCGTGCCGACTCCTCCGAGAGCGCGACCCCGGCCGCCTTTTTCCCGGCAAGCCGCGCCACCGTCTCCTCGAGAAAGGCGATCTCCCCGGGCGGCGGCAGATGGACGGCAAGGCCGCCCGTGCGCACGTAATCGGCGAGGCGAAGCAGGGTGCCCGTCAGGCGGGCGAGCGTCGGGCAATGCGGGCCGCTGCCGGCAATGGCAGCATAACGGAGAAGGGATACAAGCTCCTCGATCGCACCGATGGCCTCGAGGCGAACGTCGTCCTTGCCGACGGGGGTGAGCGATGTGAGCCGCGTCTTGCCGCCGTCGCCGCTGTGTGCGTCGTTCATATGCCTTCTCCTTTCTTAAGATCTCTATATAACTTATTGTAACGCGAGAGCCGCCCCTCTGTCAAGAGGGGCGGCGGACTTTTTCAAAAAACTTTTGTTTTTTCTTTCACGAGAAGTGCGAAAGTGAAGAATATTTTCGCGTAAGAGCCGCATCGGCGGCGATCTCCTCGGGGCGGAAGAGGCCCACGATCACGCAGTCATTCGGCTTGATGGCGGCGTACGCCGTGCGGAAGGCCTCCTCGGTCGCCTCCGGGGTACGGGACAGGCGCCCGGCACCGAGGATCTTCAAGACAAGGCAGGGCTTTTTCGTCGCACGGATCGCCCGGAACATCGGCGCGCGGTCGTCATCATAGAAGGTCTCGCCGTTCTCGGAGGGGAGGGGCGTGGCCCCCTCGCGGTCCATGCGCGAGAGGTTATAGACCGAGGCCATATAGAAGTCGATCGGCCAACCCATTTCTTCGGCAAAGGCAATGACCTCGGGCATATGCGTGCCAAGGCCGGTCGGGACTCCCTGCGCCTTGATAAAGGCGAGGAGCCGCTCGATCTCCTTGATGCTCCCGGCGTCGTAGAGACGGTCGGTCACCGTGCCGTGCAGGTAGACGGTGCTGGCCCCGGCGGCAATGACCCTTTGGATGTTCTCCTCGTACGGCAAAAGCCCGGGGTCATTCTGCGTGAACCACTTCATCCTGCCCCCCTCGCGGAAGTAGCGCTCGGCCACACGGCAGAAGCGGTCATCCCCGCGCATCTGGAAGACGGTCATCCCCTCCTCCTCGCAGGCAAAAAGGGTCTCAACGATGCGCCCGTCGTCAAAGTAGGCACGCATCGCTTCATCGTCCCGCGCGCTGTAATGCGACTTACCGCAGAAGGGATTGCTCCCAACGATCAGTCGCGAGGTGTCGATCCCGCAAAAATTGACGGTAGGAAGGCTGTTTTTCATGTCATCCTCTCTGTTTCTTTCAAAAATGTCGAAAATTAGACTGTTTTGCTATTTCAAAATCGCAATATTTCCTTAAAAATCAAGGAAAACCGACATAGTATAATCGTTTCTCTTGCTCACTTGTCGTCGTACAGGCGGCGGAATTCGGCCACCGCCTCGGCAAAATCGGCGATCGCCCCCTCGATGACAGCGGGCGACTGCATGTCGATCCCGGCGAGGGCCAGGCTTTCAAGCGGCGAGCGCGAGCCGCCGGCCTTGAGGAAGGAAAGATACTGCTCGAGGTACCCCTCGCCCTCGGTCTCCAGGCGCTTGACAATGGCCGAGGCCGCCGAGATGCAGGTGGCGTACTTGTAGACATAGAAGCAGCTGTAAAAGTGCGGGATGCGCATCCATTCGTAGGCGATGTCCTCGTCCACCGCCACGCGCGGGCCGAAATACTCCTTGACAAGGGCGTAGTATTCGCGGCAGAGGACCTCCTGCGTCAGCGCCTCGCCCTCCTCGGTCAGGCGGTGCATCCTAAGCTCAAACTCGGCAAACATCGTCTGGCGGTAGAGGGTGCCCTTGTAGGTCTCCATCAGCTGATTGAGGAGCGAGAGCCGCTCGGCCCTGTCGGTCGCCTCGCGCAGGCGGCGGCGCGTAAAGAGGAGCTCGTTGACCGTCGAGGCCACCTCGGCCACAAAGATCGTGTACTGCGCCTCCTGCGGGCGGTTGGCCTTGTTCGAGAAATAGGTGTGCATCGAGTGCCCCGCCTCGTGAGCGAGGGTCGATACGTCATCGAGCTTGCCCATGAAGTTTAAGAGCATATAGGGCTCGGTATCGTACGAGCCGGCGCTGTAAGCGCCGCTGCGCTTGCCCTTGCCGGGGTAAACGTCCACCCAGCGGCGCTCGGTGAGCCCCTCCCGGAGCACGCGCTCGTATTCCTCCCCGAGCACGCGGACGGTGGTGAGCACCTCCTCGACGGCCTCCGGGTAGGTGTAGGAAAGGTCGGCCTCGGCAATGAGGGGGGCATACACGTCATAAAGATGCAGGCGGCCAACGCCCAGCACCCGGCGCTTGAGGTCGTAGTAGTCAAAGAGGGGGGCAAGGTTTTTCCGCACCGTCTCAATGAGGGTCATATAGACCTCGGGGGTCACCTCGTCCGAGAAGACCGAGGCCGAAAGACTGTCGGGGAAGCGGCGCAGGCGCGAGAGCGTGACCTTTTCCTTGATGCGTGCAGAAAGGAGGGCCGAAAAGGTGTTGCCGAATTGGCGGTAGGTCTTATAGAGCGTATGGAAGGCCGAGCGGCGCACGCGCCGGTCTCGGCTCATAAGGAGCGGCACGTAGGTGGCGCTCGTCAGGGGGATCATCTCGCCCTCCTCGCCCTTCACACGGCCGAAATCAAGATCGGCATTGGCAAATACCGAATGGATCTCGCGCTGCGTACCGAAGACCGGTGCCAGCGAGGCGACCACGCGCTCGCCCTCGTCCGAGAGCATGTGCGGCACCTCGCGGCGGATGAGCGTCAGCGTGCGGCGATAGTCCGAAAGGCGGGGGAACTCCCCGTAATAGCGGTCAAGCGTCCCCTCGTCCAGCTTCTGGATGGCGGGGGCAACAAAATAGGTGGCGGCGCGGTAGGCGTCGTCAAGATCGCTGACCTTGGCAAGGCGCGCCTGGGCGCGGTTGTCGCCCTTATCGAGATCCGAGGAGAGCATGGCGTATTCATAGAGCTTTGTGATGCGCCGCTCGGTCTCTGTCGAGGCCTCGAGGGCAGAGAAGAGGGCCTCTCCGCTTGCCGTAAAGCCCTCGCGGGCGGCCTCGAGTGCCGTGATCCCCTCCTCGGCGAGGCGGATGTCAGCGAGGAAGTCCTCCTCGGTCGGGTAGATCGCCGCAAGGTCCCAACGGAAGCGCTCGTCGGCGTCTTTTCTGTCAATATGCACGGTAGTTCTCCTTTCGGGCAAGGTGCCGATATCAGTTCTATCTTACCGCAAAAGCCTTGGCTTGTCAATAAAGGCCCCGTGCTTTTCGGGCGTTTTTCCCTATTTTTCGGCGAGGACTTGACACTCCCTGCGGTTTGTACTATAATCTTAATACTAACAGTTTATTTTTATACAGGAGTAGGCGAATGAAACTCGTGGTTAAGGTGGGGACCTCCACCCTGATGTACAAAACCGGGCACCTGAACGTGCGCCGTGTCGAGGCGCTCTGCCGTGTGCTGTCCGATCTCAAAAATGCCGGGAACGAGATCGTTCTCGTCTCGTCGGGCTCGATCGGGATGGGCGTCGGCAAGCTCTCGCTCAAGGAGCGCCCCCGCGATATCCCGACCAAGCAGGCGGCCGCCGCCGTCGGTCAGTGCGAGCTGGTGTACACCTACGATAAGCTCTTCTCGGAATACCGCCACACCGTCGCCCAGGTGCTTCTCACGGGGAGCGACATTGCCGACGATGACCGCCGTCATAACTTTGAAAATACCATGAACCGCCTCCTCGAGCTCGAGGTGCTTCCCATCATCAATGAGAATGACACCGTCGCCACCGAGGAGATCGTCATCGGCGATAACGATACCCTGGCAGGGATCGTCGCCACCGCCATCGGGGCCGACCTTCTGGTGCTGCTTTCGGATATTGACGGCCTCTACACCGCCGATCCGCACACCGATAAGGGGGCCGAGCTCATCTCGGTCGTCGAGGAGGTCACGCCCGCCATTCTGGCGCTCGGCGGCGGTAGCGCCGGCAACCTCGGCACGGGCGGGATGATGACCAAGCTCCGCGCCGCCGCCCGCGTGACCGAGGCGGGCATTGACATGGTGATCGCCGACGGTGACCGCCCCGAGATCCTCTACGATATCGTTGAGGGCAGGAGGGTTGGCACCCGATTCCTGAAAAAGAGGTAACCTATGATCGCAACTAAGGATATCATGCAGGCGGCCAAGGCGGCCGCCCCCACGCTTGCCACCCTGCCGACCGAGGAGAAGAACGCCCTCCTTCTTTTGATGGCCGAGGCGCTTCTTGCCGATACCGCCGCCATCCTTGCGGCCAACGGTGAGGATCTCGCCGCCGCAAGAGAGCGCATTGCTCCCGTCATGCTCGACCGCCTCCGTCTTGACGAGGGGCGCATTGCCGCCATGGCCGAGGGCATCCGTGCCGTCAGCGCCCTCCCCGATCCCGTCGGGCAGAGCCTCGCCACCACCGTGCGTGCCGACGGCCTCCGCATCGAGCGTGTCTCGGTGCCGATGGGGGTCATCGCCATCATCTATGAAAGCCGTCCGAACGTCACCTCGGATGCCGCCGCCCTCGCCTTGAAGGCAGGGAGCGCCTGCATCCTGCGCGGCGGCCGCGATGCCTTCCGCTCTTCCTTTGCGATCGTCGCGGCCCTCCGCCGCGCCCTCCGTGCCAAGGGGCTCCCCGAGGCACTTGTCTCGGTCGTTGAGGATACCAGCCGCGAGAGCGCCCGTGAGCTGATGACGGGGGAAGGGTACATCGACCTCCTGATCCCGCGCGGGAGCGCGGGGCTCATCCGCACCTGTGTCGAAACGGCGACGGTTCCCGTCATCGAAACGGGCACGGGCATCTGCCATATCTATGTGGACGGTGCCGCCGATCCTGCGATGGCCGAGGCCATCGTCACGAACGCCAAGACCAGCCGTCCCTCGGTCTGCAACGCGGCCGAGGTCTGTCTTGTCGATCGCAAAATTGCAAAGTCTTTTTTACCGATTCTCAAAAATGCGCTAGTCGATGCGCGCCTTTCCGAGGGAAAGCCGGCGGTCGAGCTCCGCCTCGATCCTCTGGCGGCCGCCATCATTGAGGGCACCCCGGCAGGCGAAGACGACTTCGATACCGAGTTCCTCGACTATATCCTCGCCGTCCGCATCGTCGACGGGGTCGAGGAGGCGATCCGCCACATTGCCGCCCATTCGACGGGACACAGCGAGGCCATCGTCACGGGGGACGAAGCCGTCGCCGCGCGCTTCCTTTCCGCCGTGGATGCGGCGGCTGTCTACCACAACGCCTCGACCCGCTTTACCGACGGCGGTGAATTCGGGCTTGGCTGTGAGATGGGAATCTCAACGCAAAAGCTGCACGCCCGCGGCCCGATGGGCCTTCGCGAGCTGACCTCGTATAAGTACATCGTCCGCGGTGACGGACAGATCCGATAAGGAGTACGCTATGAATGTTGGATTTCTCGGTTGCGGCAATATGGGCGGCGCGCTCGCCCGTGCCGTCCGCCGTGCTGACCGTGAGGCGAGCATCCTCCTCGCCGATGCCGATACCGCCAAGGCCGAGGCCTTAGCCGCCGAGATAGCGGCCAAGGTCGTTTCCGCAGAGATGCTCCTCGCCCACTCTGACTTTCTCTTTCTTGGCCTGAAGCCCCAGGTGCTCGCCGATGTGCTCGCTACCCTCCCGACCTCGCTGGCTCTTGCGCGCGGCACGACCTTCATCAGTATGGCGGCCGGGGTACCGCTCGCATCGCTCGAGGTGATGCTGTCGGGCGCCCCCGTCATCCGCATCATGCCGAACACCGCCGTCCTCGTTGGTGAAGGAATGACGGTCTACGCGCCCTCGCCCCGCGTGAGCGCGGCGGCGCGCGCCGATTTTCTCGCCATCATGGCGGCCTCGGGCAAGTGCGATGAGCTGCCCGAAGCCCTGATCGACGCCGCCTGCGCCGTCTCGGGCTGTGGCCCGGCCTTTGCCTACCTTTTCCTCGACGCTATGGCGGCGGGCGGTGAGGCCGCCGGCCTTTCGCGTGAGCGCGCCCTCGCCTACGCCGCCCAAACCATCCGCGGCGCGATGCGCATGGCAGTCGAGACCGGCAGGACCCCGACGGCACTCAAGGAGGCCGTCTGCTCGCCCGGCGGCAGCACGATCGAGGGCGTGAAGGTCCTCGAGGGGCGCGGCCTTCCCACCCTGGTGCAGGATGCCGTCGCCGCCTCCTTTCGCCGCACCAAGGAGCTTGGAAAATGAAAAAAGCCGTTGGCTCTGCCAACGGCTTTTTCCTTTTGTCCCTCGCTTTGCCCTCAAAGCTCCCCGAGGACCGATTCGATGAGCGTATCCCCGTGATACCGGAGCGTCAGCGAGAAGGGCGGTGCGCCCTCCTCAAGGAGATCCAGAAAGATGCGGTCACCCTCCCACATCGGGAGCGTGCGTGCCTTATGCTTGTCGACCCACGCAAGGGTCCCCTCGTCACAATCGGAAAGGAGCGTGCCGCCAAAGGCGGTCGCATGATAGAGGTGCATCACCTCGGGCGGCCACTCGTCGGACTCAAAGCAGATCCGCCCGACAAAGCGGTATTCGGTGAGAGTGAGCCCGGTCTCCTCGCGCACCTCGCGCAGGAGGCAGTCCTCGACAGTCTCGCCCTCCTCCAGCTTGCCGCCAATCCCGATCCACTTGCCCTCGTTGACGTCCTCCTTCTTCTTTATGCGGTGCAAAAGGAGATAAGCACCATCGTGTTCAATATAGCACAGAGTCGTATGTTTCATCACTTATGTAAACAAGTCCTTACATCTTTTCTTCAGAACGAAGTAGAGCGGCAGGCCGATGACCGCCGTCGAAAGCACCTCGCCGACCGTGATCGTCACAAGGAGGAACCAATAGGCCTCGCTGACCCCGTACGCAAAAATCAGCACCGGCGGAATGATGGCCGCATTGGCCATGACCGTTGGCAGGGGAGAGAGAAGCGGCCACCGCTTGAGGAGGCGCGCGCCGATCGCTCCCAGCAGGGTGGCAAGACTTCCGAAAAGGATGTCAAAGACAGAGGCGCTCGTCAGAAGATTGGCGATAAGACACCCGATGAAAAGCCCGGGCACCGCCTCGGCACACAGCACAGGGAGAACGCAAAGCGCCTCCGAGAGGCGGAGCTGGATGACACCGCTCGACAGCCCAAAGGCGGCCGAGACGAGGGTCAGGACAACGTAGAGTGCGGCAATGATCGCGCCGCGGGTCAGGGATCTTGTGCGATTCATGGTAAGCTCCTTAGTTTTGTTTTACGTGAGGATGGTTACGAACTCACGCGGGGATAGCCCCGTACAATTGTATCGTATGCCGCTGATTTTGTCAAGGTATCGCTGAAAATTCGCCCAAGGGCTTGACCTACAAAAGCGAGTATGCTACAATAAATGGTAAACTTTAACTTCAGTAAAGAGAACGATATGAAAAACGCCACCCGTTATCTTGCCCTTGGCCTCCTTCTCCTTCTCGTCCTGCCGGTGCTGTCGGCGTGCGGCGAGAGGGACGAGCGCCCCGTGATCGCCGTTTCGATCCCGCCCGAGGCCGCCTTTGTCCGCGCCGTTGCAGGGGATAGCTTCCGCATCGTGACGATGGTTCCCCCGGGATACAGCCCCGAGGCGTACGAGCCCACCGTCCGCGCGATGATGGAGTTCTCCGACGCCTGCCTCTTCTTCTCGATCGGCGTGCCCGTGGAGGAGACCGCGCTTCTCCCTGCCCTCGGCGAGGACACGCGCCATGTCTCGCTTGCCGCGAAAGCCGCCGAGGAATATCCCGAGCTTACGATCCACGGCGCGCGCGACCCCCACGTCTGGCTGTCGCCGAAGCGCGTCGCCCTGATGATCGACTGCATTGCGGACGAGCTTTCGGCCCTCGACCCCGAGGGCGAGGCGACCTACCGTGAAAACGCCGCCGCCTACCGTACCGCGCTCACCGAGGCCGATGCCCATGTGCGCGAGGCCCTCACAGCGACCGGTGTCCGCGATATCCTCGTCTACCACCCCGCCTTCGGCTACCTTTGCGACGAATACGGCCTTACGATGCACGCCCTCGAGCGGGACGGCCGTGAGCCGACCGCCGCCGAGCTCGCCGAGACCGTCGACCTCGCACGCGAGAAGGGGATCCGCACCGTCTTCTACCAGGCCGAGACCGACGGGCGCGGCGCCCGCGCCCTTGCCGAGGAGATCGGCGGCGAGGCCGTCATGCTTTCTCCCCTGTCCGAGGACTATATTCAAAACCTTCTGTCGATGGCGGATGCCATCGCCCTAACCGCAAGAGAGGAGAGTGCCCCGTGAGTGAGGTCATCGGGATCGACCACCTGACGGTCAGCTATGGAAAAACGCGCGCCCTGACCGACGTTTGCCTTTCGGTACAGGCAGGGGCGTACCTCGGGATCATCGGCCCGAACGGAGGAGGGAAGACCACCCTCCTTTCGGTCATACTCGGCACCGTCCGCCCGACGGGCGGTACCCTGACCCTCTTTGGCGAGGCGCCCGAGCGCGGCCGCTCTCGCCTCGGCTACGTGCCGCAGTTTGCCGCCTTCGACCGCGCCTTCCCGATGACGGTCGGTGAGGTCGTCTCGACCGCCTATCTCGGCCGCGGCCTCCACCCCCTCCGCCGCCTTGGCCGCACCGAGCGCCTGGGGGCCGAGGCGGTGCTGGACGAGGTCGGCCTTGCCGGCTTCGGTGACCGCCTGGTCTCGGAGCTCTCCGGGGGCGAATTTCAGCGTATGCTCCTCGCCCGCGCCCTCGCCAAATCCCCCGAGATCCTGCTCCTCGATGAGCCGACCTCGGGCGTCGATCCCGCTACGCGCGCCCGCATCTATGAGCTGCTTTCGGAGCGCAACCGCCGCGGAATGACGGTCCTGATGGTCACGCACGATATGCTGGCCGTGTCCTCCTCGGTCACAAGCCTCGCCTGCCTTTCGCACTCGCTCGTCTACCACGGCGAGCCCGAGCTGTCGGCCGAGGTCTCGACAGCCATGTACGGATGCCCCGTGGATCTCATTGCCCACGGCGCGCCCCACCGCGTGCTCCGCACGCATGACGGGAAGGGAGGATGCGATTGCCATGACTGTCATTGAAGCCTTCCTCGACTACCGCTTTATGCAGAACGCCCTCGCCGCCGCCCTGCTTTCCGGCCTCCTTTGTGGCCTTGTCGGTGTCATCATCGTCGAAAAACGCCTCGTGATGATGAGCGGCGGTATCGCCCACACCGCGTACGGCGGCGTCGGCCTCGGCTACCTCTGCGGCTTCTCGCCCCTCCTTGGCGCTATCCTCTTCTCGCTCGGAGCCGCCTTCGGCATCGGGGAGGTGCGCCGCAAAAGCTCGTCGGGGACCGATATCCTGATCTCGCTCTTCTGGTCGCTCGGCATGGCGGCGGGCATCGTCTTTGTCGCCCTCTCCCCGGGCTACCCCCCCGACCTCAATTCCTACCTCTTCGGCAACATCCTGACCGTCACCTCGGCCGACCTTTGGCTGATGGCGGGGGTCGGCGCCCTCGTCGTGCTCCTCGTCCTCATCTTCTTCGAGGATCTGCGCGCCTATCTCTTTGACGAGACCTTCGCCGCCGTCTCCGGCATGCGCGTTCGCGTGCTCGAATACCTCATCCTCGGGATGATCGCCCTCGCCGTCGTCGTCCTTCTCCGTGTGACGGGCATTATGCTCGCCATCGCCCTCCTCACGGCCCCGGCGGCCACCGCCGCGATGCTGACGCGCAGGCTCCTGCCGCGGATGCTGACAGCGGCCGGCCTCTCCGCCGCCTTCGCCGTCGTCGGCCTTATCGTCTCCTTCTACTTCGATATCCCCTCGGGGGCGACGGTCGTGGCCCTGGCCGTCCTCACCTACGCCGCCGTCTATGCGGCGCGCGCCCTTTGGCGCCGCAAGAAAGCATAAAAAAACGAGGTTGGCACCCCCAACGGCGTTTTTCTTCTAGATCGACCTGCCCTTGAGAAATCGGAGAAAATGCTCGACATTGCCGTAGGCCGACTCCTTTTTGCAAAAAGCGCAGATCGTCTGGGTCTCATTGAAATCCACAACCTCGAGATCCTTGATATGCGGCGATATCACCGCGCGCGGGTACTCGCGCCCAAGGCCGATCCCCACCCCCGCCTCGAGGCACTTCTGAAGACACCGGATGTCATTGCTTTGCACCACAATATTCGGGACGAACCCTGCGCGCTTGCAGGCATTGAGGAGTATCCGGTGCAGGGCGTTGTTTTCCCCGATCGTAATGAAGGGCTGCTCCGAAAGCTGCCCGAGGGTAAGCCTTTTCCCGATCAGCGGACTGTCGGCCCGGGCCCGCAGGCGGATGGTACAGGTGAAGAGCTCGATCGGCTCGTACTCGGCGTACCGCCTTGAGGCATCGTCAATGATGATGTCATACTTCTCAAGCTCCGTGTCATCAAAATCGAACACCGTCTTGAAGGAGATGTGCGGATGCTTCTCCTTGTACTCAATGATGCGGTCGGTGATCTCGCCGCGCATGGCGCGCACCAGCATCCTGATCTCGCGGGTGTCAGTGCTCGCCGAGGTGAGGCTCTCGATGGCGCCGTCCAGCTCTGCGAAGATAAGGCGCAGGGAGCCCTGCAGGCGCCGCCCGCGCTCGTTCAGCGTGATGCGGTTGCACGACCGATGGAAGAGTGGGCCGCCAAGCTCCCCCTCAAGCCGCTTGATCGCCGCCGAGACCGATGTCGGCGGCACCTTGTATTTCTCGGCCGTTCTTGTAAAGCTCTCGGCCTTCGCACTCTCAAAAAAATACCGCAGCTGCAAAAGCTCCATAGTCCTCGCCTCCTTTTTCTCTATTTTACCACATCGCAGGCAATGGTGCAAGCCCATTTTATATAATTGTTGACAGTATGGTAAAACGGGCGTATCATAGAGATACCATATCGTATAAAGGAGATCCCTACCGTGATTCAAGCCATCAAGGACTATATCCGGGAGAACCAACAACTGATGCTGGATACACTCCGTGAGCTCTGCGCCATCCCCGCGCCCTCCAACGCCGAGGGCGAGCGCGCCGCCTACTGCAAGGCGTGGCTCGAGCGCGTCGGCGCCCACGGCGTTACCGTCGATGAGGCGCTCAATGTGGTCTTCCCCCTCGGGTGCGAGGGGAGCCGCGAGATCACCGTCTTTGCCGCCCACACCGATACCGTCTTTCCGGATACCGAGCCGATGCCGTATTTCGATGACGGCGAAAGGATCCATTGCCCCGGCGCCTCGGACGATACCGCCAGCGTGGCCGTCCTTCTCGTCATGGCGAAGTTCTTCATCGAAAAGGCCCTCGTGCCGAAGGGGGGTATCCTCTTCGTTTGCAATTCCTGCGAGGAGGGGCTCGGGAACCTGAAGGGCACACGCCGCCTCTTCCGTGACTATGAGGGGCGCATCGCCCGCTTTATCACCTTCGACAGCTCCCTCAATGCGGTGGCCGACCGCTGTGTCGGCTCGCATCGCTATCGGATCGAGGCGCTGACCGAGGGCGGCCATTCCTACGGCGCCTTCGGCAAGCCTAACGCGATCGCCGCCCTTGCGGGGATCGTCGCTGAGATCTACGCTATCCGTGTCCCTGAGGTCGACGGCACCCGCACGACCTACAACGTCGGTACGATCAGCGGCGGTACCTCGGTCAACACCATCGCCCAAAGCGCCGAGATGCTGTGCGAATACCGCTCGGACGATGCCGCCTGCCTTGCTACCATGCGTGCGCGCTTTGAGGAGATCTTCGCCTCCGCCCGCCGTGAGGGGGTAGACGTCCGCGTGACCCTTGTCGGGGAGCGCCCCTGCGCCACCGTACGGGAGGAGGAGATCGCGGCACTCAAGGCCACGGTCGTTCCGATCATTGAGGAGGTCATCGGGGAGGCGGTCAGCTTCTACAGCTCCTCGACCGATTGCAACATCCCGTGCTCGCTCGGCATCCCCGCGCTCTGCATCGGTGTCAACCGCCATGCCGGCGTGCACACACGCGAGGAATGGGTGGAAAAAAATTCGCTGATCCCGGGGCTTGAGATCGCCATCCGGGTCGGTTTGCGCCTTACGGAGGTGGAAGCATGAAATTCACAGCGGCAGGAGATGCCATCATCCAACAGCGGATCTGCGAGGAGTTTCCGGGCTTTGCCGAGCTTCGTCCCTTCATTATGCAGGGGGATGCCCGCTTCTTCAATCTTGAGACGACCCTGAACCGCGAGGGCGAGGCGTGTGGCTCGCAGTTCAGCGGCGGCACCTATCTTCGCGCAGAGCCCCGTGTGCTTGACGACCTCAAGAGGTTCGGCTTCAATATGACGAGCTTCAACAACAACCACGCCCTCGACTTCTTCTATACCGGCTTTGAGCAAACGCTGAGGACCGTCGAGGAGAGCGGCCTTGTGCACAGCGGTGCCGGCCGCAACCTGGCCGAGGCCTCGGCACCGCGCTATCTTGAGACGCCGCACGGCCGCGTGGCGCTGATCTCGGTCAACACCAACTTCGACCCCTCGATGATGGCGGGCGCGCAGTCGCCCCGTGTGCCGGGGCGCCCCGGCATCAACGGTGTGCGTATCGAAAAGCACATCGAGCTCCCGAGGGAGGACTTCGAGCATATCCAAAGGATCGCCGCCGCCACGGGCATCAACGCCTCCAAGGAGATCATCCGCAAGGAGGGCTACTATGCAAGCCTCGCCGAGGGCGAGTGCGAGCTCGGCGACCTGAAGTTCGTCCTCGCCGATGAGCCGAAATACGTGATGAAGGCCAACGAGGCCGACGTCGCACGCATCGAGCGCGCGATCCTCGAGGCACAGCTCGGGGCCGACTACATCATCGTCTCGGTGCATTCGCATCAGCTGAGCGGAACCGAAAAGGAGAACCCCGCCGAGTTTTTGCGTGACCTCGCCCACCGCCTGATCGACGCCGGGGCCCACGCCATCGTGGGCCACGGTCCGCACCTCCTCCGCCCGATCGAGGTGTACCGTGAGTGCCCGATCTTCTATTCGCTCGGCGATTTCGTCCTCCAGCTCTACAGCATCGAGGTCGCCCCCGAGGACTTCTTTGCCAAGCACAGCCTGACCTCCTCCTCGACGGTGCATGAGCTTCTCAAAAAGCGCTCGCAGAATTTCACCGTCGGTCTGATGACCGACCCCCGGATGTTCCGCTCGGTCATTCCTCTCTGGGAGACCGAGGGCACACGGCTCACAAGGCTGACCCTGATGCCCGTCGAGATGTCGATGACTGCTCATAAGTCCGAGATCGGTCTGCCGCGCCGCAGCTACGACCCGACGATTGCCGAATATCTCGCCGCAATGTGCGAGCCCTACGGCACGAGGATGGTCTGTGGTGAGGACGGCCTGATCCGTTGCGAGTGGTAACGGCAAGAAACAAAAAAGGCTTTCGCGATCTCGCGAAAGCCTTTTTTTGGTGGATTCCACCCGGTCTTCGGTCCTTCCCGAGCGCAATACGGCGCCCCTCGTCCTCCTCGCGGAAGCCGAGATTCACAAGATGAGTGTAGCGCATCGGGAGCTCCTTTTCCTTCATTTTAACGGCAAAGGCACCGGGATGCGAAACGTCGATATCCACAAGTCCAAGCTTGAACATAGCCGAGTCTCCTTTCATAGGGGGCTCCCACCTGGTGGCCCCTTCGTATATCTGCTTTCATTATACCGATAATTCCCGGCTCCGTCTTTGCACATTGTTGTGTTCTTGTTGCCTTTTTTACTACCGTCGGGCACCCCTCCGCCACAGAAAAATAAAAAATCGGAATCCCCTTTACAAGGCGCGCCACTTGTGCTATACTTGAGAAAAAAAGAAGTGAGGTGAGACACGGTGGATCTATGCGGCAGTTGCGGCACAGCGGACGTTGGGCGACCTTGCGGCACGGCAAACGTTTTGCCGTGTCGTCCTCGGGTTCAATAAAGGCAAGCGCGACCTTATGGTGACAAAGGGCGTCTTGTCTTTTGTCGCCTTTTTGTTTTTCGTCCGTATCCCTTTGGTTATACTATTATGCGGAGGATGAAATGAGAGAAGAACAGATCGTGCTGATGGAAAGGATCCGCGCCCTCCTTGAGGAGCGCCGCCTCGCCGAGCTGCGCCGCGCGCTTGAGGAGCAGCTCCCCCAGGATATTGTCGATCTTTTTCCTGACCTTTCCGAGGAGGAGCGCCTCCTCATTTATCGCCTGCTCCCCAAGGAGACCGCCGCCGAGGTGCTGGTCGAGCTCGGGAGCGAGGATCGCCGCGCGCTTGTCGCCGCCTTCAGCGATTACGAGCTGCGCCGCGTGCTGGATGAGCTGTATTCGGACGATACGGCCGACCTCCTTGATGAGATGCCCGCCAACTTCGTGCGGCGTATTCTGAAGAATTGCACGCCCGAGATGCGCCGCTCGGTCAACGAGCTCCTGAAGTACCCCGAGGGGAGTGCGGGGAGCATGATGACGACCGAGTATGTCCGCCTCGGCGCCGGGATGACGGTCGGTGAGGCCCTGGACCACATCCGCGCGGTCGCCATTGATAAGGAGACCGTCTACACCTGCTATGTGACCGACGGCGGTCGGCGCCTGATTGGTATCGTGACGGCGCGGATGCTTCTCGTTTCCCCCCTTGGCAAAACAGTGGGGGAGCTGATGGAGGAGAATGTGGTCGCGGTCTCAACGGGGGACGAGCGTGAGGCGGTGGCCCGTCTTTTTGACAAATACAATTTCCTCGCCCTTCCCGTTGTGGACGGGGACGGGCGCCTTGTCGGCATCATCACGGTCGACGATGCCATCGAGGTCCTCTCCGAGGAGGTCGAGGAGGACTTCGCCAAGATGGCCGCCATCACCGTGAATACCGAGCGCCCGTATCTGCGGCAGTCGGCCCTCGGGATCTTCTGCTCGCGCATTCCCTGGCTCCTTGTCCTGATGCTCAGCGCCACCTTCACGGGGCTCATCATCACCTCGTTTGAGAGCGCGCTGGCCGCCTCGGTCATCCTGACCTCCTTTATCCCGATGCTGATGGGCACAGGGGGGAATTCGGGCAGCCAGGCCTCGGTCACCGTGATCCGCGGTCTCTCGCTCGGCGAGCTCACGCATCGCCATGTGCTGGCGGTGCTGTGGAAGGAGCTGCGGGTCTCGCTTCTCTGCGGTGCCGTCCTCGGCATCGTCAATTTCGGCAAGGTGCTCCTTGTCGACGGGCTCCTGATGGGGAATGAGGCCGTCACGCTCATGGTCGCTCTCGTCGTCAGCCTGGCCCTTTGTGTGACCGTTGTCGCCGCCAAGCTGATCGGGTGCAGTCTGCCGATCCTTGCCGAGCGCCTCGGCCTTGACCCCGCCGTGATGGCCAGCCCCTTCATCACCACGCTCGTCGATGCCGTTTCGCTTCTCGTCTACTTCACCCTGGCCAAGAGCCTTCTCGGAATATAACGGCGAATACAACGCGACTAAATGCGAATATAGCGGCGGCATCCGCCGCCATCGGAGACATTATGACAACGAAACTTTACGACGAAGCCCCTCCCGTCCTTGCGTTTTCCGCCACCGTCCGCTCCTGCGAGGCGACAAAGGACGGATGGGAGGTCCTCCTTGACCGCACCGCCTTCTTCCCGGCGGAAGGAGGGCAGGGAGCCGATCACGGCACGCTCGGCGGTGTCCCCGTGCTCGATGTGACCCTTCGGGGGGATGAGGTCTACCACCGCACCGCCGCCCCCCTTACGGTCGGTGAGACGGTCGAGGGGTGCCTTGATGCCGACCGCCGCCGCCGTCATATGCAGGTGCACACGGGCGAGCATATCCTCTCGGGGGTGCTCCATACCCTGTACGGCGCAACGAACGTCGGCTTCCACCTTGGCGACGGGGAGGTCGCGCTCGACCTTGACCTGCCGCTTTCTCCGTCACAGCTCGAGGCCGCCGAGGCGGCCGCCAACCGTGCCATCCGCGAAAACCGCCCGGTGCGCATTCTCTATCCCCGTCCCGAGGAGCTGCCGGCGCTTGCCTACCGTGCAAAGCTCGCCCTTACCGAGGGCGTGCGCCTCGTTGAGATCGAGGGGGTGGACCTCTGTGCCTGCTGTGCGCCGCACGTCGCATCGACCGGCGAGGTCGGGCTCCTGAAGATCACCTCGGCCATGAACTACAAGGGCGGTGTCCGCCTGCATATCGCCGTAGGGCCCGATGCCCTTGCCGATTACCGCCAAAAGCAGGAGAGCGTGCACGCCGTCTCGGTCGCTCTCTCGGTGCCCGAGGGCGAGGTCGCCTCGGGGGTCGACCGTCTCCTTGTGACTCTCGCCGAGGAGCGCGCCACCGTGGCCGCTCTGCGCGCCGCTTTGCGCCGCGAGCGCCTTCAGCACGCGGCGGCGGCCAACGACTTTGTCCTGTTCTATCCCGACCTTGATCCGAACGGCCTGCGGAGCTACGCCGAGGAGGCCATGACCATGACCGACGGCCTCGTCCTCGTTGCCTCCCCGACCGACGGCGGATACCGCTACGCGATCGCTTCGCGCGGAGGGCGCGCCCGGGATGTCTCATCGGCGCTCCACGCCGCCCTCGGCGGCCGCGGCGGCGGTCGCCCCGAGCTCTGTCAGGGGAGCCTCCCCGCAGGGCGCGAGGAGATCGAGGCCGTCCTTCGGGGTGTGTGATGGCGTACGTCTATATCCTCCTGTGTGCCGATGGCTCGCTCTACACGGGCACAGCGCGCGACCTCGTTCATCGGATGCGCGACCATTTTGAAAAGCGCCCCACCGCCGCAGCCTATACGCGTGCCAAGGGCGCCCGGCGCCTGCTGTCTGCCTGGGAATGCGCCGATATGTCGGCGGCCCTCCGTGCCGAGGCGGCCATCAAGCGCCTTCCTCGCCCCGAAAAGGAGGCCCTCCTTGCCTCTCCCGCCACCCTCGGCGGTGAAGCCTTCCCACGGCTCACGGGACTCACCTTTCGCCCACTCACCGAGTCCGATGAAGCGATCCTCGAGGTGCGCCGACTCTACGGATAAAAAAGAGAACGATTTTTCAATCGTTCTCTTTTTTGGTAAACGAAAACCACGCGAGGGGAGCGTGGTGGGGGAGAGGTTTACCGATGAGGAGAAAAATTCGCCTCCCCCCGCGTGTAGCGCAGCGGCTAATTTAGGCTCCCCCTTTGGGTAGCGATGCGGCGCGAGGGTCTTGAATGAAAGTCCGGGGGACTCTCAAACCCCGAGCGTGACCGAGCTGCAACGAGACAGCTGTCGCGGAACGCGACCGAGAGGGCTTGCCTTCCCCAGTGGGGGAAGGGGGACCGCGTCAGCGGTGGATGAGGTTGTACTGTGCACGCCGTTGCCCTTGGCCGCATACCGCTTGTGACGGATGAGTCGCTCCGCCGGCACACGAAGCGGCGGCTAATCAAGCCTCCCCCTGTTACTTCAAGCCTCCCCCGGTGGCGTTCCTCTGTCACTTTTAGCCTTCCCTGGTGGGTGAGCGAGGATAAAAAGCCACGGTGTGGCTTTTTATCGAAGCGAAGTCCTCGACGCAAGGCGCTCGCGGCGCAATCTATGATTGCAACGCACAGCAACTATGCGGCAGGACAGGGCAAAAAGGGGGACCGCGTTA